>CAIOTD010000105.1 GCA_903861115.1 uncultured Burkholderiales bacterium
CCCGTGCCACACTTTGGCAAGGTGAGAAATACCTGCACCGCAAAAAAAGAGTGGCCTTTATCTCAGCCGACTTCAGAGAACACCCCGTGGGCTATTTGCTCGTGAATTTGATTGAGACCCTCGACAAGAGCCGCATCGAGAGTTACGGCATCTCTGTGGGTGTTCGAGATGGCAGCGATCTGTACAAGCGCTACCGCTTGGGTTTTGATCAGTACTTGGACTGTGCGGACAAACCATCCGCAGAAATTGCGCAAATTCTCAAAAGTCTCGAGATCGACATCGTCATCGACTTGTCGGGCTACACCTCCGGCTCTCGCCTGGATGTCTTGTCCTACCGGCCCTGCCCCATTCAGATGACCTATCTGGGCTTTCCAGGCACCTTGGGGCTGCCCTATGTCGACTACATCATTGCGGACAAAGTGGTGATCCCAACCGAGCTTCAGCCGTTTTACAAAGAAAAAGTGCTCTACCTGGACGACTGCTACTTGCCAAGAGATCTCTCCGTGAAGCCCGCGCTTGAGACCCCTTCCAAAGCCTCTCAAGGCTTGCCCGAGGACGGCATTGTGCTTTGCAGTTTCAACCACGACTACAAAATCAACCCACCCGTCTTCTCCAAATGGATGGAGGTTTTGCAAGAGATGCCGGGGAGTGTGCTCTGGCTCATGCGCTTGAACGATGACGCCAAGGGCAATCTCAAAAAGGAGGCGGCGGCTCGCGGCATCGATCCCGAACGTTTGGTCTTTGCCACCCGAGTCCCCCGGGTGGAAGACCATTTGGCACGGTACCGCTTGGCCGACCTGTGCCTTGACACCTACCCCTACAACGGCCACACGACCACGAGTGATGCCATTTATGCGGGAAGAGAAGTGGTGACCATTTCGGGCACCTCCTTTGCATCCCGAGTCGCGTTAAGTGTTTTAAGGCACCAAGATCCTCAGGTGGCTGAGATCCAATCTTTGGACCGTCTGAAAGATCAAATCTTTCAGACATTGAACGCCTCAAGCGCGGTTCAAAAAATCATCGAGCCCCGAGTGGTGCAGTGGACCTTCTCGGATTTGATCCTGAGTGCCCAAGCGATTGGGCTTTAATTCTTCTCGTTGATGGCCTCGGCCTTGACCTTCATCAAGGGATAGAGGAGGTAGGACAAGACGTCTCTTTTCTCGATCAAAATCTCAGACGTCAAAGACATGCCAGGCATCAATACGGCGTTCTTCAAACCGCTCCCGTCAAATTTGACACGAGCAATGTAGTAATTGTTCTTTTGATTGTCTTGGGACGCATTGAAAGCGTCTTGACTGAGTTTGATCAACTCGCCTTCAAGAAGGCCATACTTTTGAAAGGGAAAGGCATCAATTTTGATTTTGACTTTTTTGCCCGTCGTGATGTTGGAGATCTCAGAGGCATCGATCTTCACCTCCGCCTCAAGCCTTGAGCCCAAGGTGACGAGTGTGATCAAGGGCTCGGCCTCACGAATCACCGAGCCTTTGGAGAGCTTGGCCACATCAAACACCACACCGTCAACGGGTGCCAAAATGGAGATGAGCTTGCTTCTTCGCTCCGCTTTCACGAGCTGCTCTTGAAGCGAATCACGCTCACGCTTGGTGTTGATCAGCTCTTCAACAATCTTTTGCTTGTACTCGTTGATGTAGGCCTGGCGATCGGCTTTGAGACCTGCCAATTCTCGGGTGAGTTCATTGCCTTTGTTCTTTGAGCTGACCCAATCGCGCTCGACCTCGAGACGCTTATCCTTGCTCTCAAGCAGCGCGCGCTTGGACTGAAATTGTTTTTCAAACAACTGCTCGTTCATCACCTCAATCTCTTTCAAAGACCGCACCCGGTTCTCAAGACCCGTGACCTCTTGCGAGTTGCTGGTGATGGAAGAAGTGATTCTGGCGATGTCTTCATCCAGTCGCTCGATTCTGGATTTGTAGACAATGAAGCGATCCGACTCCAAGCCCTTTTGCAAGCTGTCGTGCTCGTTTTTACTGCCAATGTAGCGTTGGCCGTTTTTCTCGGCTTCTAGCCGATCCACCTGCGCTTGCAAGCTCTTGAAGCGGTCCTTGACTTGGGACAAGTCCGCTCCAATGAAGGTGGGGTCGAGTGTCGCGAGCACCTCGCCCTTCTTGACCACTTGGCCCACGGTGGCATTCAAGGCTTCAATTTGAGCCGTTTCAATCGGTTGGATCACAATGGTCGGTTCGGTGGAAACCAGTCGACCTCTGGCCGTCACGACCTGGTCAACCTCGGAAACACTGGCCCACAGCAAGAGACTGGCAAACAAAGCGATCAACAAATAAAGAATATAGGGCACCCCTTTGGAGATGGGCGTCTTCTCAATCGCATCGGCATCGGGCAAGAACTCGGTGGTTTTGACTTTTGCGTCGTCCAACCAAAGACTGAAGAGTTGCTTGATGAAGTTCATGACAAGTGCCCCATTTGTTGTGACCACAAGTGGGCATAAGGTTGACACCTGGAGAGCAAGACTTGGTGGGGTGCTGCATCCAACACCTCACCCCTTTGGAAGAACACAATCTTGTTGCTGTTGACCAAAGTGGACAATCGGTGACTGATGATGATCACCGTTTTGCCCTTGGCAATCAAGCCCAAATTGGCCATGAAAATCGATTCGCTCTCGGGATCCAAGGCACTCGCGGCCTCATCCAAGATCAAGATCTTGGGCTGTGTCAGCAAGGCCCTGGCAATGGCCAAGCGCTGGCGTTGACCGCCCGACAAATTGGTGGCGTTCTCTTCGAGGAAGGTGTCGTAGCCATTGGGCAACCGCTCAATGAACTCGTCGGCGCCGGCGGTTCTCGCGGCTTGGACAATTTGCTCAAAACTGGCGTCCGATTTGGTGATCGCAATGTTCTCGCGGATCGTGCCCCTGAACATGAAGTTCTCTTGCAAAACGACACCGATGTTTTGGCGCATATAGGCCAAATCCATCTCTCTCAAATCGACGCCATCCAAGCGAATGATGCCTTCTTGGGCGGTGTACATGCCTTGAAGCAGTTTGGCAAAGGTGGTTTTACCCGATCCACTTCGACCCACCACCCCAATGACCTCACCAGGCTCGATGTTGATGTTGATTCGGTCAAGGGCCGCAACCGTCGTGGAAGGATAGCGAAAGGTCACGTCCTCGAAAGTGATTTTGCCGTGCAGCAAGGGCCTCAAACCCGTTTTGGATTTTCTCTCTGGGGGATGGTTCATCACATCGGCCAGCATCTTGACGGAGATGTTGGTTTGCTGGAATTCGTGCACCAAGCCCACCACCTGAACCAAGGGACCCACCACTCGGCCTGAGAGCATTTGAAAGGCAATCAAAGCACCCAAGGTCATTTGACGGTCAAAGACTTCCAAGGCACCAAAGACGATGATGGCAATGGTCATGATGCGCTGGAGGAACTGAGTGAGTGTTTGCGCCGTCAATGAAATGTTCATGACGCTGAAATTTAAGGTCACCGAGTCCGCAGAGCGTTGGTCCCAAATTTTTCTTTGCTTGGGCTCAATGGCCAAAGACTTGATGGTCTTCATGCCGTGAATGCTCTCGACCAACATGCTTTGGCGCTTGCTTTCGGCATTCGACAACTTCTCAAGCCGTGTGGTGAAGGGCTTGATGAGGGCGATCACAACCGCAGCCATGAGCAATGCGATCACGAGCACCACACAGGTGAGTTTGACAGAGTAGGAGAACAGCAGGGGCAAAAAGACAAAGAAGGCCGCCGACTCCAAGACCGTGAAGAACAAAGATCCCGTCAAGAAACCCCTGATCGCTTGGATTTGCTGCACTTGCCGGGTGATCAAACCCGCGGTGTTGCTCTCAAAGTAATCGATGGGCAAGGTCATCAAGTGACCAAAAATTCTTCTGGACAGTCGAATGTCGATCTTGTTGGTGGCCGATAAAAGCAGGAATTGACGCAAATAGGTGAAGGCACACTCAAAGAGGACCAAGAGCACCGCACCAATCGTCAACACCCAAAGGGTGGAGGCGTTTTCGTGGACGAGGACTTTGTCGACCACCAATTGCGTGAACAAGGGGGTGCCAAGGCTCACAAAATTCAAAACCAAGGTGGCAATGGCAATGTCTCTAAAGGCACTGCCTTGCTTCATGATCTCTGGCAAGAACCAACGAAGCCCAAACGGTTGGTCTTCGTCGCCGATCAAATAAACGCGCTTTAAAAAAACAACCGTGCCGTTCCAAATGGCAGCGACTTGCTCGGCCGTGAAGGTTTGAATGGCACCACTCGGATTTTGGGGATCCAAAAGGGCTGCTGTGGTCTGGCCATCCTTGTTCACCACACCCGCCAAAATGACGTAATTGCCGTCATTGAGATGCAAAACCAGAGGAAATACGCCTTTGAGCCCAGCCAAGTCGGCCCAAGTCATGCGATTGACTTTGGACTTGAGGCCAATGGACTCCGCCACTTTCACCAACTCGTCAGGCGTCAATTCAGTGGCGCCGATGTTGTTTTCATGGATCACACTGTCCGCAAGGGTTTGCAGACCGTGGTGCCTGGCAACAGCCACCAAACACTGAATGGAGGTGTGCATGCTCATGCGCACCTCCATGTGTTTTTACTAAACGATCGGCTTGGTTGGCGTACTGGTGAGAACTTGAGAATCATTGTTTTGTGCAGTTTGCGTAAGTTTAGCCGTATTATTGGCCAAAACGCCAGCTGACAACATGCTCGTGACATTAGAAATCAAGTTTCCATTCGCATCGAACTGACTCAAAGCATTCACCAAGGCACCCGTGTTGGCTTTTTGAGCCCCTTGCGCATTTGGATCTTTTGCCAAGGTCAGGTCAGCCGTTTGCGTATCTGGGCTTTGACCGTCCAGATAAGCATTCAAAGCACTGGTCAAATTGTTGACCGATGTGTTGAGCGGTGAGCTGCTGGTCGCCAGCCAAACGTCTGCCAATTCCTTGGTTTGTCCATCCGTGGTGGTATAGCTTGAGACCAATCCGATCAAGTTGCCATTGTCCATCGTGGTACTGGTCGTCGCCGCCAAATTCAATGACTGCACACCCAGATCCGTCAAGGATTTCAGCTCACCCGCATCGGTCACCCCGTCGCTGTTGGCGTCCACCCAAACCGACAACTTGCTGAACTGAGTGTCTTTGGCGTCAACGACCCCATCGTGGTTGCTATCCAACTGACTCAAAGCTTGGAATCCGTCGACAGCTTTTGTGCCATCGGCCAAATTCGTGCCTGAGCCAAAGAGCTCTGAGCCGTTGTTGATTTGACCATCGTTGTTCAAATCCTCCACCAACAGACCGTCGCTAGGTGCAACCCAGCCCACAACAGAGGACTTGCCGCTGTCGGTCAGATCAAAATTGACACCCGCTGATTGTGAAAGCGTTTGAATGCCATCACCTTTCAAATCAAGCACCAAGGGCGTAGATGATAAGGCAGCAAACTGACTTGAACTCAACGCAGTCACCCAAGAGGCAGGCAGCACACCCAGGACTTGTGATGAACTCATAGAGCTCAACTCGGTCGTTGTGAATGAAGTGAATTGTGTTGAAGTCAAGGACGTCAAATTACTGGTTGTCAAACTTCTAATTTGTGAAGTTTTGAGCGCTTGAATTTGCGTCGTAGTGATTTGCTGCAAATTCGTCGTTGACAAGGCATTCAAATCCGTAGTTGAAACACTGGCGAATTGCGAGGTCGTGAGAGCAGTTAACTGCGTGGTGTTCAAGCCAGTGAATTGAGTTGTCGTCAAAGCAGCAATTTGTGAAGTCGTGAGCGAATTCAACTTGGCCGTAGAAATTGCATTGAGCTCTGCAGTGGTAAGAGATACGACTTGGTTGGTCGTAAGCGACGCCAATTGAGAAGAGCTCAAAGCCACAACACTGCTTGTCGACAGGGCATTCAAAGCAGCTGTCGACACAGACGCAACCTGCGATGTCGTCAAAGCCGTCAAGTTCGTTGTACTCAAACCAAACACTTGACCTGTCGTCAAGCTCGCAATCTGCGTGCTGCTCAAAGCCGCTACGCTTGCCGTGCTCAATAAGTTCAACTGA
>CAIOTD010000106.1 GCA_903861115.1 uncultured Burkholderiales bacterium
TGCCCTGGCCCCGACTCAGCACAAGTCGCGTCACAGGTGCGCATGATGGGTGCCTCGTTCACCCGTAGGCGCACGCCTGCGGTTGGATGCCCTCTCCTTTAACAGAGAGCGTGGTTTTCTTGTGCCTTCGACTGAGGGCACAAGGGTCTTGCGTGTGCTGACTAAAAGGTCTTCAAAAGAACTGTTTTTTTAGTTCAAAAGCGCCAAACAGTGGGCTCATCATGGAGCCATGTCCAAGGTTGCGCCACATCACACCAAGCCACAGTCCTCCTCGGCAGCGCAAAGCGCTGCGATGAAGCCCAGTGGGCCCAGGGTTTTTAGCGAACTGCTGGTTGAAGCCCGCGTGCAAGCAAGTCGCTGGTTTTTGATCTCTCTTGTGCAATTCATCTTGATCATTGTCTTGGTTGGAGGGATTGCCTTCATGACCCCCTTGGTCAAAACCATTCCCTACATGGTCAAGGTCGACAACGATTCGGGTCAAGTCGTGGCCAAGCCCATTCAAATGGATGAGTTCAAGGTGGAGAGCAAAATGATTGCTGCAGAGGCACGTCACTTTGTGCGCAACTTGATGTCCATTGATCCCTTTTTGAGCAGACGAGATTTGGACCGAGCCGCGTCTCGCGTGGTGGGCAAAGCCAGTGCCGAGCTCAAAGAGTATTTAAGCACCGAGAGACCTTTTGAGCGGATGGCCAAAACGCCGGGTCTGGTTCGCACCACGGAGATCAACAGCGCCGATGCATCGCAAAAGAACATCGTCTTTGTTTTTGCACAAACCAGTGAACGAATTTCGACAGGCGCACCGATCATGACGAAGTGGCGTTTCACTATTCATTACGTGATTGAACCGGCTTTGTCAGAAAAGAGCTTGCAAGACAATCCGCTGGGCTTTGTCATCACACATTTTGAGCGCTTGCAAGACAACATCCAATGAAGCGAAGCACCTTCTTGAAATCTGTTGTGCCAAGCGGCTTGGGACTTTGGGCGGGACGTTTGTTGGCCCAGGATGTTCAAGGGGGGTTGTCGCCAGATCCAAGGCTTGTGAGTTTTGAGTTCGATCAGGACCAAAGTTATTTGATTTTGACGCGCCCCAAGTCAGTGACCTTGATTCAGATGGCCCCCAATGAGTCGATCGCCACGGCGGTGGCGGGAGACACGGTGAATTTCTCGGTGGTGGTGAGTGCGAGTCGAAATTACGTGATGGTGCGACCCAAGTACGAAGGGCTGCTCACGAGTTTGAGCTTGATCACCAGTGAGCGCCATTACCCGTTGACGCTGCGCTCAACCAAGGAGGCGCTGGGCAAATGGTATCAAAGAGTGCAGTGGACCTATCCCCTCGGTATTCAAGAGGAGGTCTTGGTGAGTAAATCGCCTTTGCATGCAAAGGGGCAAGAGCGTTCCCTGGAGCCCAAAGTCGAGATCGAGCAAGAGCGTGAAGGCGCCCCGCCTCGCACCCTCGTCTCCAACGCGCAGTTGACACGCATTGACCTCGAACATTTGAACACGGCCTACAGCGTGCAAGGTGAAGCTGAGTTTCGACCCCTCTTGGTCTTTGATGACGGCATCAGAACGTATTTAAAAATGCCCACGGGCGTGCAATCATTGCCTGCACTGTTTGCGCTCGAGCAAGGGGTTTCCCAATTGGTCAATTACACCGTTCAGAGCCAACACATGGTGGTCCAAGGGCTTCACAGCGGATTTGTCTTGAAGCTGGCCGACACCGAGGTCAAGGTCTTTAAAGTTCAAGCGGTTCGCAGTGGGTTTTGGGAGAGATTCAAGCCATGACCCATCCTGAACTTTTAATCAATTCAGTGCCCAAGCCCAAAGGGGTGCCAAGCAAGCATTGGATACGAGTCGCGTCTGTGGTGGTCTTTGTGTTGGTGCTTTTGGCGTGGCTGTTTACCTTTGAAGATGAGCCGCTCAAAGCCGCCGATGATGTTGCACGCGGCCTTGCCGCCACACTGACGCCCGTTGAGCGTGCAAAAGTGGATCAAAATCACCAATTGATTGAAGAGGCCTTTAAAGCCAGTGGATTGCCAAGCGAGTTGCCTTTGGCCGCATTGACCTCTGAGGGGGCAGGGGCGCAGCCGTTCAGTCTGTCGCAAAGCGCCCCTTGGAGCAAGAGCGCCAACCTGCCCGTGGCCAGCGAGCGCGATGGCGTGATGCGGCAAGCGAGTATTGAAAGAGGGGGCGCGCCTGTCTCTTCACCCCAGTTGCAACAGCAGCAGCAAGATCAGGTGCTGATCAACTTAAAGGCGAGCAAGCTTGCAGGCCCTGAGCGCATGGACAACGCGCGTCTGAGCCGCGAGTCCCCTGTCTTGTCCAGCTCCAGCGCGCTGACCTCTTTGCCCGGTGGACCTTTGCCCAGTGCAGCTCGCACAACAGGACTTGAGGTGAACAATGCGGTGGCTGTGGCGCAAGAAAGCGAGGTGATGAATTCAAAAATCGTGGTGGTCGATTTTGATGATCAACGCAACAAAAATGAGGTGACCCGTTCATCGGACTGGGATCGAGTGGGGTCGTCTTCTTTGCCCTCGTCCCCGATCTCGGCATCTTTCCCGTCAAGTCCGAGGGACAGTTCTCTGAAAAATCTTGCAGCCTCACTGCGTGAGCTCGATCAAGGCCTGCGGATGAATCAAAGAATGGACAGATCCACCACTGCGTCAAGTGCCGTCCCCTCGGTGGAAGGCACCCCGAGCTTGGACGCCATGATGCAAGCGTTCAGTCAAGACACGCCGCAGAGCAAAACCAGCTCCCCTCGCGCACAAGACTTGGAGTTTTTAAAGGAGGCGGCTGCAACGAGTCGCCTCAAACCCAGTTTGAAGCCTGTTCGTTTGGAGAGTGTGCATGCCATTCTTGAAGGCACGGTGATCCCAGCGGTGCTCACGCGCGACATCGTGTCCGATTTACCTGGCACCCTCACGGCCCAAGTCACACAAACCGTTTATGACTCCATCACGTCAAAGACCCCCCTGATCTGCAAGGGGGCGAAGTTGATTGGTCGCTACAGCAATGACATCAGAACGGGACAGTCAAGGCTCCTTTTTGCCTTTACCCGTTTGATTTTGCTCAATGGCCAGTCCTTTAATTTATCGGGCTTTGAGGGCTCGGATGCGTTGGGTCAAGCCGGGATTGGGGGAGAGGTGGACAACCATTTTTTGAAAATTTATGGTGCGTCCTTGGCCATTGGCGCCTTGTCGGATCAAGTCACCCGTCAACAAGCCGTGCCGCAAGGGGCCTTCGCTTCAAGCAGTGCAACGGGTCAGATCATGGTCCAAACCACACGCGAGATTTTGCAACGAGGGCGAGATGCTGCACCCACGATCACGGTGGCCAGGGGATCGTTGATCAATGTGGAAGTGCGTCAAGACTTGGTCTTTCATGGTGGGAGTCTTCAAACATGTGTTTGACATTTTCAAGGGGTCTCAAGGCTTGGAACGGGGGGCCGTGTGCGCTCTTTGCTGACCTTTTAGGCGCACGCCACAAAACCTTTTTTGAAAGGCGTTTTATTTTCGCCGCCTTTCTCCTATGGGTTGCGAGCGCGAATGCACAGGCCTTCATGGCACAAGAGGACCTCAGGCAAAGTTTGATCCTTGACTTCTTGCCGGCCAAGCGAGACCTCACGGGCGTCTCAGCACAAGCGCTCAAGCGACTGTTCTCTCGGTTTTCTCAAGTGCAGGACGTGACGGCCCTCATTGAAGAAGATGGCTCCTATTTGGAATCGCTTTGCGAGGAACGTGCGTCCAGCTTGTTTGCGCTCTTGATGCAAATGGGCGCGCCTCGAGCTCAAACGCGGGTGTCTTGTTCGCCGCCCAACGTGTCCATCTCTGTCTCCGGTGCATTCATGCCGACGGTGCTGAATGCGCGAGGACTGGGTCCTGAGGTGGCCGGCGCTTCGGGAAAAGAAGGCAAGGGCTCAAGGGGCCGCCCAAAGAATGCGTCAAAGCCTGCTGTGAGCCTTGCTGCAGGTGAAGCTTCTCTGGACGTCAAGCCCAGCAGCGCCATGCAGCTTGCTGCTGGCGATGGGCGTCCAAAGGAATTGCAGTCCACGGAACGTGCGAAGGCAAGTCCCGCTCTCCCTTCAAGTGCCGCGCTCAGTGAGGGGGGGACTTTGCCTGTTGAAAAAAAAGAGTTGCAAGTTTCCGGCTTGATGGAAAAGAAAGCCCACGCACCGATTGAAGACTTCACGCGCATTGCCAAAGGCCGTCTGCTTGACTCGGCGCTGCAAGCCTTGGCCGAATCACAAGGTTGGACGTTTATTTGGTATCCCAACTTCACGTGGCGGGCCATCGCAGACATTGATTTGACGCTTTACCCCAATGCCCAGTCCGCTGTCACGCAGTTGGTGGGTTTGCTTCGCTTGGAGGGCAAGCCCATTCAACTGCGCGTGAGCGAGGGCAACAAGGTGATGGAGATTTTGTCGACACAGGTGAACAATGATTAAGTCCGCCTTGAGTGCTGTGTTCTTCAGTGTGGTCATTTTGATGCTTTGGGGTCTTCAGGCCTGTGCCTTTTTGGAGCAAGATAAAAAAGTAATCGACTTCAATGTCAAAGCCGCCGAGCTCATGGCAAGCAATGACTTCTCGAGCGCCAATGCAACGTTGCTCAGAACAAAAAACCCAAGAATTGCGGGCGAGATGGTGTATTTGAAACAGTCGGCACTGCCCGATCGATTGATGGAGCAACTGAGTTTCTTGAGTCGAGGCAACGAGGGCTTGCTGAGCATTTTGGAGGACCTCTCGAAACTCATTGGTCTGCCCATCAAAACGACTGAAATCAGCGCCACCCTGGGTGCAAACACGAACATGAACATCGCACGAACATTTGGGGTGAGCAACAACGCACTCAGTTACCCCACGTCGACGACCCCCAGTTGGGGCTCATTGTCTGAAAGCAACTCGGCTGCATTGAACTTTGAGCACAAGGGCAGCGTCAAAGCCTTGCTCGATGAGTTGGCGGCCAAAGCGAATGTGTCATGGCGTTTCAATCCCTTGAGCCAAAGCATTGAATTTTTTCGATTTGAGACAAAAACGTTTTCGGTTTTTTTGCCTGCAGGCTTGAAGTCTGTGAGTGCAGGCATTTCGCTCGCGGGTGTCAGTGCCACGGCGGGCACCAATGGACTCGCAGGTGGTGCAGTCAGCAACGCGCAAGGGGCCTCAGGGGCCGGCAACGTCTCGGTCTCACAAGCTCTGAGCATCAACCCCTGGGGCTCGATCATGGAGGGTGTGAAAGCCATTTTGAACGAGGGCAGTGCCACTTCGGGCATGAACCCCAGCAGCTCAAATGGGGGCTATACAGCAGCTTCCGGTTTTGCAAGCAATTCAAGCTCAGTGGGCGCGCTGACTGGGGGCGTGTCGACGGGGTCCAACAGCCCGTTGACTTTTTCTGGGGCGAGTGCCATCGCCAATCCAGAGCTT
Organism: uncultured Burkholderiales bacterium; assembly: GCA_903861115.1. Lineage (GTDB taxonomy): Bacteria > Pseudomonadota > Gammaproteobacteria > Burkholderiales > Burkholderiaceae_C > Limnohabitans. Next base: position 5,415 of record CAIOTD010000106.1, read on the forward strand.
GCCATGATCACGGTCACGGCAAGACCGGGGACGCTTTCCCGTGTTGAGCGCTACATCGATTCGATCAACGAGCGCTTTGCACACAATGTGATGATCGATGTAAAGATTTTCAGCGTGGCCTTGGACGAGCAAAATTCTCTGGGCTTTGGGTTGAACATGGTGTATTCAAAGTTGGGCCAGTTGGGGGCCAATGTCAGCACCCCCAGTCCACTGAGAGCGGGGGTGGACACGCCTGGCATTGTCACCTTGAGTCCATCGGCTGGGGCGAGCAATTGGAGTGGTTCCACGCTGGTGGCCCAAGCGCTGAGTCAGTGGGGCAAGGTCTCTTTGCAAAGGCAAGGTCAAGTCTTGGCCGTGAATGGTCAGCCCTCTCCCATCCAAGTGGCCAATGAGATCAGCTTTGTTGCCTCGAGCTCCACCACCAGTTCGGCCAATGTGGGGGCCGTTATCACACAAAACACGGGCAGCAAGGTGGTGGGTTTTACGGCCAATTTTTTGCCTTTGATTTTAGGCGACAACAGAATTTTGTTGTCGTATCAGATGCAGATTTCTTCATTGGCCTCCCCTTTGACCCCCAATGCCCAGGGCATACAAACACCCAATGTGGCCTCCCAGTCTTTGCAGCAGCAAGCGTTTGTCAACGATGGACAAGCCATTGTGCTTTTTGGCTATGACGAGCAACGCGCTGGTGTGGATTCGGCCACCACCTTTGGGGGCTATTCGCAGTCCAACAGCCAATCAAGACAGATGATGGTGATTGTTCTTCAAGTCAACACAGGAGCGGCGTCGCGTGTCAATTAAATTCATTCTCCTGATGCTTCTTCAACTGACCCATCCTGCGCTGTTGGTGAAGGCGCAAAACGTGGAAGATCAAAAGGCCTACATGGAGGCACAAATTGAGCTCTTAAAAAAAGAGGCCGACTTGAACGCGGCCATGAAAACCCTCTCTCAAGTCGCAGGAGAGGCGTTGCCAAGCATTGTCTCGATCGGTGTGCGAGGCGCTTTGTCGTATGCACGCCTGTTGATGCCCAATGGCGCCACGGTGATCTACTCGGCGGGTGAACCCATTAAAAAAGGATTGACGTTGTTGCGCATTGAAGAGCGTGCCGTGTGGGTTCAAGTGGAGTCACCCAAGGGCATTAAGAAAGCGCTGAGCTTGGAGTTTGCACAAGTGGCGCCTGCTCAAACGTATGTGCCCAGCAGTTCCTTTGGGATCTTGCCCAATGGGGGCGCCATCGGTGGCGTCCTGGGTGACCCCAAAGGGGGCATGGGTGTTGTTCATCCAAACATCGCTTTGCCCGATGCCTCACCGCTTGGTTTGACCCTTCGCCCGCCATCGCAGTCATCGGTGCCGTCTGATCGCACTGCACCAGTGCCATCTCCTGCGCAGTCCAGCAGCGCAGCACCTGCGTGGATGTCACGCAGGACACGCTAAAGCGCAATTGTTTTTTTGTGGTCAAGACAGGAGACGAACCGTGTTGATTGAACAAGGACCGTGGAGACTGCTCTTGGGGCTGGAGTGGCACATGCCGATGAACCGTGCAGAGATTTCAAAGCTCAAGAAGGAACAGAGAAGGCTGGGGCATGTGATGCACAAAGTAGGCGTGCACACTTGGCTGGGCTTTCATGAAGATGTGGACTTGGCACAGGTGTACTCAGGGGCACTGCTCTTGGGGCAAATCAAACCCCAATGCATTGTTCACATGGCCCTTGAGCATCAACTCTTTTGGTTTTGTGTTTTACAAAATGGTTTGCCTTTGGTGGGCGTGGATTTGATATTGGACAAAAGACATCTTCAGCAACATGTTCAGCAATACACCACGCTGTTTCCAAACTACGACATTTTGAGCATCGATGCGAGCCAAGGGCTCGCTCTCATAGAGCTCTTGGACACAGGGGGGAGGCCAGTGCCCGCACTCCATCCAGGGGCCAAGCACATCCAAGCCATGAGGGTGACCAGTCCTGCGCAAAGGAAGCGCAAGCTGCGGCGCATGTGGATTTTGGGCGTGGGTGCGTTGGCTTTGTGTTGTGCACTTTTAGCGCTTTTGGATGTTCAGCTTGATCTCCAAGCGCAGGCGAAACAAAAAATTGAAAGCACGCTCAAGTCAACACGCATGGCTGAAATGGCGCTGCAGTCCAAAGCCGTGCAACTTAAAGAGGCCCAAGCTTACGCCGCGCGCTTGACAGAGCAGCGAGAGCGATATCTTTTTTTGAGCGATCGGGTGGCGTTTTGGCGTGCTTTCAATGGACTGCGTCATGCCATCCCCTTGAGTGCCAATGGGCTGCACCCTTTGGCCATTCGCTGTGAATTGCAAGCGTGTGTGGTGGACTGGGCCTTGAAGGGCTCGGTGACGGGCACGTTTTCAGGCGAACGCAGCGCTTTGCACGCGCTCTCGAGTGCTCTGCCCCTTGCCCTTGATCAAGCACTGAATGCGAAAGGGGAGGGCACGAGCACGCTGGCACTCTCACTACCTCGGCGGCCTTATTTTTTTCCTTCCATTGAAACCCCAGACGTTTTGGAGCTGTACATGTCGCTTGATTTAAAAAAACATTGGCCCACCTTGATGCTCACCCCAATGAGGACCTGGGTGTTTGATGCAAAAGCAGGTGTCAAAGCGCTGCCAGCGCGTGCACTGGGTTCGAGCTTCTCGCTGCCCACGAAGAGCAGCACGTCAAGTCAGCCTTCGCGCCTGACTCAAACGCCTCAGGTCTTGGTGCACCAAGGCGAGTGGCAATTGAGCTTCTTGGGCGATGCTGCCTTGATCGATGCGCAGCGCTTCATCGAGGCGGTGCAAGCGGCTCCTGTGGCCTTGCAGTCGATTGTGTACACCTACCGAGGCGCATTAGAGCTCAGGGGCCTGTATTACTTCTTGCCGCCCTTGGGGGCCATGGATCCTTCCCGCGTTGAATTTGAAGGTCTGGCAAGCACAATCCCCTCTGCGAGTCAGCCATGATTTCTGATGTCAATGATTTGCCCTTTGGGCAGTACCTGAACTTTGAAGAGCTGGGCTTGCCGCAAGATTTTCAGCAATATTTTTCATTGCTGTTGACCCCTGAGCACCAACTCTTGGTGCTCACTTGCAGTGAGATGCATTTGTCGCATCTTCAATTTGACCTCAGAAGACGCTTGCAGCGCTGCGCCACCAACGCCGCTGATGCGTTTGCAGCCATTCATGAGTTGGAAGTCAGTGCGGAAATTTTAAAAAGCATTCACGCGACACAGCCTCCCGTGCGTGCAGAGGTGTCCACCAGTGTTGAGATGGCGGCGTGGGAGTTGATCAACCAAGCCTTGGCAGTGAGTTCTAGCGACATACACATCGAGACGCGAGGTGCTTATGCACAAGTTTTCTTCAGGGTGCACGGCGAACGCTTGGAGCAGCCCAACATCTCTAGCAAACGGGCCACCGACATGTGCAATGTGCTCTATGGTGTCCATGCCGATGCGGACAACAAGGGGGTCTCTTGGGATGAAAAGCAACTCAAGGAGGCGGTGATCGAGCACGTGTCGGATCAGGGGGTGCATGTTCAATTGCGTTTGAGCAGCGCACCCATTCACCCAGCGGGTAACTTTCATGTGGTCATTCGTTTGTTGGTGATGGACGAAAAGACTTTGCGACCTTTGGAGTCCATGGGCTATGCACCAGCGCACATTGAGTGCATCAACGAGATGCTGCTCGGATCCCAAGGGGCGGTGTTTTTGGTGGGGCCCACCAACAGCGGCAAGTCCACCTCCTTGCAAGCGTTCATCGAAAAGTTGTACACAAGCCGTGGGCGTTCCATCAAGGTGATCACGGTCGAGCGACCTGTTGAGTATTTGATTCGCTCGGCCTGTCAAATGGGCGTGTCGCAGCACAAAACCGATTGGATTGACCAAAGCACGGGCTCGGTCTACACCAAATATGTGGCCGCAACGCTCAGACAAGACCCCGATGTGGTGATGATGGGGGAGGTCAATGACCACGATAGCGCAGAAAATATCAAGCACTTGGTCTTGTCTGGCAGAAAGACCTTGAGCACCCTCCATGTGTATGAGGCGATGGCGGTCTTTGCCAGGCTCAAAGAAATGGGCATTCCGCCTTCTGTCTTGTACATGCGTCACTTTATTTCGGGGGTGATTTTTCAGCGTCTGGTGCCCCTGTTGTGTCCCGTTTGTGCCAGCTCCTTTTTGCAAGCCAAGCAACGGGGTTTGATTCCTTTGAACACGTTCAACCGTGTAAAGAAAGTGAGTGCCGGGCGGTTAAAACACATCAAAATCCGCGGGCTAGGGTGCGATTCGTGTGCACACATGGGCATTGTGGGGAGAACCGTCTGTGCGGAAGTGTTGCTGCCCGATGAGTGTTTTTTGACGCACATGCGGCAAGACAACGTGGAAGGCGCCCGGGCGCATTGGTTGGCGCAGAAGGCCTTGAATTTGAACGACCTGGGTGTGGGCGTGATTGCGCATGCGGTTTTAAAGATGCAGGAGGGCCTGATCGACCCCATGGACATCGAGCGCTGGATTGGCCCCATTGTGCTTGAAGCCAGGGGTCAAGCATGAGGCTTGAACTCACCCCATGGCAGCGATTGAAGATCGATTCACGCATGCGGCGCGAGTGGTATTTGGCCTTGGCCAAGCTCAGCAAGGAGGGCTTGCCCATTTACGAGACCTTGAAGGTGATGCACTCGGAGTTCAATCGGCTCAGGCATCCCTTGTTGCCTTTGACCGCCTTGGTGCTCTTGGGACTGAGGGGGCAAGAGTCAGGGGATTCAAGGGGGGTGCAAGCTACAAAGTTCACGCGTCGCAGAACCCTGGGCTCAGAATTGAAGCCCCATGTGCCGCATGCAGAGTCCTTGTTGATTGAGGCGGGTGACTTGAGTGGACGACTGCATGTGGGTTTGGAGAGCGCGGCCGAGTTGCTGTCATCTCGCTTGAGTTTGTATGCCTCTTTAAGTCAAGCGCTGGTGAGGCCACTTGGGTATTTGATGGTCTCGTTCGTGTTGTTGATTTTTTTGTCGCTTCGCATCCTGCCTGAATTTGAGCGCACGCGTCCCAGAGTTTCGTGGCCCGAAGGCGCACGGTATTTGGCCTTTGTGTGTGACCATGTGGCGTTGATGGGGATATTGGTTTTCTTGTCGCTCACACTGGTGGGCGCTGGTTTGGCTTGGTTCTTACCCAATGCAACCCCTCCATTTCGGGACAAGCTCAATGGCTTTGTGTTTCCGTTTCAGTTGTATGCCTCCTTTCATGGCGCGTGTTTCTTGTTGGCTTTGTCGGCCTTCATTCAAGCGGGCAGTGGGTTCACACAAGCGGTTCAGTCCATTCGGTCGAGCTCGACCCCTTTTATGGTGCAGCAATGCAATGCCTTGCTTTTGAAGCTCAAGATGGGCAAGACGCCCTCGGTTGCGTTGTGTGAGTTGGTCATCGTTCACCCCAAGCACCACTGGTTGATTTTGGTGTATGGCTTGTCAAGCGACACGCCCAGGGCCTATCAGAGCATTGCACGCGATATTCATGCATCGGTGGACACGTGGATCCAGCGCGTGCTTGGGCATGCCATGGGGCATGTCTTGATGGCAACGGTTGGGGGCTTGGTGTTTTGGGTCTATTGGGCCATGTTTGCCATCGTTGAATCGGTGCCTCTTGGGTGAAGGCCTGCAAGCCGTGGCTTGCGCCCTCGAGTCTTTCGCGCAGGCACTAAAAGCGCCTTGAACAGGGTGTTTTTTAAAGGTGGAATTTTTGAAGTTCAGCCTATAGTTGTTTGATCAACTTTTTTTGGAGCAGGCACATGCAAATCAATGCAAGAAGGTCTCGTGGTTTTTCTTTGATCGAGCTGATCATTGTCTTGGCCATCATCGCGGGTGGCATTGCGCTAATCTTGTACAGGCAGTCCAAAACGGAGGAGGCCACTCGGGTGAGCGATGAGGTCCAGTCCATCAGCTTCATGGTCTCCAAAATCAAATCGTTCTTTGCGTCCACCGGCAGTTATGAGACATTGACCACGGGCACGCCGATTCAAATGTCGCTGTTGACACCGCCTTTGAAACTCAGTGGCACCGATCGCATTGTGGACGCGTGGGGCAATTCAGTGGAGCTGCTGGGCAATGGGGTGGGTGCTTCGCCTTCTTTTGCCATCACCATTGGAGGCGGCTCGATGGGCAAGGACACGTGTGCGGCCTTGGCGTCAGCGCTTGCCGGTGGTGCCGATGTGGTCGCTGTGGGTCAAGTGGCGGCCTTGAGCACGCTGTCGGGGACGGCCAGCAGTGGCACGATCGGTGGGGGCAGTGTGTACAAGCAAATTGGAAGCGGCACCAATATTCAAAATTTAGGCGCTGGGTGTTCCAGTGCCAATGCTTTGATTGGTTTGCAGTTTCACTGAGTTTGAAAGGACCTCTCGGGATGAAGGATGGACAGCTTGATGGGTGGTCTTTGGCTTGGCGGGGCTGGCTGTGTGCTTTTTACTGGCTTGGCATGGTGCAAGACGTGAGTGCCCTTTCCATGGTGGTGACACCAGGCACGAGTGCGAGTTATCTGTACTTTCCGCCGGCCTTGACGAATGCTTCGAGCACCAACAATGCGGGCACCAACACCGTGGTCGTGGCGGGTGTGGGCGGGGTGTCTGTGAGCAAGGCCGGTGGCTGGGTGTCGTACACGGTGAGCGTCTCGGGTGCATCGAGCACGTCTAGCACGGCTAGCGCGAGTTGTGGGCTCACTTGTTCTTTGGGGCAATTCAACACAGGCGCTGGATTTGTGACCTTGCAAAGTTCAAGGCCAACCACGTTCACGGATGCATTGGACAAGCCGCTCTCCAACTGCACCGCGGTGCTCAACTGCACGACTTGGGTCAACACCAACACCACCTTGCAACTGAGAACCTATCCCAATTGCTTTGAAGGGGACTATGCCCTGTACGCGGCCTACACCTGCACCTTGAAAACCACGCCAGAGGGGATCAATCTGTTTTATGGCAGCAACCTGTCTGCTGTGGGCAGCTTTGGTGGACAAGTGCTTGGGCGACTGGTGGTCTACACCTTGATGCCCAATCCAGCGGTGTGGGAGAGCAGCTTGGATTTATCGGCAGGCAAATACGGCTTTGCACAAACGGGCTCGGAAGGGTCCAAAAACAAGGCGGCCATTCAATCGGTGTACCGTGACAAATCCATTGAAGACGCTTGCAGTGCTTTGGGGAGTGCTTGGTTTGTTCCAAGCGATGTGGAGTTGAAACTGTTTGTGAGTTTGTTGCCATCAAATACATATTGGACGTCAAACGACTTAGGTCAGACCAACGCGCTGGCGGTGTTTTCATTGAA
>CAIOTD010000107.1 GCA_903861115.1 uncultured Burkholderiales bacterium
GATCAAACAGCAAAGTGGTGCGGTTGTGAGCATGGCGTCTACTTCAGGCACGCGTTGGACGGGGTCTGCACAAATTGCCTACGCAGCCACCAAGGCAGGCATCATTCAAATGTCCAAAGTGCTGGCTGTTCAATATGCCAAGCAAAGCATTCGATTCAACACGGTTGTGCCCGGTCAGTTGCACACACCCATGGTTGAAGTGCGTTTGGCGGGACAGCGTTCGGGCGGGGACGTTCAATCCTTGCTTGAACAAAGACAGTCTCGAATTCCTTTGCCCTTCATGGGCGATGGTCGCGACAGTGCCAATGCGGCGCTCTTTTTGGTCTGTGATGAATCCCGCTTTGTGACGGGCACCGAGATCGTGGTCGATGGCGGGATGTCCGCTCGCTGCGATTGATCCGTTTTTTTATTAACCTTTAAATACATTTTTTATCATGCGTCTTCAACCCGTTGTCCCAGGTACTCGTGCAGAACTCAAAGAACAAGAGGCTCAAATTTTGGCTCAAAGGGGGCGTATTTCCCCCTTGTACCAGGCGCTCTTGAACAGTCCACCCATTGCACATGGTTGGGAGCAGATGCTCTCAGCTGTTCGCAACAGAAGCTCATTGAGCGATGCACTGAAGGAGCTGGTGATCTTGCGTGTTGCCGTCTTAAACAACGCGCCCTTTGAGTTCGAGGCACATGCGCCCATCGCGCTCAAGTCCGGCGTGACGCAAGAGGCCATTGATCATTTGAAAGACATGGCCTATGCCAGCAACCATGCGGCCATCATCAAGTCGGCTCATTTGTTCACGCCAGAGCAGTTGATTGCTTTAAAGCTCACGGACACCATGACCAAAGAAATCACGGTCGGAGATGCTTTGTACGCCGAGGTCAAAAGCCATTTCAATGATCAGCAGCAAGTTGATTTGGTGGCAACGGTTGCGGCCTACAACATGGTCTCACGCTTTTTAGAAGCGTTGCAAATCGGTCATTGAGGGGGCTTTTTGAGCGCGCAATCTACTCTCAACCGTGAGGCGCCACTCACGCACGTGTTCTTGATTCGAGTGGAGTTGGATTTGTCCACTCGCCTGCACACCGAGGTTGCCAAAGAGGGGGCAACGGTCCAGGTCCTTGAGCAAGTCCAGGCGCTTGCGCTCAAGTCCTCTTGCCTGCTTGTCATCGAGCGCTTGAAGCAACTCGCCCCAAAAGGCCTGGTGCTTGAACTTCAAAACTTGGTGTGTCGTCAAGATTTTGAGCGACGCTATTGCTACATCTACCTGTCGCTCAGTGAACCGTGTGTGGTAGCCGATGGGCTCATGAAAGAGGTGTCTGAGTGCCTCAGGGCGGCTTTTGCCAGCGGGTCATTGATGCCTGAGCATTTGCTAAGTGGCAAGCCAGCTATAGGATTTGAGTTGTCTCGGTTAACGCAGCTTTCTCATTTGCCTGGGCCCGCTCACGCCATCAAAGCAGATGTGCACTATGTGGTTGAAACGGACGTCGAGGAGGGTTGGTGGGACGAAATCACCAACTGGTATGCGCAAGAGCATTTGCCTGGCTTGGCCAGTGTTCCTGGTTGTGTGGTGGCCAATCGGTACTTGAACCTTGATGCGGGTCCTCGATCGTTTGCTTGCTATGATTTGGTGAGCCAAGACGTCTTGGTGAGTCCAGAGTGGTTGGCCGTTCGAGCGACCCCTTGGAGCAGTAAGGCCAGACCCCATTTTCTCAATACTAAAAGAGAAGTGTTCCCTCTCGTTTTATAACGAGTGGATGAACTTGCTCGTTGCGTTCAATGCATTGAACGCAACGCTTTGCAGTCAAACTCAGGCGAGTTTGACTGCTTTGATCATGGCTTTTGAGAGATTGTTCAAGTAGCGATCTCCCGCCTTGGTAATCCCAATGAACTTTGTACGACGGTTATCGCCTTCAAATTTCAATTCGGCCAAATTGGCCTGAAGCAAGCTGTCGAGCTTGCGGTGAATGGTGGCGGGGGAGGCGATGTGTTTTAAGGCCATCAAGTCGGAGACGGTCAGGTGTGTGTGTTTGTAATGATTGATCGCAATCTCATCCAAAAGAAGTTTTGCTTCTGGGTCAATGGCATTGCCCTCTTTTGCGGACAGACCTTTTAGGACTTCAAGGAAGCGAATGTATTCTAATGACATGGTATGAATATATAAATAAATAATGAATAGGTAAATTATATTGCAGCGTCATTGCGATTTATCTATTTGATCAATCTTTTTTTGGATAAATGGCAATCTGACAATTGCTTTGAGCGCTATTGCACCAAGCAAGGCGCCAGAAATGTCTCCAATGATCATTTCAAAAAATTGAAAATTCCAAATGAGTGCACTTGGGTCCAAGACCAACCAAATCAGATGGTGTACCAAGGCATTTGTAAAGGAATAGATCAGCCCAAGTATCACCAAGTCTTTTGTGACTGACAAGGCGACATCTTTGTTGAAAGTTAATTTGAATAAATAGATGGCAAGCAAAGGCCCAACACCCGAGCATCCAATCGATGCGATCTCGATGAGGTTGATGTCGTAATGAAAGGGCAACAGGAGCATCCCGCCAAGCAAGGTCGCCATAGTCCCATTGATGGGACCCAAAACCAAGACGTTGAGTAGCCTCACAAAGGCGGGAAGGTAGATCAGTGAGATGTGCGAGTTGAATGAAAATGTGCTGAACACGGCACCACTGAGCAGATGCAGGCCACTATACGCCAAGGCAGAGATAAAGATAAGAGCAAGAGGCATCTCTTTAAATCACCAAAAGAAAGGGTTGGCGTCGCAAATTCCGAGGGATTTGAGCGCAAAGGCTGCTGGTCATGCCAAGCTTGAAGGATTACTTTGCGGCTTCTTTGCCACTGGGCAGGAC
>CAIOTD010000108.1 GCA_903861115.1 uncultured Burkholderiales bacterium
CCATTGAGGTTCAAGCTCTGTGCAACTTTAACGCGTGCGTGCCCTCTGAGAGCCTCAGAGGGGGTTAAAATTGAGTTTCGAATTCAAAAAAAGAAATGGATCCAAGTTGTGACATCGTTGGTGGTGTCGCACGTCAAAGGCATGCAGGACTTCTCCAAGTGCGGCCTGCGGACCATTTAAAACCTTGCGCGCATGCGTGGAAAAACAATGCTTCATTTTCAAGAACTGATTTTGACTTTGCAGTCATACTGGGCCAAACAAGGCTGTGCTTTGCTTCAGCCCTACGACATGGAGGTGGGTGCGGGAACCTCGCACACGGCCACATTTTTACGCGCTCTTGGTCCAGAGCCCTGGAAGGCAGCCTATGTGCAGCCCAGTCGACGTCCAAAAGATGGCCGCTACGGTGAAAATCCAAACCGACTCCAGCACTATTACCAGTTTCAAGTGGTACTTAAGCCCGCGCCTCAAAACATTTTGGAGTTGTATTTGGGCTCCTTGGAGGCTTTGGGGTTTGATTTAAAAGTCAATGACATTCGTTTCGTTGAGGACGACTGGGAAAATCCAACCCTGGGCGCTTGGGGGTTGGGTTGGGAGGTTTGGCTCAATGGCATGGAGGTCACTCAGTTCACCTATTTCCAGCAAGTGGGGGGCATCAATTGTCATCCGATCACTGGAGAGATTACTTATGGTTTAGAGCGCCTTGCCATGTACCTTCAAGGCGTGGACAACGTCTACGACCTGAGTTGGACAGAGGGGCTCACATACAGAGACGTCTATTTACAAAATGAACAAGAGCAGTCGGCCTATAACTTTGAACACAGCGATGCCACATTTTTGTTTTCAGCGTTTTCAGCCTACGAAAAACAAGCACAGCATCTAATTTCTGTGCAGTTGGCTTTGCCCGCATACGAGCAAGTGCTGAAGGCTGCGCACACCTTTAATCTTCTGGATGCAAGAGGGTCCATCAGTGTGACCGAGCGTGCAGGGTACATCACAAGGATCAGAAATTTGGCTCGCGCTGTTGCGCAGAGTTATTACGACAGCCGTGAGAGATTGGGTTTCCCCATGGCGCCGCGTGCTTGGGTTCAAGAGCTTAATGAGAAGGTGGGTTGAGCCATGCAAACACAACACATGAACAAGGCTGCGTTGCTCATTGAGCTATTGGTCGAAGAGTTGCCGCCCAAGGTTTTGTCCAAGCTTGGTCAATCCTTTAGTGCCACCATGCGAGAGCAGTTGTTGGCTTTGGAGTTGATCGATGCGACTTGTGAATTCGAGTCTTTTGCAACGCCAAGGAGACTGGCTGTTTTGTTTCAGTCTGTGTTGCCTCAGGCGCCTGAGCGCGAGGTCAAACAAAAATTAATGCCTGTGAAGGTGGGTCTGGATGATAAGGGTCAGGCCAGTGCAGCTTTAGAGAAAAAGTTGGCGGCACTCGGGTTTTCTCATCTGACGGCGGCAGACCTTGAGGTCGTCGCTGAGGGTCAAACGGAGCATCTTTGGCTCAGGCAAAAACAGCCCGGCGTGTCCTTGCTTGTGGGCGCGCAAAAAGCCTTGAATGAAGCCATCGCAAAACTGCCGATCCCCAAGGTGATGAGTTATCAGTTGCATGATAACTGTGAGCTGCCTGGTTGGAGCAGTGTGAACTTTGTGCGACCCGTGCACTCATTGTTGGCCATGCATGGCGACCAAGTCCTTGCGTTGACAGCGCTTGGCTTGAAGGCCGGTCAAACGACCCAAGGGCATCGATTTGAGGCCAAAAAACCTAGCATTGTTTTGGTCAATGCCCAGTCCTACGAAGAGGCACTCATGCACGAGGGGGCGGTCATTGCCAGTTACGAAAAGAGAAGAGGGCAAATTGTTGAGCAACTGAATTTGGCGGCCAAATCATTGGGTCCTTCCTTTAATGTGTCGCACGATGAGGCGTTGCTCGACGAGGTTTGCGCATTGGTGGAGATGCCCAATGTGCTGATTTGCCAATTTGAGAAAGAATTCTTGCAAGTGCCACAGGAGTGTTTGATTCTCACAATGAAGGCGAATCAAAAATATTTCCCATTGGTCAATGATCAAGGTGAGTTGGTCAATCATTTTTTGGTGGTGAGTAACATTTCACCTAAAGACACGCGTGCTGTGGTGGGGGGCAATGAGCGGGTGGTTCGTCCGCGACTGTCAGACGCTAAATTCTTCTTTGATCAAGATCGAAGAATGAATTTGAAAACCCGCGCACCAGGCCTCGCAAAAGTGGTTTATCACCAGCAGCTTGGCACGCAAGCCCAGCGCACGCAGCGTGTGCAGCGCATTGCCGCAGGCATTGCGCAGGAGTTGCTGGTATTGTCCAAATTGAGTGCCCAAGAGGCCACATGGATCGATGAAGCTGCACAAATCGCGAAGGTGGACTTGCTCACGGATATGGTGGGTGAGTTTCCAGAATTGCAAGGCGTGATGGGTCAGTATTATGCGTTGCATGACGGCTATGCCAAAGAGGTGGCTTGGGCGGTCGAGGATCATTACAAGCCCCGATTTGCTGGGGACGCCTTGCCCAGGGGAATGACGGGTGTGGTTCTGGCTTTGGCCGACAAACTGGAGACCTTGGTGGGCCTGTTTTCGATTGGTCAGCAGCCCAGCGGTGACAAAGATCCCTACGCCCTCAGAAGGCATGCCATTGGTGTGATTCGGTTGTTGCGCGAAAAAAATCTAGGTCTGTCCATCACACGTCTTTTGGATTTAAGTGCCAAAGCATTTGAGGGGCACGAGGATGTGATCAAGAAAAGCGCAGCTGAGGTCGCGCAAGATCTCTTGAACTTTATTTACGATCGTTTAAGCATCAATTTAAAAGATCAAGACTATTCAGCCCCACAAGTTGACAGCGTTTTATCGATTCGCCCAGATGTGCTGGATGATGTGGATTTGCGTCTAAAAGCGGTTAAAGCATTCAACCACTTGCCTGAGGCGCTTTCATTGGCGTCGGCAAATAAGCGAATTGGCAACATCTTGAAAAAGGTGCAAGACCTGCCAGCTCAGCACGAGGTCAATTCATCGCTGTTGATTGAAGGCGCAGAAAAAGCGCTGTTCGAGACCATGCAAACGGTGTTGCCCAAATCAAGAGCAAGTTTTGAGGCGCAAGACTATGAGCAATCTCTCAAGTTGCTTGCCCACTTGAAGGCGCCGGTAGATTTGTTTTTTGAGCAAGTGATGGTCAATGCGCCGGAGGAGGCGCTCAGGATGAACCGCTTGTCATTGCTCACTCATTTGCACATCGCCATGAATCAAGTGGCTGACTTGTCTCGGTTGGCTTGAGCGCGGGCTTTGACGTCGGCGGGAAGCATCAAAGGGAGGCTGATCGGTGTCTAGGTTGGGTGCTTTGGCATCCAGCGAATTGACCATATTGTTAAAAGCTACACAGGAGCGCCTTCGCGAAGGGGTGCGCTGAGATCATGACGAAATTGCTTATTTTGGATCGAGACGGCACAATCAACGAGGATCGAGATGATTATGTGAAGTCGCCTGATGAGTGGATCCCTATAGAGGGCTCGCTTGAGGCCATTGCAAGGCTCAGCCATGCGGGGTGGCGCATTGTGATCGCTTCGAATCAATCGGGCTTGGGGCGAGGCTTGTTTGACATGGCCACGTTGAATGCGATGCATGAAAAAATGCATAAATTGCTGGCCCTTGAAGGCGGGAAGATCGAGGCCATCTTCTTTTGTCCACACACCACTGAAGAGGGGTGTGATTGTAGAAAGCCTTTGTCGGGTTTGTATGAGCAAATTGGGACTCGCTTGGGGCTGTCTTTGAAGGGGGTTCCGACCGTTGGCGACTCACTCAGGGACTTGCAAGCGGGTTATGGCGTTGGGTGCGAGCCCCATTTGGTGTTGACCGGCAAGGGGATGGTTTACCGAGAGCAAGCCTTGTCAGCGCAATTTCCAAAAGAGACGCGCGTGCATCAAGATCTGTATGCGTTTTCTGAGTGGTTGATTCACGAGAGAGATGCGCAGTTGGAGTTGTTGCGAGCGGATAAATAAGCACAAGAGGGACATTTTGAATTTTTTAAAATCATTTTTGCATCTGTGTTGGATGTTGTGCACGTTGATCCCTTGTGCCTTGTATTTGTTGTTGCGCAAAGTGACTGGTGCGTCAAAGGCAACGCTTTATACCTGCGCGGTTTTTTGGTTGAGAAATTGCGTGGTCTCCTTGGATAAAATTTGTGGGGTTCGGTATGCGTTGCATGGCATGGACAATTTAAAAGGATTGGATCATTTGCCGGTGATTGTGTTGGTCAAGCACCAGTCTACGTATGAAACATTTTTGATGCCCGTCATCATGCCGCATGCGGTCTCTTATGTTTTTAAGAAAGAGCTCCTCAGGATTCCATTTTTTGGTTGGGCCATTGGTTGTTTGGACATGATCCACATTGACCGCTCGCAGCGAACAAAGGCCTTTGCGAAGGTGGTGGAGCAAGGACGTGAATTGCTGGGAAAAGGCAACTGGGTTGTTATGTTTCCTGAAGGCACTCGCATTGAACGCGGGCAGGTAGGGGTCTACAAGTTTGGAGGCGCCCGACTGGCCGTTCAAACGGGTGCGGTCGTGGTGCCTGTGGCGGTTACCTCGGCAAAGTGCTGGCCAAGAAAAGCCGTGATCAAGCGTGCCGGCACGGTCGATGTCTCCTTTGGCGAGCCCATTGCCAGTGAAGGTCGCTCGCCGGAGGAGTTGATGGCGCAAGTGCAAGCCTGGATTGAGGCGGAGATGCGTCGTTTGGATCCGCTCGCGTATGCGTGATGCCTGCAAGCGACTGTTGAGTTGAAGAGAAATTGTCGTGTCCTCCGTCGTCAAGCCACCTAGACCCCCAGGTCGATTCATGCAGCTGGTTTTTGATTTTTTGACACCTTCCCCACAGGAAAAATCTGGCCCCAAAGAGTCGTCGGTTGTCAAAGCGCCCATAAAAAATTCAAGGCAGAGCCAAGCCCCGACCCTGGTGGACCAAGGGGGGGAACAACCGGCGACAAGCTCAAGTATTTTGCTTCACGACAAGGCCACACATGCGTTGGAGCTTGGGGGCCTTCAGGTGGCCTACCGAGTGGTGCGTGTTAAAAGAAAAACCATTGCCATGTTGGTGTCTCAAGAAGGGCTTGAGGTGCGTGCGCCGCGCTGGGTGAGCATCGCTCAGATCCAAGGCGCACTCAAAGAGCGCGAGTTTTGGATCCTCAAGCAAGTTCAAGGCATGGCGAAAAAGGCAGACCAGGCCAAGCGTGCTGCAGTACAAATTGAGAACGGTTGTGTCAGTCAAGTGCTGGGGCAAGGTGTGCAGTGGGTTTTTTCAGAAGAGGACACACCCTTGCAACGAGGGCATTCAACGCCAAAGGAAAAGACGCTCTTGGCGCATCAAAGAGAGAACGCCAAGAGGTTGAGGTCTGTGCATGAACACATTCAGATTCAGCAGCGCATTCATGGCGAGTGGCGGATGTGCTCATGGAGCGAATGGTGTGCCGCCTTGCAAAAAGGGGACGCGTTTCATGTGCCAAAGGAGCCGCCCGACACTGTTCAGAATCATGAGGTGTACTTTAGGGTCGTGTTGCCCATGGCGTCCTTGCTCAAAAAATGGATGCAAGACGTCAAGACGGGTGACGCCCGGGCTGAAAGAGGCGAACTGGAGGCCTTGCAAAAAACGATTGCAAAAACCTGGCTGGATGCGGTCTTGGTTCAGTTGGCGCGTGAGATCTTGCCGCAAAGAGTGATTCATTTTGAGCGGTTGGTTGGCGTCACGCACACGGCGCTCACCTTGGGGCACGCAAAACAGCGCTGGGGCAGTGCGGGCTCCAACGGCGCCATTCGCTTGAACTGGCACTTGGTTCAAGTGCCCATGGGCCTCTTGGATTATGTCGTTGCACATGAATTGTGTCATTTAAAGCAAATGAACCACGGTCCTAAGTTTTGGGCAGAAATGGAGCGTGTGATGCCCGATTACGCCGTTCGCCGTCGCGCATTGAAAGAGGTTTCGATGGTTCAATGGACTTAAGCGAGACGTCGGTGCGATGAACGCTCACGCTTTGTAGGGTTGCTAGAAGGGGGCGTTCAAAATTGCTAAAAAGTCTGTTCCAATCAAGGCTGTGTCAATGCTTCAAGAATGAAGCGAGTGGGAGAAAAAATGGATACGTCGCTGAATCAATTATTTGAAAACAACCAAGCGTGGGCTGAGCGCATGGAAAAAGCGCGACCGGGTTTTTTCAATCAATTGGCCTCGCAACAGACGCCCAAATATTTGTGGATCGGTTGCTCGGACTCTCGTGTGCCCGCCAACGAGATCATCGGCTTGGATCCAGGCGAGATTTTTGTGCATCGCAACGTGGCCAATGTGGTGGTCCACTCTGACTTGAATGCATTGTCGGTGATCCAGTACGCCGTTGAGCATTTGAAGGTGGAGCACATCATGGTGGTTGGTCATTACGGCTGTGGAGGGGTCTTGGCGGCCACAAGAGGCACAAGAATAGGGTTGGCGGACAATTGGCTCAGGCATGTGCAAGACGTTCGACTGCGCCACCGCCAAAGACTCAATCACTTGCATGCGCATGACTTGGAAAATGCCATGTGCGAGATGAACGTGATTGAGCAAGTGGGCAATGTGGCGCTCTCCAATGTCATGCAAGACGCGTGGAGCCGAGGACAAAAGATCAGCGTGCATGGTTGGATTTATGGCCTGCACGATGGACTGGTCAAGGACTTGGAGGTGACGATGCAGTCTTCCGAGGAGGTGGTCGATGTGTTTCGACGTGCCTTTAAGCGCTACCCCAGGCAGCAACTGAGCAACGAGTCGGATTTGAGCTCATGAGTGCGGCGCACATCAGGCGCGAGCGCCTCAAAGAGAAGCTGGCCATGGTGCTGGAGCCCGACAATGAGTTTGTCGTGTCGCCTTGTATTGCGGTGTGTCAAATGAACACAAGCACTGCGTGGTGTGAGGGGTGTTTGAGGGACATCCAAGAGATCGCTCGTTGGGGCTCCTTCACCAATGAGGAAAAAAAGCAAATCTGGCGTCAAATCGATCAACGAATGAACGCCAATTGAGGCAAAAAAAGCGTTTGATTTGAGTGAGCTCTGTGAGCCAGGAAAACAGCTCAAATGACGTGTTTTTGAACAAATCGGGGGTTAACCCGAAATGACTTTTATCATAAAAGTATAAATCCTTTATCAGTTGGTAGTATTTCACCTCTTTTCGTCAGCATCAAGTCAGTCTTCTCGCGGATATTGGTGTCACGGGTAATACAAATTGCTTCTCATTGAGGGAGTTTTTTCAATTTGAAGCCAGTGTTACCTGGATTTTCACTTTAATAGGAGACAACCATATGGCTGCACACGCACCACACATAATGACCTCAGAGGAAAAGAAGGTCATATTTGCCTCATCGCTTGGAACTGTTTTTGAATGGTATGACTTTTACCTGTACGGTTCACTCGCTGCGATCATTGCCAAGCAGTTTTTCAGTGGACTCGATCCATCGGCTGCTTTCATCTTTGCCTTGTTGGCTTTTGCCGCTGGCTTTTTGGTCCGCCCCTTTGGCGCCTTGGTGTTTGGTCGCTTGGGCGACATGATTGGGCGCAAGTACACCTTTTTGGTGACCATTTTGATCATGGGTATGTCCACCTTCGTGGTCGGCGTGTTGCCCAGCTATTCAAGCATTGGCGTTGCAGCGCCTGTGATCTTGATTGCTTTGAGGATGCTGCAAGGCTTGGCCTTGGGTGGTGAGTATGGCGGTGCGGCCACTTATGTGGCCGAGCATTCACCGCACGGTCACCGCGGCGCCTTCACCGCTTGGATTCAAACGACAGCAACGCTTGGTTTGTTTTTGTCTTTGCTGGTGATTTTGGGCACGAGAAGCTCCATGCCAGAGGCAGACTTCGCCTCTTGGGGTTGGAGGATTCCTTTCTTGGTCTCCATTGCCTTGTTGGCCGTGTCGGTCTACATTCGTTTGTCCATGAACGAGTCACCTGCATTTCAGCGCATGAAATCAGAGGGCAAAATCTCCAAAGCTCCTTTGTCGGAGTCTTTTGGGCAATGGAAAAACTTAAAAGTGGTCATCTTGGCGCTTTTTGGTTTGACCGCGGGTCAAGCGGTGGTTTGGTACACCGGCCAGTTTTATGTGCTCTTTTTCATGACGCAGGTTTTAAAAGTTGACGGAACGACAGCCAATTTGTTGGTGGCCGCTTCTTTGCTGGTTGGAACGCCCTTCTTTATTGTGTTTGGCTCTTTGTCAGACAAAATTGGAAGAAAGCCCATCATCATGTTGGGTTTGTTGTTGGCGGTTCTCACCTATTTCCCCGTCTTCCAGGCCTTGACCAAAGCGGCCAATCCTGATTTGGCTGCAGCGCAAGCTTCTGCCAAGGTGGTCGTGGTTCAAGACGCGGCACAGTGTTCCTTCCAGGGCAGCCCAATTGCTCGTGAAATTGATTTCAAGAGCTCTTGTGACATTGCCAAAAGGTACCTTGCACAAAATGCTGTGAGCTACTCCAATGAATCTGCTCCAGCAGGTGCGTCCACCAAGGTCATGATTGGTGCGACGGAAATTGAGGCGCCTTCTGCCGTCGTCGCAAACGAAAAGTTTGACGAGGAAAGCGTGAAGAAAATTGCCGAGTTCAAGAAAACAGTGGGCGAGGCGTTGAAAGAAGCCGGCTATCCCACCAAGGCCGATCCAGCCAAGTTGGACAAAATCACGGTGACCGTCATCTTGACCTATTTGGTGATCTTGGTGACCATGGTGTACGGACCGATTGCCGCCATGCTGGTGGAGTTGTTCCCAACACGCATTCGCTACACGTCCATGTCCTTGCCCTATCACATCGGCAACGGTTGGTTTGGGGGCTTGTTGCCAACGACTGCTTTTGCGATCGTGGCGCAAACGGGAGACATGTACAACGGTTTGTGGTACCCGATCATTGTCGCAGGCGTGACCTTCGTGATCGGTATGCTCTTTATCAAAGAAACCAAAGATGTAGACATCTACCATCAAGATTGATGGGTGTTTGAGCCCTGGTGCCTAGTGCATTGCACTTTGGCATCCGAGCGGTCTGAACGCAAACAAACCCCCGTGGGCTGAGAGGTTCACGGGTTTTTTTTTGTGTCTTCTCAAGCGACGCGAGCGCCCGGGGTCAAAAAACACAGCCAAAACAGATGGGTTCGGGGGGCTTTTAGGGATATTTTTCAAAATGATTCATTTGAAAGGGCTTTGTCCCTAGAATCTTCTACCTAACCCCCCCAACCCCCAAGGTAGAGAGTGCATATGTCACAAGGCTTGATCAAGATACGAGGTGCGCGCCAGCACAATTTAAAAAATCTGGATATTGACTTTAAAACGGGCGAGCTCACGGTGGTCACGGGGCCGAGTGGTTCTGGCAAATCCAGTTTGGTCTTTGATACGCTTTATGCTGAAGGGCAGCGGCGCTACGTTGAGACCTTCAGTGCCTACGCAAGACAGTTCTTGGACCGAATGGATCGCCCACAAGTCGATCACGTTGAAGGGGTGCCGCCTGCCATTGCCATCGATCAAACCAATCCCGTGAGGAGTTCGCGCTCAACGGTTGGCACGATGACCGAGTTGAACGATCATTTGAAGTTGTTGTTTGCAAGACTGGCCCATTTGTACGATTCGAAGACAGCGCTGCCTGTGCGGCACGATTCGCCGCAGACCTTGTTCGATGAAATCAAGCACCGAGTGGCTAAGAGGGATTTGCGGCTTGTGATCACCTTTGGCGTTGAATTGCCCATCACGATCACGCAAGACGAGATTGAGCAATGGCTCAGCGCCTCAGGATTTACCAAAATACAAGCCCAACGAGAGGTGGCCACGCTCACGGGCCCTAGGCAGATCATCGACGTCGTGGCCGACCGGTTCAGACTTTCGCAGGTCGAGACGTCTCGTGCGATCGAAGCCATTGAGACGGCGCTGAAAAGGGGCGCTGGGCGCATGCAGGTGTATGCCCTTGATGCACAAACCGAGGCGGTCGACATTTGGCGGTTTTCAACTGGGCTTCACTGTCCAGAAAGTGAGTTGACCTACCAAGACCCGACACCGTCCTTGTTCTCTTTTAACTCAGCCTTGGGTGCCTGTGAAGCTTGCCGTGGCTTTGGCCGTGTCATTGGTGTGGACTATGGGTTGGTCATTCCAAACGATCGATTGACGCTCAGAGCGGGTGCAATCAAGCCGATTCAAACACCGGCCTGGAAGGACTCACAAGATGACTTGATGCGTTTTGCTGAAAAAGCCGGCATCCCGAGAGACACCCCATGGGTGCAGTTGACCCAAGAACAAAAGGACTGGGTGCTCTCGGGTTCACCCAACTGGGCGGGCAAATGGAACCAGCAATGGTACGGGGTGAAGCGTTTCTTTGAGTACTTGGAGACCAAGTCTTACAAAATGCACATTCGCGTGATGCTCTCCAAATACCGCAGTTATACCGCTTGCTCAACGTGCGACAGTGCGCGCTTAAAAACAGAGAGTTTGCTGTGGCGGGTCGGCTCATTGAACGCGGCCAACGAAGCCCTCCAGCCTTCCAAGCGTTTCATGCCCGCGGGCGTGAGTTGGAGTCGGGCACAACTCGAGAGCTTGCCAGGTTTGTGCTTGCACGATTTGATGTGCTTGTCCATCGAGCGACTGCGTGGTTTTTTTGACCGCATGCACGAAGAGATGGCCTCAACGCTGCAAGCAGCAAAGGCAGAGACCGGCTCGCTTCGAAGTGCCAAAAGTGCACAGGTCCAAGCCTTGGAGTTGCTCTTGGAGGAGATTCGTGCGCGACTTAAATATTTGGTGGATGTGGGATTGGGTTATTTGAGCTTGGACCGTCAAAGTCGAACCTTGAGTGGTGGAGAGGTGCAGCGCATCAATTTGACCACGGCACTGGGTACTTCCTTGGTCAATACCTTGTTCGTCTTGGATGAGCCCAGCATTGGATTGCACCCCAGGGACATGGGGCGCATCACGCAGGCCATGCAGCGTTTGAGAGATGCTGGAAACACCTTGGTCGTGGTGGAGCACGACCCGGCTGTCATGTTTGCGGCCGATCGCATCATCGACATGGGGCCAGGACCCGGGGAGCGTGGCGGCCAGATTGTGTTTGATGGTGAGATGGAGGACTTAAAAAAGGCCGACACGTTGACGGGGGCCTATTTGGGCGCGCGTAAACAAGTGGGCATGGGATTAAAGCGTGCCGTCACCGATGCCACCCCGCGGTTGGTGTTGGAGGGCGCCACGGAACACAATTTGAAAAACATCTCCATTGAGTTTCCGCTTCTGAGATTGGTCTGCGTCACGGGGGTCAGT
The DNA here is from genome assembly GCA_903861115.1 of uncultured Burkholderiales bacterium. GTDB lineage: Bacteria > Pseudomonadota > Gammaproteobacteria > Burkholderiales > Burkholderiaceae_C > Limnohabitans. The sequence goes on from CAIOTD010000108.1 coordinate 11,295, forward strand.
GGATCAGGCAAGTCCACGCTCATGCAAGATATTTTGGCGCCCGCATTGCTGCGCCATTTTGGTCAATCGACCGATGCGCCGGGTGCACACAGTCGTTTGCTCGGTGCGGATTATTTGAGCGATGTGGTGTTTGTTGACCAGTCGCCGATTGGGAAAACGGCGCGCTCCAATCCAGTGAGCTATGTCGGGGCGTGGGACAGCATCAGAGAGCTGTTTGCCAACACGGCATTGGCCAAGCAACGGGGCTATACCCACTCCAAGTTCAGCTTCAATCACGGGGATGGGCGTTGCCCCACGTGTGGGGGATCCGGTTTTGAGCATGTGGAGATGCAGTTCTTGAGCGACGTGTATTTGAGGTGCCAAGACTGCCAAGGCGAGCGCTACAGGGCAGAAATTTTGGAGATCAAAATTGAGCGCCCCAACGAGCTCGGTCACCTGCAGTTTTTGAGTGTTGCTCAAGTCTTGGAGCTCACGGTGAGTGAGGCAGCCCACCTCTTTAAGGCCGACCCGGAGGTGATTCGTGCTTTGCAGCCCATCATGGATGTGGGCTTGGAGTACTTGAAGCTGGGGCAGCCCGTGCCCACTTTAAGTGGAGGAGAGTCTCAGCGCTTGAAGTTGGCGGGCTATTTGGCGCAGGCGGCAAAACAGCGCTCGAGCATGCGCCAAGCCGTGGCTAAAAAAGGCACACTCTTCTTGTTCGATGAGCCCACCACGGGTTTGCATTTTGATGACATCGCCAAACTCATGCGTGCGCTCAGAAAGCTGCTGGAGGCGGGACACTCACTCATTGTGATTGAGCACAATTTAGATGTCATTCGGGCCAGCGATTGGTTGATTGACTTGGGGCCTGAGGGGGGGGAGCATGGAGGATGTGTGGTGGCTGAAGGAACGCCCGAGGAGATACGTTTGCATGCGAGTTCACATACCGCGCAGGCCTTGCGTTCCTATGATGCGGCCCTGGGTGAATATGGTGTTTTGAAGGTCGAGGCCTTATCGGGGGCCGGTGAAAATGAACGCTCAAAAACCCAAAAAGCGATCAAGTCTTTAAAGCATGCCTTTGTCGGCAAGGACCAAGGTGATATACAAATTGTCAA
>CAIOTD010000109.1 GCA_903861115.1 uncultured Burkholderiales bacterium
AAGGCGATTTCACGTCCAAGACGCGTGGCACCTCCGGTGACCAAAACCATGGGGTTCATTGAAATGATGCTTTCTTGGCTTGAATTGGACTCAAGGGGGGATCTCTTTGGATTTGACCCTGGGTCCAAATATTGGGGGAGTTCTGTTGAAGGCTTTGGAAAGTATATGAGATTTGAGAAAGACTTATGCGACAACGCTTTTGGGTCATATGCCTTGGATGGGAGAAATCCTCGGGATCCCAAAAAGATCCCTGTCTGCCTTCAAGAAAATACTTCCCAGGAGTCACTACAATGGTCGACACCCCTAAAGCAGCACCTGTTTAAAAAACTAGGAATTAAATATTTTGAATGCGCCCTTGCCCTCAAAGCCCACGGCGATGGATAAACTCATCACCCGATTGATTGACCAATCCAACGGTTGGCTTTCATTTGATCGTTTCATGGCCTCGGCGCTCTATGCCCCCAATTTGGGCTATTACAGTGCAAGGACGCAGCCCATTGGTTTGATGGCCTCCTCGGGATCGGACTTTGTGACGGCGCCGCAGATGTCACCCTACTTTTCTAGGAGTTTGGCGCGCTCCATTGAAGAGGCGCTTCTTCAGACCCAAACGGAGGAGGTCTGGGAGTTTGGTGCAGGGACGGCGCAAATGGCTTTTGAAATCTTGACGACCCTGGGCGACAAAATCAATCGCTATGTGATCGTTGAAGTGTCCAGTCATCTCAAAGAGGTGCAAGCCCAACAACTCCAAGCCTTCAAAGACAAAGTGGTTTGGATGGAGCAGTTGCCCGAACACTTTTCTGGGGTCGTTGTGGGCAACGAGGTCTTGGACGCCATGCCGGTGAAACTCATTGAGCGCCGCTCGGGTGTTTGGATGGAGCTTGGGGTCGCTCGCGATGTGCAGTTGAACGGCTTGAAGCTGGACTGGGCGCCGCGTCCCACGGATCTCTCGCCACCCATCGACATCCCCGGTGAACATGATTATTTGACCGAGATCCACCCCCAAGCCGAAGCCTTCATCAAGACCTTGGCCGAGCGACTGCAAAAGGGCGTGGTGTTCTTGATCGATTATGGTTTCCCGGAGCGCGAGTACTACCATGAGCAGCGCTCAGGGGGCACCTTGATGTGTCACCAAGCCCACCAAGCCGACAGCAACCCCTTGATTGCGGTCGGTCAAAAGGACATCACCGCCCACGTGAACTTCACGGGGATGGCCTTGGCGGCCCAAGACAGTGCCATGGCAGTGCTTGGCTACACCACACAAGCCCACTTTTTGATCAACTCGGGACTGCTGGATTTGCTTGAGGGTGCCTCACTTGAAGAGAAGGCCATGGCGCAAAAGCTGATCACCGAGCACGAGATGGGGGAGCTTTTTAAAGTCTTGGCGCTTGGGGTGGGGACCTCTGCCGATTGGGAGCCGATGGGCTTTCAAGTCGGGGATCGTTCTCACACCTTGTGAGACGCTCGCCCATGCATACCCGTCCAATGATGAAGAGCAAGGCTGAGCCATGATTCGCTGGGTCTTGGTCGTGCTTTTGGCCTTGATATTGATCGATGGCCTCTCGCCCTGGTTGAGGCGACTGGGTGTTGGGAAGTTGCCCGGGGACTTGGCGTTCACTTTTATGGGGCGAGAGTGGCGACTGCCGCTCACCAGCACCCTGATTTTGAGTGGGGTTTGCGCTTTGATTGCCAAGTTTTTGTAGGAAAGACAGGCCACGGCTTGATTTGCATCCTCTGGGATTTAAGCCTTGACCAGGCGTTTTTGCTTGAAAGCTGGGGTTCATTGGGGCTGGTTCACACAATCTTCGCAAATCGTGGGTAAGATTCAAGCTTGTTTGAGGGTCTGTGTCAGTCCCAAGCCCTTTCACCTCCACGCCTAAGCCTCATTGAATGACTTCTAAACCACCCATCCATCCAGCTTCTCTTCGCACTCAAAGGGGTCGAGCACCTTCCAACCCCCTCTTTTGGATGGGCTTGGTCGCATTGGTGGTCAGTTTGACGTGGTGGTACCCACGCATCAAAGATTGGTTGCTGACCGCGCCTTTGGCGCCGGTGGCAGAGGACGCGGGACCCGGGGGCGCGTCCTCAGGTCCTAGACCAGGAGGCCCTGGCGGCCCGGGTGGTTTTGGCGGTGGACGTTTTGGGTTTGGGGGCGCCAGGCCCCAGCCCGTCAGTGTGGCTTCGGTCGTCCAAATGGACATCACGTCCACGGTGTCTGCGGTGGGCACATTGAGTGCCGTCAACACGGCTGTGGTTCGCTCCAAAGTCGATGGTGAGCTCAAAGCCCTTCGATTTGTTGAGGGCAAAGCGGTCAAAGCGGGCGAGTTGTTGGCCGAGATCGATCCGCGTGCTTTTGAGGTTCAAGTCTTGCAAGCCCAAGGACAGTTGACCCGGGACCAAGCCTTGCTCAAGAACGCAGAATTGGATGGTCAGCGCTACAAAGAACTCTGGGCGCAAGACGCCATTGCCAAGCAGCAACTCGATACGCAAGAAGCCTTGATTCGACAACTGCTGGGCACCGTTCAAACCGACCAAGGGCTGCTTGAAAGTGCAAAGCTCAACTTGAGCTACACCAAAGTGGTGGCACCCATATCGGGTCGCTTGGGGTTGAAGACGGTGGAGCTCGGGAGTTTGGTGCGGTCTGGGGATCCGACCGGTTTGGTCACCATCACGCAAACACAACCCATGGCCGTGCTGTTTTCTGTGCCTGAGCAGCATGTGGGCTTGATTCAAAGAAAGCTCAATGCGTCCCTTGCTTTGCCTGTGGTCGCGTGGGACAAAGACCAACGAGAGGTCTTGGCCAAAGGTTTTGTGCAAACCAGTGACAACGCCATTGATGTGAGCACCTCCACCTTGAAGCTCAAGGCGCTTTTAGAGAACAAAGATGCACGCCTCTTTCCAAATCAATTTGCCAACATCCAACTTCAACTCGATGTCTTGAAGCAAGCCACGGTGGTGCCAGTGACGGCCATCCAAAGGGGTGCCATCGGCACCTTTGTGCTGCTTGTGCAAGAGGACAAAACCGTTCGAACCCAAAAGGTGAAGCTCCTCGCCACTCAGGGCGACTTTCAAGCCGTAGAGGGCTTGGACGGCTCCTTGAAACCTGGACAGTGGGTGGTGACCGATGGCGCGGATCGACTGCGTGACAACAGCCGTGTGGATGTGGTGAAAATCAATGGACAAGATGCAAAAAAGAGGGACGGCGCGCCCGATGCCTCTTCGCCAGCCACAAAAGCCAAAGGTGCTGAAGGCCCTTCAAGTTCTTCAGGCCCTGCAGGTGCTGCCCGTTCGGGGGCTTCTTCGGTCTCTCAACCAAGCGCCGCCAAGCAGCAAGGTGTGAATGCGTCGCCCAGTCCAATGCCCGCGTCCAATGCCTCCGCGCCTTCCATGGCGCCTGCCTTTGCAGGTTCCAGTGCCGCCCAGGGCGCACCTTCGAGCGCTGGCGCTGGCCCCTCTTCAGAGGCTTCTGCAGAGCGACCCCGGTGGATGGACCGACTGCCCCCCGAGATGGTGGACAAGGTCAAG
>CAIOTD010000110.1 GCA_903861115.1 uncultured Burkholderiales bacterium
AACCTTCACCTTTATGTTGGACGATGAAGAAATCTTCCTGCACCATGCAGACGATCTGAGAGGCTATCTCAAGACCCACTTCTTGAACTTCAAAAAGAGGGATGTGCCGGAGAACCCCTTCATCATGGGTCGCTGAGTGCTTTCCTTCAAAAAAACACCCCGCATCCACACCCAAACCCTGAACAACACATCAACAAGACTTGAACAACACCTTGGGTCCAGTTAAAAGGCCCGCTCACCCAGAGCTGGCCTTCTCCGTGTCCGTGTCCGTCTCGTTCTCCTTCTCCTTGACCCTGTGCGATGAACGGTGACCCCTGTTTGGCGCTCCGTACCCGCGCAAAAAATACACCCAGATCTGCTATATTAGCGCCAACTCAAAGAGGTGCTTTCACCCCCTAGTGCAAACCCTGTGTTTGCTGGCCAATGACCCATCGTGTCGCCAGAGGTGACTTGAAAAACAAAAAGTCACCCCTATCTAAACGCAGATGAATTGCAAACGAGCACCCTTTGGGGTGAACTTTTTTTGATTTTCTAACCCTTGATTTTATTCAAACACCCCCATGATCAAAGTTGAAAACCTCTACAAATCTTTTTTAGGACGAACCGTTTTGCACGGCTTGTCCTTTGACGTTGCCAAGGGCGAGGTGCTCGGTTTCCTGGGCCCCAACGGGGCAGGCAAATCGACCACCATGCGCATCATCACTGGCTTTTTAGAGCCCGACTCGGGTGAGGTGAGCATTGGGGGCCACGACATGTCGAGCCACCCTGTTGAGGCCAAAAAGTGCATCGGTTATTTGGCCGAGTCTGCTGCGAGCTATCAAGACATGCGCGTGCAGGACTTCTTGAACTTCACCGCTGACATTCGAGACTTGAACGGCAGCCATAAAAAGCAAGCCATTGAGCGCGTCATCGACTTGTGTCACCTCTCGCCCGTCTTGTCCGAATCCATTGAGAACCTCTCCAAGGGGTTTAGGCAACGCGTGGGCCTAGCCCAAGCGTTGGTGCACGACCCCGACGTGTTGATCCTGGATGAGCCCACCGATGGACTTGACCCCAATCAAAAGCACGAGATCAGAACCTTGATCACCTCCCTTGGACAATCCAAAGCGATCATTTTCTCCACCCACATCTTGGAAGAGGTTGAGAGTGTCTGCACCAGAGCCATCGTGGTGAACGAGGGCTTGATCGTGGCCAATGGCACGCCACAAGAACTCAAAAGCCGAACACCCTCAGGTCGACTCGATGATTTCTTCAGAGCCATCACCCGCAGTGATGCACAAAGAACAGCCGCAATGGGAGTCAGCGCATGAACAACTTAAAGACCATCAAAATCATCACGCAACGCGAACTTGGCGTCTACATGGGCTCAGCCGTTGCCTACGTCTTCTTGATCGCTTATCTTTTGTTGGCAGGCATTTTGACTTTCACCTTGGGCGGCTTCTTTGAGAGAAACGACGCGTCTCTTGGGATCTTTTTCAACTGGATGCCCTGGTTGCTGATCTTTCTGGTGCCGGCCATGGGCATGCGTTTGTGGTCCGAGGAGAGGCGCTTGGGAACGATTGAGTTCTTGTTGACGCTGCCCATCACCCCCATTCAAGCGGTGCTGGGTAAATTCATTGCCTCATGGATCTTTTTGATCGTGGCCATTGTGCTCAGCTTTCCGATGGTGATCACCATCAACGTCTTGGGCTCTCCTGACAACGGCGCGATTGTGGCCGGATATGTCGGTTGCTTCTTGCTTGCAGGGACTTATCTCTCCATCGTTTGCTTGACCTCGGCTTTGACCAAAAATCAAGTCATCGCATTCATCTTGTCGGTGATGGCTTGTTTGATTTTGAATTTGATTGGCTTTTCCCCCGTGACCGATTTGTTGGGCCGTTGGTTGAGTCCACAGTCCATTGAGGGCATCGCCAATTTCTCTGTCTTGTCCCACTTTGATGGCTTTCAAAGAGGCATCTTGGATTCCAGAGATTTGATTTATTTTGTATCGGTGATGTTTTTCTCGCTCTACTTGAACAACATCGCCGTTAAGAACGCACGCACGCGTTGAGGAGCCCACACATGTCTAAAAAAACAAACCCCACGTGGATGGCGGTTGTCCTGTCCGTTGTTGCACTTTTTGCGATCAATTGGCTCGGTGGCCTAGAATTTTCTAGAATCGATTTGACACAAGGTCGCGTCTACACCTTGTCCGATGGAACCAAGGAGATCTTAAAGAACTTGGACGCACCGGTCACGGTCCGCTTTTACCTCTCTCAAAGCGACGACAGCATGCCCTTGCCCCTGAAAGGCTATGCCAGGCGCGTTGAAGATTTGTTGACCGAATTCAAAGCCGCATCCAAAGGCAAACTGGTCATTGAAAAGCTCGATCCTCAGCCCGACTCGGATGCGGAAGATGCGGCCGTGTTGGACGGCGTTCAAGCGCAAAGCTTGACGGGGGGGGAGCGTTTTTACTTTGGATTGGCTGTTAAGCGAGGTGACCAAAAGTCCTCCATCTCCTCCATCGTGATGCAGCGAGAGCGACTGCTCGAATACGACATTGTCCGTGCCATCACGCGGTCCGCGAACGCCAAGAAACCAAAGATTGGCATTCTGAGCTCAATGCCCGTCTTTGGCAGTCCAGGATTCGCCATGATGGGCATGCCGCCCTCACCTAAACAAACCTTTGTCTCTGAACTGGAGCGCGACTTTGATGTTCAGCGCATCTCCACCGATGTCAAACACATTGACGACGACTTGAAGGTTCTTTTGGTGGTCCATCCCAAAGGTTTGAGTGAGAGCGCAGAGTTTGCCATCGATCAATTCATTTTGAACGGCGGCAAAGTCATCGCCTTGTTGGACAGCTACGCTTACTTTGATCTGATCCCCTCACAACAAGGCATGCAACCTGGTGGCACGGCCTCAGACCTGGAGCACTTGACCAAGGCTTGGGGCGTGAGCTTACAAAGCGGCAAAATGGTGGCCGACATGCAGTACATGACCGGCCAAGGCAACAGAGGGCTGCCCACCTTGCTCACCTTGAACGACAGCGCTTACAGTGCTTCTGACATTGCGACCGCTCAGCTGGGTGACACCTTGTTTGCATTCACAGGCGCCTTCACTGGCAAGCCTGTGGACGGCTTGAAACAAGACATCTTGATCAAAAGCTCCACCTATGCAGAGATGGTGGACAACACCGTGGCCATGGAGCAAGGGGAGAAAATGGCCAAGGGCGTGAAGCCCACAGGCGAGCAGTACCCCATTGCCATTCGCTTGGAGGGCAAATTCAAAACCGCCTTCCCCAATGGTGCACCTGAGATCAAGGTTGACCCAAAAGACAAGGCCAAGGAGGGCGCTGCGCTCAAACCGGCTGCGACAAAAACAGCTGAAAAGCCCAAAGACCCCGCAGCCCCCGGTGAAGCGCCAGCGCCAGCGCCCGTGCCCGAGGTGCTCAAAGCGTCCAAATCCAACAACTCTGTGGTTCTGATCGCCGACAGCGACTTCATCAACGACAATGTGGCCGTTCAAATTCAAGAGATTTTCGGTCAGCGCGTGGTCTACCCCACCAACGGCAATTTGGCTTTCCTGCAATCCTTGGTCGACCAATACGCAGGAGACGCTGCTTTGGTGTCTCTCAGAACGCGTCAAAGCGCGTCTCACCCTTTTACGGTGATCAAAGAGATGGAGACCCGAGCACAACAAGCTTACGTTGGCAAGATCAAAGCACTTGAAGAGAACTTGCAAAAAACGCGCGAGTCTTTGGCCGAGATGCAAAAGAACAAGTCGCCCACAGACAATGCTCAGATCTTGACCCCTGAGCAACAAGCGCAGGTGGACAACTTCAAGAAAACCGCCGCCGAGACACGTCTGGAGCTCAAAAACCTCAGGAAAGACCTCAGAGCGGAGAGCGAAGCGCTGCAATTTTGGGCCAAGTTGCTCAACATTGCCTTGGTGCCGTTGCTGTTGTTGGTCTTGGGCTTGGGACTTTATCTCTTGCGCTTTCAGCGCGCACGCACTCGAGCCTGAACGGCATGATCGACTGAACGTGTCCTGCTCTTATTCGGGACACGTTCAAAAGCGAACACCGTCAAAACCGGGCTCAAAAAAATAGTGCGATAATTCTCACGCTATGCACGCCCTTCTCACACCTCGTTTACGCATCCTGCTCTTGGTTGCAGTTTGGCAATTGTTTTTGCCACTGCAGGCCTATGCGCACATGTCCAAAACCGGTGCGTTGACCCAAGAGGTGTGTACCTCCATGGGCATGCGGACGGTTGTGCTTGAGGCTGGCACCGATGTGCACTCAAACACACCGGACACGTCGAGCACCGCCAGCGCGACCCACTCACACGACTGCTGTGTCTTCAACCTGAGCGCCCTGAGCAGCGCAGGGTTTGAGGGACCGGGTGTGCTGATCCAGCCCAACACCCATATCGAACCCATGGTCTCATGGCCCCCTGCGTTCGTCGCTCTGGGCCTTCACGCCCCGCCCACGGGCCCCCCTTTGAAGTGACTTGAAAATTTTCGTGATGGGCGTGACGGACTTCATGGATTGAAGTGCGTTGTCCCATCGGTTTCATTCACTTCAGTGCTTTTGGTCCACTCCGATTCTTGCGCGCTCGCCTGCGTACCCTCTCCGTGGAGGGCGCAATGAACACCACTGCTTTTTTGCAGGGGTTCATACGTGTGCTGCGCATCGGCGTTGTAAACGCGTGTTCTCAGAACAGAGAAAAAAGGCCAAGGTGTTGAGTTCAATACAGTTAAAACACAATGATGAAAGTCTCTTCCTTGGGGTTGCCCCGAAAACACCGCCACCAGAGAATGGCGCTTGTCTTTTTGTTCTTGGCGTGTGCAAGGTGCGCCGCAGCTCAAAGCGAGCTTGCCGACCTTGACACGAAAGCGCTCAACCCCACCGAGAGGGCGCCCAGTATCTTGGTGACGGCTTCAAGAAGTGAGGCCAAGCTCCAAGAGATGTCCCTGCACACGACCATCCTCACACGAAAAGACATCGACGCTTTTGCCGCCAGCTCCTTGGATCAGGTGCTCAAAAATGTACCGGGTCTCAATTTCACAGGGGTGCCCAACACACAAACGGATCCAACGGGTCAGTCGACAAAAATGAGAGGTCTTGGAAACGCCAAAGTGCTGGTGCTTTTGGATGGCATGCCGGTGATGGATCCGTTTTATCTGACCACGCAGTGGTTCAAAATCCCCCTGTCCAACATCGAACGCGTTGAAATCATCCGAGGGGGCAACTCCTCCCTTTGGGGCAACATGGCCGTTGCTGGGGTGATCAATGTGGTCAGCAAGCGAGCAAGCCAAGACGAGGCACAACTCGACACATCAGTGAGTTCGCGGGGTTCGAGTGACGTCGCGATCACAAAAAATGTGCGCGTCAATGACGTCTTGGGACTTCATTTCTTTGTTGAACAATTGAACGCAAAGGGCTACAGCATGGTCCTTGGCGAGCAAGCGTGGCGTTTTCCTCAAAAGAACACCATTGACGCCGTGGACAGCAACGCCCAAGTCACCGCCTTTTTCAGCCCCAGTGATGACCTCAAAGGCCATCTAAAACTGGGGGCCCATGTGCAAGAGCAAGCCATCAGTTACAACTTTGGACAAAACCTTCAAAGAAGCCCCGATGTGACCTTTCAAGTTGTCAAAACGCTGGATCCCTTGAGCAGCCTGAGCACCCAACTCTGGCAGCAAACGGTGGACTTTAGCAAGTACAACGGAGCGAGCTGTTACTGGCAAAGTGCAGGCAGCACCAAGTGCCCCTCCTCGTCGGCTGTGACACCTTCACAGATCAACAACACGGTCGCGCAGTACTTCACACAGTTTGGCCTGCAAAATTATTCTGAACAAGGGGCTTCTGCGATTTATTCGAAACGTTTCAACAAAACGGTGCGAGACCTCCAACTGGGTCTGGACCTTCGTCAATTGAAGGCCCATGACCAAGAATGGTTTTACGCGCCACCTGTGAGCCTTTCGTTCTTGCAAAATTTGAGCAGCACCACCACCGGATCGGGTCAACAAAGCTTTGCAGGCCTCTTTGCTCAAAGCCATCTCGCCCCATTTGAGCGTTTGGAAAATTTGGACGTGACGGTGAGTGCACGTTTGGATACTTACAGCAACACCCAAAGGGAGATCACCCGCACGCCCGCTGGGGCAAGCACAACAGGCGGCAAACAAGACGACACGCGTACAACAGCACTGAACCCAAGTCTTGCCGCTCGTTACACCTTCAACGACAACTGGTCCTTGAGGGGCGCGAGCTACAAATCCTTTCGCGCACCCGGCTTCAACAACACCCTCAGAACCTATGGCGCGCCCAACCCAAGCATTGCCAACCCTGACTTGAGTCCTGAGACCTTGTTTGGAAAAGAGTTGGGGGTGGACTACAGCACAACAGGATTGAGTTTGATGGCCACTTACTTCGTGTACGTCATCAAAAACATGATTGCAAGCAGCAACTACCAATACGTGGGCGCCAACAATGCCAACAACAGCCCCTTCATTCCAAGCTTGGTACAAAGCATTTGTGCTGGCCCCACGCTAAGTGCTTGCGGTGGCAAGGCGTCCTTTTACTCCAATGCCCAAGACGGACAGTCACAAGGCTTTGAGCTCCATGCCCATGGGTCTTTGAACCCAAGCCTCCAAATCGATGCCTCCCTCACCAGGACAAGCTCGGTGCTCACCAAGAACCAGGTCTCTACGGCGCCCCTTGGAGTTCAGCTCGCGGGCCTGCCTTGGAGCATGGCAAGCCTGGGACTGGATTGGCAAGTGGATGCCAAAACACGCATCTATGTGCAAGCGCAGTATGTGGGCAAAATGCTCATCGACACGACGACGACCCTGGGTCAAGTGGTTGACCAAGGGGGCGTGAGCGTCTTGAATGCAAGCTTGAGACATCGTTTGAGCAAAGACAGCGACCTCACGGTCTCTGTCAGCAATGTGTTTAAGCGTGTTTACTCAGAAAACGCCTACGCTTACAACCAACCTTGGTCAGCGAGTCTGTCTGAACCCCAAACGGTTCGCTTGGGGCTGCGAACGCGCTTTTAAATTGAGCAACCACTCAACCCACCCTTCACCACCCTTCACCTCCAACAAGGCCCATGAATTCCACTCACCCCGTGCCTCTCACACCCCCTGTGTTGCCCCCTTGGCGTCACGCCCGACTTGGGGCCACTTGGTGGCTCTTGATGGCGTTGATGTCGAGCTGTGTTGTTGCTCAAGCGCAGGAGGCCCCCAAAGAGCTCAGTTCTCACAGGGCGCAAATGACGCACATGGCGCGCAGCGCCCCTAGTCGCGCAGTCGACCCGCAGGAATGCGTGACCCAAGCCTTGGCATGTGCCCAGGCAGCCACGCCCCTGTTGCAAGCGGATGGCAGCTTGCTGCTCCTTTGGACAGCCAATGGATCCGTGATGCTGGCCAAATCCACGGATCTTGGGCAAACATTTTCGCCCGCCGTGGAGTTGGCCCAACACGGCAAGTTCTTGGACACGGGCTCAGACGCCAGGGCGCAAATCATTGGAGACGACACGGGGCGTGTCTTGATTGCCTACGCATTTTTCAAAGACCGGCAATGGAATGCACAAATCAATGTCTTGACCTCCACGGACGCGGGCTTGCACTTCAGCGAGCCCAAAGCTTTGATTAAAAACGGCGTGAGTGAGCGTTTTCCAAGCCTGGGCATCGACCAAGAGCGCCGTGTGTATGTGGCCTGGGTGGACAAACGCTGGGTCCATCAGCAGCGTGCAAAAGGGGTGAACACCTTGGGGGGCTCAATAGCGATCAACTACACCGACGACTGGGCACAAAGCTTCAAGGCAGAGACGCTGGTGAATCCACAAAGTTGTGAGTGCTGCAGGATTGGGATGGATGTGAGCTCAGCGGGGCCATTTGCATTGGCGTACCGAGCCATTTTTGACAAGGGTGTTCGAGATTCAGCGCTACAGATGATCAGTCCACAGGGCCCCACAAAAGCCCTCAAAGCACACGCCGTGCAACGGGTGGCCATTGATCACTGGCAGACCGATGTGTGTCCGCACCATGGACCCGCTGTGGCGATTGGCGAAAACCAAACCCTTCACACCGTGTGGTTCACGCAAGGTGAACACAGGAAGGGGCTTTTTTATGCACGTTCGGATGACCATGGACGCCATTTCAGTGCCCCCATGGCCATGGGAGACGTGAACAGCCAAGAGAGTCGCCCCTTTGTGTTGGCCCAAGGGCGAGAGGCCTGGATGGTTTGGAAGCGTTTTGACGGCGTGCATTCAAGCGTTTGGTTGCGACACTCTGATGACGATGGACACACTTGGAGCCCAGAGACAAGCGTTTCACAAACGGCGTCTTACTCCGACCATCCTTTGTTGATCAAACACCAAGGACGGGTCTACGTGTCATGGTTTACACGCATGGAGGGCTATCGGTTGATGGCTTTAAACTCATGAGCATGAACAAAGGACTGACCCATTTAAGTGCCCGTTTTGGCCTTTTTGTATGCCTGGGTTGGATTTCATGGAGTCTGTGTTTTGCTCAAAGCACGGCTTTAAGTCCCTATGCCCAAGGAGACTGGAAAAAAATCATGCAGGCGCGGGGCGCGGCGCCCTTGGTGGTTCACTTTTGGGGCGTCACCTGCGGGCCGTGTTTGACAGAAATGTCGCAATGGGGACAATGGGTGAGCAAAGGCACTGCACCTGTCATTTTTGTGCAAGTGGACGATGTCTCTGCAGAGATCACCGCCAACTTGGCCAAAAAGATGAAAATTGACAAGGCGAAAAATTATTTTGTTCGCTCCAAATTCGATGAATTTTTGCGCTTTGAGATCGATGCAAAATGGTCTGGCGAGATTCCCTACACCGTGACCATTGACAAGAGCGGCCTGCAAAAAGCTTATTCGGGCAACACCAACTTTAAAACGCTTCAATCTTGGGTGAAGAACAACAGCTAAAGCCGATGCTCAGGCCGCACTCAACTCATCTTTGGCACTGGGCAAAAGGGTGAGAATTGAAGCGGTGGTGGCAGAAAACAAGGCCAAAATCAGGAGTCCGTTTGCAAAGCCCAAGGACTTGACCACAGGCCCCAAGGCCCACACGCCCAGTGAACTCAAAGCCAGTGAAACGCCAAGTCGCATGCCGGCCACTCTGGAGCGCAAGCGGTCGTCCACATACCTAGAGATGAGGACATCCGTAAAGGGCACGGCACCGAAGATGAAAATCATCAAACCCAACAAAGACAGCAAGAGCCACCAACCTTGTGCCATGGACGCCAAAATCAACATCGGTATTTGCGCGGCGACCATGCACAAAAAGAAGGGCTTCAATTCAAATTTGGCGATCAAGTGACCCACCACCACTTGGGCCACGGAAGACACGGTGTAGACCAAAGCCAGGAGCAAACCCAATCTGGACGGGTCTTCCACCACCCCCATAAAACGCTCGGTGAGCAACTGCGCATTGCCGTTTGTGCTGACATTGAACAGCACACTGCTGGACGCTGCCGCCGCCGTCATCACGGCCAAGGCTTTCGCAAGCATGCGAGGCGACAACTGCACCTTCGCACCCCCGATGCGTTTGGCCGGTGGTTCAGACTCTTTGGGGGACACATAAAAAAACAATCCGCCACAGACAGCACTCAGCAAGGCCGGCACAGCAAACGCAGCTCGCCAGCCCAAGTGCTTGATCAAAAATCCGGTCAACAAGGCCGCCAACGCAACCCCTAGGTTACCCACCAAACCATTGAGCCCAATGGTGGCACCTGGGTTGCTTGATTTCTCTAAAAGCATGGGGATGCCCACAGGATGGTAAATGGAGGCAAAGGTGCCGAGCAAGATCAGCCCCAAGGCGAGCTGCCAAACACTTTGAGAGAACGCGCACAAGAGGGCCGCCAAGGACATGCCAAAAAAGAACACCAACATCATTTGTCGCCGGCCCCACAAATCTCCCAAGCGACCACAGGGTATAGAGCCCAAACCAAACATCAAAAACGCCCAAGCACCATAAGGCATCAAATCCTCCCATTTTGCAAAGCCAAAATCCAGCGCTATCGTCGAAACGGCGGATGCAAAGATCAATAAAAACAGGTGATCAATGCCATGCGCTGTGTTCAAGAGCGTGGTGAGCAAGCGCGGGCTGGGTGGATCTCCCAAGCCTTTGGAGTCATGTGGGTGTGAAGAGGTCATGAAGGTCTTTGAAGTGCACGCCAATTTTTAAAAAAAAGCTTGAGGCTTGCTTGGGCCAAGGTCGGGCAAAAAAATGCCCGATGAAAACCTATGATTTTAGGGTGCAATGCATCTAGGGTTTGTACCTGCTGAGCAGGCGCTGGTTTTGATGCGACTTTGGTTTTAGAGCGCGCAGACCTGTGTCATACTGAGGGCATTGCATTCGAAAAAAAACATGAACTCAACAACCGTACAAAGAGACCTCAGTGGGGATGTGTGGGGTGGATTTGCCGCCATGCTCGTGGCCCTTCCCTCGGCCATCGCTTTTGGTGTAACCATCTTCTCGCCCTTGGGTGGCGAATTTGGCGCCAAAGGCGCCTTGGCCGGCATGCTCGGGGTTGCCGCTTTGGGCTTGGTGGCCGCCACCTTTGGGGGCACACAGCGATTGATCTCCGCGCCCTGTGCACCCGCCGCAGCGGTGCTGTCCGCTTTGTCCATACAGATGATGCAATCGGGCTCTTCGCCTGGTTTTGTGGTGCTGAGCCTCTTTTTGGTCGCCTTTTGTTCGAGCATTTTTCAGATCCTGTTTGGCGTTTTGCGCATTGGTCGGATCATGCGCTTCATGCCCTACACCGTGGTGAGTGGGTATTTAAGTGGTGTGGGTTTGATTGTGATTTTCAGCCAAATTCCAAAATGGCTGGCCACGCCCAAAGGCAACAATTGGTTTCAAAGTCTTTTCTCACCCGAGCTGTGGCACATGCCAAGCGTGGTGGTGGGTTTGTGCACCATGTTCTTCACACTGGCGGGCCCCAAGATCAGCAGTCGCGTCCCCGCCGTGATTTTGGGCTTGGCCGGCGGCGTGATCTGCTATTGGGTGCTTGCACTGGGCGCCTACCCTGAACTGCTCACACTGGATCAAAACAACTACGTCATCGGGCATTTGCAAGCCGATGTCGGTGGCATCTTTAAATCGATGACCGATCCTTGGGTGAGTTTTGGCGTGGAGAGGCTGCCGCACTTGGACGTGATCTTGGTGCCGGCCATCACCTTGGCGGTTTTGCTCTCGATCGACACCTTAAAGACGTGCTTGGTCTTGGACGCCATCACAGGGACACGACACGACTCCAACAAGGAGCTCATTGGCCAAGGACTGGGCAACTTCACGTCGACCTTGATTGGGGGCGCCCCAGGGGCGGGCACCATGGGGGCCACTTTGGTGAACAAAGCGAGTGGCGGCAACTCCTACCTCTCAGGCGTGTTCCAAGGCATATGGTCTTTGTTGGCCATCGCCGTCCTCACGCCCTTCATCGCATGGGTCCCTACCGCATGCCTTGGTGCTTTGTTGATCGTCATTGGATACAAGATGATCGATTGGCACAGCTTTAAATTGGCGCGATCTAAAGACACCCTCCTCGACTTCTTCGTGATCGTCTCGGTGGTTTTGGTCGCCAACACGCTGAGTTTGATCGCGGCATCAGGCTTTGGTGTGGCCATGGCCATTTTGCTCTTCATCCGCGAGCAAATTCACTCCTCCAACATCCGACGCATCTCGCACGGCGATCAATCGTTTTCAAAGCGACTACGCACCCACGAAGAGCGCGCCATTTTGATCAAACAGGGAGAAAAAACGGTCGTTTTTGAGTTGCAAGGCAGTCTGTTTTTTGGCACCACCGACCAACTCTTTTTGGCCATTGAACCCGAGATCGAAAATGCCAAATATGTCGTGCTTGACTTTTACCGCGTCGAGTCCTTGGACTTTACAGCAGGACACATGATCGAGCGCATACAAAAGTTACTCGAATCAAAAGGCGCCTATTTGATCCTGAGTCGAATACCTGAACAAACAGTGACTGGACGGGATATCAAAACGTATGTCGATCACATGGGACTGAAAAGTTCCAAGCACACCCTGATCGTGGATGACATCAGTGCCGGACTTGAATGGATCGAGGACCACGTGATAGAAAAATCAGGCTTACTTCATCCGCCAGAGCACCGATTAAAGTTAGAGGACTTTGAGTTGTTTGCTGGACTCGACCCCAATGAGTTCAACATGGTTCATCACATTGCCGTGGAAAAACATGTGAAGGCAGGTGAAGTGATCTTTGAAGAAAATCAAATCCACTCACGATTGGTTCTCATTGCAAAGGGCGAAGTCAAGATTCATCTCAATGCCTCAGACAAGCACCCCAGACACATCTCAACACTCGGCCGAGGACAAATTTTTGGCGAGATTTCCTTCATTGATGCACAAAAGCATTCCGCACAGACTTCAGCCAGCAAGGACTCTGATTTGATCATCCTTGAGAAGGATGCTTTTGAAGGGCTTTGCAAGGATCACCCGCGCCTGCAGGCGCTGATGATCAAACAAATCTCCAAAGACTTGGCGGCAAGACTGAGGAACAAAAACGAGGAACTCCGCGCACTGATAGAAAAATAAGTGCCTGAATTTATTTGTGCTTGGCTGTCATCTTTGACGAACTCAACGCTGATCCACTTTTTTATCTTCAACCACACCCTTCAAACACCATGACAGCCTTTGCACCTCAAAAACGCCAACTCTTGAAATCCTCTGGCCTCATGGCCTGCGCTCTTATTGCACGGGAAATGGTCTCTAGCTCTGCGGTGCAAGCCGCGCCCATCAACCGAGCCGTCCCCTATGAAGTCAACGGACGAAAATTTGAAGGACAACTGGTGTATGACGACACCGTCAAAACCAAACGTCCGGTGCTCTTCATGCAGCCCGACTGGAAAGGCATTGACGAAGACACCCTTCAAACGGCGCGTTTGATTGCGGGCAAGGATTACGTTGTGCTCATGGCCGATATGTATGGTGTGGGCTATGGCAGCAAGCAAAAAAGTGTTCAAGAACTGGGCGCGAGCATGGCTGCAATCTACAAAGACCCGGCCTTCACCGTCGCTTGCAGCGCCAAGGCACTGGAGAGCATGTTAAGCACCGTCAAAGCCCAAGACCTGGCTGACACCTCCAAGGTCTGGGCCGCGGGCTATTGTGCAGGTGGGGGCTTTCTCCTGGAGCACGCCAGAACAGGGGCCAACTTCAAGGGCCTCGTGGTCTTTCACGTGACCAACCCCAACCCTGTGCTCGCCGGCACTGAAAACAAGTTCAAAGGCCGCGTCTTGGTCGTTCACGGCTCCAAGGATCCCGTGACCCCAGTGGACAAGATCGATGCATTGAGCCAAGAACTCACCCTGAGCAAGATCGACTGGCAAGTCATGATGTTTGGAGGGGCTCCCCACTCCTTTACAGACCCCACCAACAAGGGCTACAGCGAGCAATTGACAAGAAAATCCTACCTTTTGATGAAGGATTTCTTTGTCGAAAGCACTTGACCCCTTGCGCTCATCCCCTCAAAAGGACCTCGGCCTTTAAGCGTTTGTCATGCAGCGATTGCGCCTTTGTGCACCCATCAAGAGCGGTTGTCGCCCCTTTCGGGGTGACAAGCCCCACAGTCACTGGTGCCCCCCCTTCATCAAGGACTGGTTATTTGGACTCGTGGGAGTCTTCGGGGGTGTGGTGGGGATGGCACTGGCTCAAGCCCAGGTCAAGAACGTCACCCCGATGAATGAAACCCTTTTCTTTGGGGGACCTTCAGAGCTGGGGTCGGAGGGCGCGCTAGGTTCTCTCCAAATCTCTGGCGCCTTCTCGGGCTTGGTTGCGCAAGAAAACACGACTGCGCTCAACACCGCTCAGAACTCAACAGAGAGCTCCAACGCTTTTTTGATCGTGCAAAAAAATACGGGCACTCTGCAGTACTTGCTTCAGGCTGGACACTACACCCTGCACACCTTGGGGGCCAAAACCGATGGCGCAAGCGGCATTGAAAAGAACAGCTTTGGCCCCATTCCCCACGCTTACGTCTCTCTGAACCCCAATGAACATTGGTCCCTTGCCGTGGGCAAACTCCTCGCCATGCCAGGATTTGAAAACCCTTTCACCTATCAAAATCAAAACATCCAAAGAGGCGTGCTGGAGAACCAAAACAACACCATCACTCAAGGCATACAGCTCAACTACACGGATGAGCGCTCTACGCTATTTTGGACCCTCAACGACGGGTTTTATTCTGGACAACTGAAATGGATGGGCGCTGGGGGCAGCTACAAGTTCAATGCGCGCCACAGCACGAATGTGATGCTGGGCGGCGCCTACCAAACGTCCAAGGTAAACACCGATGTCACCCCTCGACTGCAAAACAATTCACAAATTTTTAACCTCGTACACACCTTGAAAATGGGGCCTTGGACTTTGACCCCCTATTACCAATACACCAAAATTCCGAGCAGTGAGAACACGGGGCTTGCAAGTGCTGCGTCCACCCAGGGTTATGCCTTGATCATCAACCACCAAGGGCCTGCACCATGGATGAGTTTCATGCCACGTCCTGGGACCTTGAACCTGCCTTTGCGCCTTGAGCACATCAAGGCGAGTGATTACAGATCCGTGAATGCGCAAGAGCTGGTCTTTGGTCCCGGGAGCGAGGC
Organism: uncultured Burkholderiales bacterium; assembly: GCA_903861115.1. GTDB lineage: Bacteria > Pseudomonadota > Gammaproteobacteria > Burkholderiales > Burkholderiaceae_C > Limnohabitans. Next base: position 14,645 of record CAIOTD010000110.1, read on the forward strand.
CCTCGCAGTGACTTTCACCCCCACTCTTCAATCGGGTGTTTATTATGCAAGAGGTGAGTGGTCTTGGCTCAAAGCCAAACACACGAGCATGCTGCGAGAGTCGAGACCAGGCGCTTACGCGAACTCACAGTCAAGAATTCTTCTAGAATTGGGTATTCTTTATTAACACTGAAAAGGAGGCTTGGTCATGAATGCCCTGAGAACAAACCCAGTGACTTGGTTTGAGATTTATGTGACCGATCTACAAAGAGCAAAAACTTTTTATGAAGCTGTTTTTGGCCATGAACTGAGTGCTGAAGCGACGGATGGAAGTTTTCAAGCCTATCGTTTCCCAGGCGCCATGCCAGGCAATGGTGCGATCGGCTCTTTGATGCACCACCCCATGAAGAAACCTTCAAAAGACGGCACCATGGTTTATTTTCATTGTGACGACTGCGCCACGATCTCCGAACGTGCGCTGGCGCATGGCGGTCAAATACACCGACGCAAATGGTCGATTGGCAAAGAGGGATTTATTGCGATCATTGAGGACACAGAGGGCAATGCCATCGGACTGCACTCCTTTGTGTGACGTCCAGGTTTGAATCGAAGTCCAGGTCTCAGATCTCAGGCGTCAAAATCTTTCTTCTTGTTCTTAAAAAAAGCCTTGCGGACAATTCTGAACACGGCATAACTGGCCAAAACAAAAGCGACCCAGAGGACGGTCCACTCCAAATTGGTCAATTCCTCGGGAAAAAAATCCGCGCCCTGTGGCGTCACCTTGAAAAAAGTGAGACCAGAGTGGTCCGATTTGTATTTTTTGTAGTCGCCGTTGTCCATCTGTTCCAAGTCAAAGGTTTAAAGGGGGGACTTCTCTGGGATCCATCAAAAGAAACCTGTTCAACAGTATCCTTTGATTAGAAGTCCTGAAATGGGGACCTCAGCCTCAGTTTATTACAGACGTGGGACAATGGGTGAACAATTGAAAAGCCCTCTGAACACACCGTTGAGTCCCTAAGATGATGAATGCATTCAAAGGCAACAAGCAGTTGTTGCCACAAAAAACATGCAAGACCTGCAAGCGAGCGATGACTTGGAGGAAAGCTTGGGCCAAAAACTGGGCGGATGTTCTCTACTGCTCAGAGAAATGTCGACGCAACAAAGACACCGCTGTCTCAACAAAGAACGATCCCTCATGACAACATCCATTCGACATTTGGTGCTGGTGCTGGGTGACCAACTCAATGAGGATGCCCAAGTCTTTTTAGATTTCGACCCCCTACAAGATGCCATCTGGATGGCCGAGGTGGACGAGGAGTCCACACGTGTGGTGTCCTCAAAGCAGCGCACCACGCTATTTTTAAGTGCCATGCGTCACTTTGCACAAAATTTGAAGCGCAAAAAGTGGCCGCTCGTTTATAGCCAGATCGAAGACCCGGACAACACGGGCACTTTGGTCGGCGAGTTGACAAAGGCCGTTCAGTTGCTCAAGCCCCAAAAGCTGCTGCTGACCGCGCCCGGGGATTGGACTGTGCTGCATCAACTGCGCGAATGCGCCAAGGCCTTGAAGCTTGAACTGGTCCTCCTGGATGACTTGCATTTTTTATGCACGGTCAGAGATTTCAAGGCCCATGCACAAAATAGAAAACAGTTGAGACTGGAATACTTTTACCGAGAAATGCGCCACAAAACAGGCCTGTTGATGGACGGCAAAAACCCGTTGGGTGGACAATGGAACTTTGACCATGACAACCGAGGCAGCTTTGGAAAAACGGGGCCTCAACATCTCCCCCCCCGAACTTGCTTCCCACCCGACCCCATCACCAAAGAGGTGATGGACTTGGTCAAGAAGCGTTTTGCACATCACCCAGGTCGCAACGAGAGTTTTCAGTGGCCCGTGACCCGTCCCCAAGCCTTGGAAGCGTTGGAAGACTTCATCACACAACGCCTGCCTCAATTCGGACAGTACCAAGACGCGATGTGGCAACACGAAGTGTGGCTCTACCATTCACACATTGCATCGGCCTTGAATCTTAAACTGCTCAATCCACTGGAAGTCCTTCAAGCGGCCGAAGTGGCTTACCAAACGGGGCATGCCCCCCTCGCAGCGGTCGAAGGTTTTGTGAGACAAATACTGGGTTGGAGAGAATATGTTCGCGGGATTTACTGGACACAGATGCCCGAATACCTGGAACTCAATGCGTCAAAGGCCAACACGCCATTGCCAGGCTTTTTTTGGACAGGACAAACCGACATGGCCTGCTTGAAAGACGCCATTGGGCAAAGTTTGGAACACGGCTATGCACACCATATACAAAGACTGATGGTGACGGGTCTGTATGCCCTGCTGCTGGGCGTGAAGCCCCAGGAGGTCCACCAGTGGTACTTGGGGATCTATGTCGATGCGGTTGAATGGGTCGAGTTACCCAACACGCTTGGGATGAGTCAATATGCCGATGGGGGACTGATGGCCAGCAAACCCTATGTTGCAAGTGGAAAATACATCGATAAAATGAGCAACTACTGCAAAGGTTGTCAATACGATCCTTCCAAATCAACCGGCACCGATGCTTGTCCCTTCACCACCTTGTACTGGAATTATTTGATTACCCACAAAGAGACTTTGTCCAAAAACCCCCGCATGCTCATGCAAATCAAGAATGTCAACCGGCTGACTGAAACAGTGGCTCAAGACATCTTGCAGCAAGCGCAGGCTCACAAAAGGTCGGTCAATGCATAGCTTCACTCGCTCTTTGGTCATTTTGCTGGCTTTCATTCTAAGAACGGATTTCGCCATGGCGATTGAAGAACCCTCCTACGATCAACTGGTCCTTGAAGCGCCCTATGAGATCAGACACTACCGGCCCATGCTGATTGCACAAGTCTTTGTAGATGGTGACATGGACCAGGCCTCCAACAAAGGCTTTAGGTTGATCGCCGATTTTATTTTTGGCAACAACATCCCCAACGCCGACCGAGAAAGCGGGCTGAGCATTTCTGCCTCCAGCGTTTTTGCCGACGGCTCACCCACTTCTTCAGATAAAAAACCCGTCAAAATTGAGATGACGGCCCCCGTCACGGTCGAGCCTCAAGCCGTGGGCGACAACATTGAGATGGCCAAGAGATGGCGAGTCACGTTTGTGATGCCTTCAAAGTACACCTTGAGCACCATCCCAAAACCCAAGAACAATGCCATTGAACTGATCGAAGTTCCTGAAAAATATTATGCCGTTGTGTCCTTCAGTGGCTTCAACACGCAAGCCAAAGTTCAGTCAAAAATGAACGAGCTCTTGAATTGGACCAAGGACAAAGGCTTGAAGTCCGTCGGTCCCGCCCAGCTCTCCAGGTACAACCCCCCTTGGACACTGCCGATGTTCAGACGAAATGAGATTTTGCAAGAAATTGCCAAGCCTTAAGAGGGATCTTGTTGCGCGTGCGACCCCAAACGCAGGCTTTACCAAGCGATGTCTTGGCCCTTGTAATCCACAAAATGCGCGCCTGCTTTTGAGCGAAGAGATTTCATCGTCAACAGCAGTCCCGCGACCGACGCCTGCGGCGTCAAGAGGGTGGGCATGCCTGCCGTGAACGGCTTGGACAAGTTGGAGCTGACAGTGCCTGGCTGCAAGGCCACAATGCGAAGCTCAGGGTTTTTGCGCTGCAACTCAAGCGCTGCCGTTTGAAGCACCATGTTCAGTGCAGCCTTTGAAGCGCGGTAACCATACCAACCGCCCTTCTTGTTGTCCGAGATGCTCCCCACGCGAGCAGACAACTTGGCATAAATACCGAGGCCCGGGGCAAGGAGACTGGAGAAATGCTTAAGAACAAGCGCGGGTCCTATCGCATTGATTTGAAACAATTTGTGCAACTGCACTGGATCAAGTGCAGACAAGGACTTTTCGGGACCCACCCCATCGATGCTCAGTGCCCCGGTCGCGTCGACAATCACTTGAAATGGAGCCCATGAACGGCAATGGGTCGCAGACGCGATGATGGACGGCTCACTGGACAAATCAAAGCCCAAGCCTTGGCCACGCGAGACGCCGTGAACATGCTGACACCAAGGATCCTTTTGAAACGCGTCGAAAAAGGCAGCGCCAATGGCCCCACTCGCACCAATCACCAAGGCCGAATAGGGTTGCTCAAAGAGCATTGCATCGGCATGGCCTTCGCGGGTCTCATCTTCATTCAAGGGGGTCATGGGCAGGGGCTTTCAAGGTTGAGCTGGCGGGCCAAGTTAAAAGAAAAAGCCTGCGCACCACCAGGCTCGAACATCACGCATTTGGTCGATGCTTAGCAATTGGCACGTCTGTGATCAGCCGCCGCTCGGTCGTTGAACTTCATCTGCGCAGGTCTTAACAAACGGTGCTTGGTTTTTCGACCCCGCACGCGCGCTCTCCACATCTTGAAGGAGCTCGCCGTGAGAGAAAGGCGCATGATCTTGATCACTTGGGCCTCGCGCACACCCATGCGCTCCTCGATGGTTTCAAACGTGGTCCTGTCCTCCCAAGCCAACTTGATGACTTCAGAGATGTCTGCCGTTGAAAGCGCTGAGGCTGAGAGTGCTGATTGTTTTGGCATATTGTAATAAGACAAGAAGGGTGAAGAAAAAAACCTTTGTAGCGCTGATCCCGAGGGCCCATCCACCCAAAGCTCGGTCTCTATACCCCGTGCAATTTGGGCACTTTTGATCTGCTTAGAAAACAGGGCGTTCAAGCTTTCTTTAAAATAAAAACCAATGAAACCCTCTTGATGAATTGAAAGCCCAATGCTTTTCCCGTTGACAAGCCCTTGCAATAACCCAAAAGCGAATTTTAGCCAACCATGAAAAACTTTGAACCCCGCGCAAAAAATAGGCGTGTTTTTGTAATGGTTCTGCTCATGGTGTTGGCGGCCGTGATTTTTGAGCATTTGGGCTGGAAAAGAACAGAAAATGGCCCCCTTTTGGTGGTCGATGAGAAAGCGTTTGATGCCTTGGGGGAGTTGTCTGAGCAATGGAACACTTGGTCCAGCTCCTGCGATCAGGTGGTCCAACTCGGGCCCGAAGATTCAGTTTTCAAAGTTGCTGAAGAAAATATCAAAGCCTACAGTCCGCCCCAATCCCGAGGCGCGCATGTAGCAAGCGCTGTGCGGCTGGGGGATTGGGTTTTGGTGGAAGTTGAATTCGCGGCCCTGCTCCCCGCTGTGGTGCTCCTGAAGAGAACCGATCAAACGATCTCGATCGTTCCAGAAGCGGTTTGGAGCGGTTACACGTCCCCGTGGAAGGCTGCGCCCTTCATACGCGCCTACATCAGCAGCAAAGCCCCAGGTATGCCCCATGAATTGATCAACTGCTTTAAACCGCAATCGGTCTCTTTTAAATGAGCTGATAGAACGAAAAGGCCATCCCATTGGGCAAAATAAAACGAAACGCACTCCTGTCCATCCCACTTGTTGGTGTCAAAGCACCCAACACATGTCCCCTGTGCGAGAGAGTGATTCCTCGTCACCACTTGGAGGCTCATCATCTGATCCCTAAGTCCAAGGGAGGCAAATCAACGGTCCTTTTGCACAGCGCATGCCACAAACAAATCCATGCCTTGATCACAGAGACCGATCTGGCCAATCATTTCAACACCATCGAGTCTTTAAAGACCCATGCAGGTCTTGCCAAATTCATCGATTGGATCAAAACCAAACCGATTGATTTCAAGGAACGCGTTAGGAAGAGCAAACAATTGAAGTCCAGCGCTCACTGGTGAGTTGATTGACTTACAAGTGAGAGAAGGCTTTTCCTTTTAGCTTCAATTCATCATCTTTCTCATCAGAAAATTGATTTGCGATGATCGTGCAACGGCGCTATGATTTAAATACAAGAAAGTGAGAGTCAATTAAAGACAATTCACCTGAAAATTATGACTAAAAGAGCAAATTCCTTTATACAAATCTCCTATTGATAGATTACACAATTGCAACTAGGATATTTAAGACGAGAAAGACTCGAATTGATATATTGAATTTAAACTTTACGATCAAATTAAAAGAATTCGGAAATATAAATTATGCAAACAAGTAGACGTATTGCAATCTTGATTTCGATGATCAACTTAACTGTTTTCGTCAACAATTCCTCAGCAAAAACCTACCCCGGCACTGAGACAGAACTCACGCTTGCAGAGCAATCCCCTGATTACCTGAAGTCTTTTATCGATAAACCTATTCTTTTTGGACAGGGGAAATACTCTTTTTGGGGTTTTGATGTTTACCAAGCCAAGCTATGGACTGAGTCAAGCAACTTTCAGACCGATACATGGCACCAGCATCGCTTTGCACTTGAGTTAACTTACCTAAGAGATGCAGAGGGAAAAAAAATTGCAAAGCGCTCAATTGAAGAAATCACAAAGCAAAAAGAGTTGCCACAAGCCAAATCACAATCTTGGTTGTTAGCGCTTGAGAATCTTTTCCCAAATGTGAAGAAAGCCCAAACGATTACAGGCATTTATATTCCTAACAATGGTGCTAAATTTTTTCATGAAAACAGTTTTCTAGGAGAAATCAACGATCTTGAATTTTCACGAAGTTTTTTTGATATATGGTTTTCTAATCAAACGTCTGCACCGGACTTAAAGAAAAAGTTATTTCGCGAATTTAAATGATATTGAATAGGAATAAATTTGGTTGGTGACAAAAAATCACTGATCGCAATGCCTGTCCTCGGCTCAATCACCTGTTCCATCTTTAACATGAGCACATTGGCCAAGCGTCAAAAACTTCCAACTTACTAGCGTACTTCAATCCGCATGGTCAAAGATTGACTTCATCCAAATGCACCTCACACCGGCTGGTCATGTCTGGTTCATAGGTATTGACGATCTTTCTTGTCCAGGATTTAAGACCCACTCATTTATAGTGGACGAGTGAGTGATAACGCTCACCCCTAAAAAACAAGCGCCTCACTTGAGTTGAACAACGATTGAATTTGAGCTTGGCTTGTGCATAAAGTTGATTTTAAAGTCGTCAAATTCAAACAGCATCAGAAAACACAATAACATTTTGAACGCTATGATCAATATGTCCTTCAAGCACTTGGACATCAATCGCTTAAGTCCATTTCGTCGACTACAAATCGTTGGTGAAGGCGAAAGGTCAAAACCAATACCCATAATTACTGAAAGAAAAAAATAGTAAAAATAAAACAATTTCTTTTGAGCGAACCCACTCCATCTAAATTGATTGGACTGATTCAACTCAATACAGGTTGTCGAGTTTCAGAGCCTTCCATGGCAAAGATTGAAGATCTAGTTCTGGACCATGAACAAAGCAATGCGTCCATATGACTTTAAAACACATATGTTTAGGCATGCTTTCATTGACTGAATCAAAGCCAAAAATGACATCCCTATCTATATAGCTGAATGCATCACTGGACATGGAAGAAATCAAACAGAGTTTTCTGCATACGGCGGCATAGGCTATACGCTTGAGCAAAAAAAGAGATCATTGAAAAAATATTGATATAACTGATTTCAGATTCATAAACGCCTTCCAGTATAAATAAAAACTGGAAGGCTCATTGAGATAGGCTCCTTACTCAGGAGTCGAACCGATGCAACGTATAGTTCACTGTCATGGCTTTCAAGCCCGTCAAGAATTCTAGTCAATTGGGGTACATCTTGTGCAATTTTCTCACCACCATAAAAAATGTAAACCCCAATTTAAAAAAAAAGGCGTTGATCATTTTTTAAATGAAATTTTTCGTAAAACTTCATTTCGTGGATCATTAAAAATAGTATCGCAAATTTTCAAACTAATCTCTCGCTCACCTTCAAGAATTTAAGCAAAATGTAATCAGAGAATGGATATTTTCATCCCTGTGCTGGTGAAGAGCAGCTTAAATCGGCGTTGATCTATTGGCAATGATCACAATGTCATTTAAAACGGCATTTTAATTTCCGATTAGGGTAATTACTAACGCAAACTTCTATGAAAGTAGTATTCTGAAATCAGCTAAAAAATACTATGAAGGAAGCATTGATGAATTCAGAAAAATTTACCAATAGACGTAAAGTCATTACAGCGGCGTTGACTGGTGGAGCCAGTTCTTTATTGCCATCTTGGGCTTTGGGGGCAGAGAGAGCTAATTTGCCTATTGCCTATGGTGAACGCGAACTCATGGCCTTTCCTGAAAAGAAGCCCATGATTGTGCTGACTTCTAGACCGCCGCAATTAGAAACTCCATTTAACTATTACGATAATCATGTCATCACGCCAAATGATGAATTCTTTGTACGTTATCACATGGCTGGTATTCCAACATCCATTGACCCTAATACTTATCGGCTAAAAGTTGGTGGCAATGTTGGAAATCCTTTAGAGATTTCTCTAGAATCTTTAAAGAAAAACTTTTCAGCTCAACGCATTGTTGCTGTTAATCAATGCTCTGGTAATAGCCGTGGCTTGTTTGAACCTAGGGTGAATGGTGGTCAACTTGGTAATGGTGCAATGGGTAATGCCGCTTGGGTTGGCGTTGCATTAAAAGATATCTTGAAGGCGGCCAATCCTGGTCGCGGCGCAAAACAAGTTACTTTTGATGGATTAGATCAGCCTGTATTACCAAGTGATTCAGATTTCGTAAAAGGCTTAGATATTGATCATGCCATGGATGGCAATGTTATGGTTGCCTATCAAATGAATGGAACAGATATTCCTTTCTTAAATGGTTATCCAATCAAATTAATTGTTCCCGGCTACTACGGAACCTATTGGGTTAAGCACCTGAGTGAAATACAAGTAGTTGATGATGTTTATAACGGCTACTGGATGAATCCTGCTTATCGTATTCCTGATAATGA
>CAIOTD010000111.1 GCA_903861115.1 uncultured Burkholderiales bacterium
CATGGGCAGCTCGTCGATGGCGATCACTCGGTCCCCTTCTTGAAGGCCGGCCAGTTCAGCTGCACCGCCCGGGCTGACCCGTCCAATGACGGCCTGGCTGAAGGGGCCCAGGAAGCCCAAGTGCGCCATCACCCCTCTCGGATCTTCAGCGATGGCCTTTTGCAAAGCGGCCTCCTGATCCACTTGAGAGTCAATGCCCGATGCGGCATTTGCTCCACTTGGCCTGGGCCATGTCCATGTCGACACCTCCAGCGCCACCGTGGAGAGACCCTTTGGAGCGCCCTGCGCATTGTGAAGGACCAACTCAACCGCTTGGTGCGTGGACACGGCACTGAGCATGAATTTTTCAAATTGCGCGTAAGTCTCGATCTCTTGTGGGGCTTGCCCCTTGACGCTCGCTTTGACCACCCGCGCTCCCGCAGCAAGTGCGGCCTTGCTCGCAAGACTGCCCTCGGCGGGTGTGGACAGCAAGGGGGCTGCCGACTCAAACCCCATCCAATTCATCGCCATCAGCAAAGCCACCGCCAGAACCAAATTGGCCAAGGGGCCCGCCACCACAATCAAACTCTTGGTGAGCAAACTTTGTCGGTGAAAGGCCCTGGACCCATCCTCTTGTAAGGCCGGATCGGTGTTTTCATCTAAAAACGTCACGTAGCCGCCCAAGGGGATCAACGAGATCACAAACTCGGTCTCCCCTCTTTCACGGCCATCGGACCCTTGCACTTTTGCACCCATGGACCCACGAAACACAACAGGACCAAACCCGAGCGAAAACCTCAAAACCTTGACCCCCAAAGACACCGCGGTTTTGTAATGCCCGTACTCGTGCACCCCCACCAAAATGGAGATGGCCAATAAAAAAGCCCACAATGAGGTCATGACTACTCTTTTAAAAAAATCAAACAAGAAACCCACTCAACCCCCAATGGGTCAAGCTTTCTTTGACGCCGCTCAGTGAAGTTGAGTGATCAACTCTTGGGCCACTCGCCTTGCAACGCGATCGATCTCCAGCAAATCTTCCAAATGGCTGGGGGCGTGAGGGATGTAAGCGGACAGGGTCTCCACATTGAGCGCATGAATTTGATCAAATCGAATGCGCTCTTCTAAAAAGGCGCCTACCCCCACCTCATTGGCGGCATTCAAGACAGCGGTGCTGCCTTTGGGTGCCTTTAACACCTGCCAAGCCAAAGGCAATCCTGGATAACGACGTTGGTGAAGCGGGTCTTCAAAGGACTCAAAGGTCATGGCCGAGACGCGCGAGAAGTCGATGGCTTTGGCGCCCGACGCCATGCGCTTGGGCCAACTCAGCCCATAGGCAATGGGCACTCGCATATCCGGCGTGCCCAACTGCGCCACCACTGACGCATCCAAATACTCCACCATTGAATGGATCACACTTTGAGGATGAATGACCACCTCCAACTGCTCAGGCTCGACGCCAAATAAATAATACGCCTCAATCACCTCTAGCGCTTTGTTCATCATCGTCGCCGAGTCCACAGAAATCTTGCGACCCATGACCCAAGTGGGATGTGCACAGGCCTCTTGAACCGTCACCCCTTTGAGGCGATCCGGCTCAAAGGTCCGAAAAGGCCCGCCCGACGCGGTCAAGATGATCTTGGCAATGTTTTGGCGCCAAGTGCTGGGGTCATCCGGCAAGGATTGAAAGATGGCCGAATGTTCACTGTCAATGGGCAAAAGCGTCGCACCCGAGGCCTTGAGTGCTGAGGTGAACACCTCCGCCCCCACCACCAAGGCCTCCTTGTTGGCCAACAAGAGTCGTTTGCCTGCTCGCGCTGCAGCCAAGCAAGATGACAGACCCGCGGCCCCCACTATGGCGGCCATCACCATGTCCACCTCTGGGTGGGAGGCCACGGTGTCCAAGGCCTCAGGACCACTCAAGACGCGCGTTGAGAGCCCCGTGTGTTTGATCTTCTCTTCTAAAGACTTGGCAGACAAGGGGTCTACCATCACCGCAAATTGGGGCTTAAAGCACATGCACTGTTTGAGCATCACATCCACCTGCACATGGGCACTCAGCGCAAACACCTCAAAGGCCTCCGAGTGCCTGGCAAGCACATCCAACGTGCTCACCCCAATGGAGCCTGTAGAGCCCAAAATACTGATGCGTTTTTTCATGGGATGCCTCTCACGCAATAAATCTGGGCATGCCCCAAACAGAGGACGCCCATCAAAACCCATCTCAATGGGGCAGTCAAACGCCTCATGAGACCCAGTGAACCAAGCCCACCGCCAAGGGCACGGTGGGCAACAAGGCATCGATGCGGTCCAAAACACCGCCGTGCCCAGGCAAGAGTTGACTGCTGTCTTTGAATCCAATGGCACGTTTGAGCAAGGACTCGAACAAATCGCCGACAACGCTACACGCCACCAAGAGCATCAGCCCAAGGACAAAATACAGCGCCCCCTTTTGCCACAAAACGGCATAGATGCTCATCGAGTCAGGCCGCAAGAGCGACTCAACATGCATCCACAAAAAGCCCAGTAAAAACACCAGCACCAAGCCCCCGAAGGCACCTTCTTGGCTTTTGCCGGGACTCAAGATGGGCGCCAATTTTCTTTGACCCCAGGCTCTGCCCACAAAATACGCGCCAATGTCTGCCGTCCAGACCAAGGCCAAAACAGACATCAAAAAATGCGTGCCGAGTGCCTTGGCTTGACCAAAGCTGACCCAAGCACCCAAGAGCATGATCAGCCCCATCGCATTTCTGAGGGGCACAGCCACAGCAAGCCAGCCCTCGATGCCGCGCTTGAAGACCATTGCAAAAAACACGGCCCAGACACACAACAAGACCCCCCCACCAAGACCGGAGAGCGCGTCCAAGCAGGCAAAGCGCCAATCAAGGACACAAAGACCCAAGGTCATCAGCGCAAAGACCGGGGCCTTCAAGAACGGCATGGGATTCATTCTGGCCCACTCCCAAGCCGCCAGGGTCGTCATGACCAAGATCAAGGCCAGGAAGGGCCAAGCGGCTTGCGCAAACAAAGCGGGCAAGAAAATGCACAACAAAACAAAAGCCGTGATGACGCGTTGCTTGAGCATTTGATCAACGCCCGAACATAAAAAAGAATTCAGCAACCAAAATGTGCGAACCCTTCATTGCCCAACGCGACCTTGTCCTGTCGCATTTATACCGCCAAAATTTCTGCCTCTTTGGCAGAAACCACTTTGTCTATTTCGGCGATGTATTTGTCGGTCATTTTTTGAATGTCCGCCTCTGCTCTTTTTTGATCGTCCTCACTGGCCTCTTTGTCCTTGACCAGTTTCTTGACCGCATCGTTGGCGTCACGTCTTAGATTGCGCACAGCCACCTTCATGCCCTCACCATCGTTGCGAACCACTTTGGTGAGCTCCTTGCGGCGCTCCTCGGTCATGGCGGGCATGGGCACACGAATCAAATCGCCCATGGCTGAAGGGTTCAGTCCCAAGTCACTGTCGCGAATGGCTTTTTCAATCTTCGCGCCCATGCCTTTTTCCCATGGCTGAACACTGATGGTTCTAGAGTCCAGCAAAGAGACATTGGCCACTTGGCCAATGGGCGTGGGGTTGCCATAGTAGTCGACCATCACCGAGTCCAACAAGCCCGGATTGGCTCGCCCTGTTCTGACCTTGCTCAGCGCAGCATTCAAGGCCGCAATCGACTGGGTCATTTTTGTGTCTGTTGTTTGTTTGATCTCTGAAATACTCATCTCAACTCCTAAATTTAAGTGCTTGCCCCTCTTTGCAGTTGCGCTCCCTTTCGAGCCCAACCGCGACAGGACATTACTTCAAAATATCAACCCTGGATGGACGCTCACGCGTAAACCAAAGTCCCCTCATCTTCTCCCATGACCACACGTTTTAAGGCCCCATTCTTGAAAATAGAGAACACCTTGACAGGCAATTTTTGATCACGGCAAAGCGCAAAAGCGGTGGCGTCCATGATGCCTAAATTTTGTTGAATCGCATCATCAAAACTGATTTTGGTGTAACGAGTGGCTGAACTGTCCTTTTTAGGATCGGCGGAATAAACGCCGTCCACCTTGGTGGCTTTTAAAACCAACTCGGCCCCAATTTCTGCACCTCTTAAAGCGGCGGCCGTGTCCGTCGTGAAAAATGGGTTGCCCGTACCGGCAGCAAAAACCACCACTTTGCCTTCTTCCAAATACTGAAGCGCCTTCGGTCTCACATAGGGCTCAACCACTTGCTCAATACCAATGGCCGACATCACGCGCGCGGTCAACCCCGCCTTGTTCATGGTGTCGGCCAAGGCCAAAGCGTTCATCACCGTGGCCAACATGCCCATGTAATCGGCCGTTGCTCGGTCCATTCCCACGGAGCCCCCCGCCACACCTCTGAAAATATTGCCGCCCCCAATCACCACCGCCACCTCGACGCCCAAATGGGTGATCTCAGCGATCTCCTCCACAATTCTCACAATCGTTGCACGGTTGATCCCAAAGGCATCGTCCCCCATGAGCGCTTCACCAGATAGTTTGAGCAAAATACGCTTGTGCGCTGGCGCGATTTGAGTCATTGTCTTCTTCTCCTAATGGGTTGATTTAGTTTAGCGCAAACTGGGGCTCAAAAAAAAGGGACCGAAGTCCCTTTTTTTGTTCGATCAGCTGTTTTGCTTGGCGGCAGCGACTTGCGCTGCAACTTCTGCGGCAAAATCATCCACCTTCTTCTCAATCCCCTCACCCACCACATACATGGTGAACGATTTGACTTGGGTGTTGGAGGCTTTGAGCATTTGCTCCACCGTTTGCTTGTCGTTCTTCACAAAGGTTTGATCAAACAAAGAGACCTCTTTCAAATACTTTTGAACAGAGCCTTCGATCATCTTTTGCGCAATTTCAGCAGGCTTGCCAGACTCGGCCGCCTTTGCACTGGCCACTGAGCGCTCGCGCTCAATGAGCTCTGCGGGCACATCGGCGCTGGTCAATGCCACAGGTTTCATGGCTGCCACGTGCATGGCCACATCTCTTGCGGCACTCTCTTGGCCAACATATTCCACCATCACGCCAATGCGTGTTCCGTGCAAGTAGCTGGTCAAGGCGTTGGAGCCGGAGAACAACTTGAAGCGTCTAAAGCTCATGTTCTCGCCAATCTTTCCAATCAAGCCCTTTCTCACCTCTTCCAAAGTGGGTCCAAAACCATCTTGTGAGTAGCTCAATGCACCCAAGGCCTCAAGGTCTTGAGGCTTGTGCTTGACCAACAAGTCAGCGGCTGCCTTGGCCATCGCCAAGAAGCTGTCGTTTTTGGTCACGAAATCTGTTTCGCAGTTGATCTCAAGCAAGGCGCCGTTGTGGCCCTCAATGCTTGCAAAAACAACGCCTTCAGCCGTTACACGTGAAGCCGCCTTGCCCGCTTTGCTGCCCAACTTAACGCGCAAAATTTCCTCTGCTTTGACCATGTCTCCCTCCGACTCGGTCAATGCTTTTTTGCACTCCATCATCGGCGCGTCTGTTTTGGCTCTTAATTCTGCCACCATGCTTGCTGTAATTGCTGCCATTTGTCTTTCTCCAAATTCAGTTCAAGTTCAAAAATAAATGTACGATTTAGCTTTTTAGTCGCTAAAAAGGGGCTTCATGGAGCCCCTTGACCTTTGGCTCTAAAAAGAGACCTATCAGGCGCTGTGTGCGGCGTCAACTTCTACGAAATCTTCGTCCTTGTCTTCCGCAATCGCTTTGATCACGTCTTGCGTTGCATTTGCACGACCTTCAAGAATTGCATCTGCAATGGCGCGAGCGTAAAGAGTAACGGCTTTAGAAGAGTCGTCATTGCCTGGAATGACAAAATCAATGCCTTCGGGTGAGTGATTGGAATCGACCACACCGATCAAAGGAATGCCCAACTTCTTGGCTTCCAAAACGGCAATTTTGTGGTAACCCACATCAATGATGAAAATTGCATCGGGCAAAGTCGCCATGTCTTGGATACCGCCGATGTCTTTTTCCAACTTCTGGATTTCTCTAGAGAAGGTCAATTGTTCCTTCTTGGACATGGCATCCAAACCACCCTCGAGTTGAACTTTCATCTCTTTGAGACGCTTGATGGAAGATTTGACTGTTTTGAAATTGGTCAGCATACCGCCCAACCATCTTTGTTCTACAAAAGGCACCCCTGCGCGAGTGGCTTCAGCCGCAACGATCTCTCGAGCTTGGCGCTTTGTGCCGACCATCAAAATGGTTCCACGGTTTGCAGACAATTGACGTGCAAACTTCACAGCCTCTTCGAACATGGGCTGTGTTTTTTCCAAATTGATGATGTGAATTTTGTTGCGATGGCCAAAAATGAAGGGGGCCATTTTTGGATTCCAAAAGCGTGTTTGGTGTCCAAAGTGAACACCTGCTTCGAGCATTTCGCGCATAGAGACTGACATGATTTAATTCCTTAAAGGTTTGTTCTAAAATCCACCTCGAAATTAATGCTTTTTAATCAAATAGTTACATCGATTGAGCACCAACACCTTGAAATGAGATGGTTTGCGATTGACTTCACTGGCCAAGACCAGCAAAGCCCAACAAGTATAGCATATTGAGCCGCGGGTGTCGACGCTTGAGCCCCGCTTTTAAGAAGTTTGCATCCACGTCGTGAATTTAAAACAAAATTGGTGCGTCAAGCACGTTAACATACCCGCCATGAACAAGAAAAGAGTCGCCATCATAGGCGCAGGCATCATTGGGGTCACCACGGCTTACGAACTCGCACTCAAAGGGTTCGAGGTCACTGTCTACGATAAAAACCAAACATGCTCGGAAGAGTCCAGTTTTGCAAACGGGGGCGTCATCTCACCGGGCTACATCACGCCTTGGGCCAGCCCGTCCATCTTCAAGCGGCTCTTAAAGGAGCAGTTTGCCAAGCACGCCAGCATTTTGATGAACACACCCTCTTTGGAGACCATGCGTTGGCTGAGCCAAAGCATCAAGGCCTCCAAGTCTGAGCGCTACTGGCGCCATCGCCAAGCCTTGCAAAAATTGGCCCTGATGACCCAATCACGAATCAGGGAGTTGATCCAGTCTCTGGGCATTGAAGTCGAGCAAACCCAGGGCTTCAACATCATTTATCGAAGCGAGCGCCACTTTGAATTGGCGAAATCTTCACTCCCCTACCTCACCGACCAGGGCGTTCCCTTTCAAATTTTGGACAAGTTGGCCCTCCAGCAAAAGGAGCCCGCCATTGAAAGCGAAACCGCCTTTGTTGGCGCCATCCATTTACCCGAAGACCAAGTGATCAACTGCCGACAATTTGCATTGGCACTCAGGGACGAAGCAGAAAAACTTGGCGTGAACTTTGAATTCAAATCCACGGTCGAGCCCTTGAGCGCAGACAACCCTAGGAAACTGGTGGTGAATGCCAAGCCCATGTTCTTTGACCACGTTGTCGTGTGCTCGGGCATGGGCAGCCTCAAACTGCTGAGCGCTCTTCATCTGCCAATCCCCATGACGCCCGTGTATGGCTACTCCATGACGGCCATCATCAAAGAGCCACTTGACGCACCCAAATGCGGCATCATGGATGAAAAATACAAAGTGACCATCGCCAGACAAGGCAACCGCATCCGAGTTGGCGGCGTGATGGAGTTTGGCGGAGACCCCAAAGTGCACAACCCCAAAGCGGTCAAAACCCTCTACAAGGTGCTAGAAGATTGGTTCCCCAAAGCCACAGACATGGGGCAACACGTTCAGATATGGAAAGGTGCAAGACCGATGTTGCCCAAGGGTTCACCCATCGTGAGCGCCACGCCTCACCCAGGACTGTGGCTCAACTTGGGACACGGCTCAAGTGGTTGGGCCACGTCGTGTGGCAGTGCACACGTCTTGGCCAACATGATGAACCAAGACATATCCAGCACCGATTGGTTGGAGCTCAGCCTGGCTTAGGCTGAACCCACCGAGAGGGCTGGAGGCGCTCAGCTTATCGCTTTGACTTCTTGGCCTTCTTGCTCGAGGCACCTCTTTTAAGGCCCCCTTTGATGGCATCCAAAGGCGACTTGGCCGTGGCGCCTTTTTTGGCAAAAGCGGGCGGTGTCACCGCGGACACACCTCTTGGAGAAACTGGGGCCGACGTCGAGCTCAATTTGGAAGACTTGGCTTTCTTACTGCCCCTGGGATTCAATGCAGAGCCGGGCACAAAGGACGATCCTGCTGTGGGCGACAAGGCCTCAGGTGCCCCTCTTTTGCTGTGCTTGACAAAGGGCTTTTGTTTTTTGCCGCCCTTGGACTCGCCCAGCGACAAACCGGTGACATCCTTTGAATTGATCAAGCTTCTGTCTAAATTGTCTTTGACCAGCCTGAAGTCAATTTTTCTGCCGTCCAAATCCACACGGCTGACTTGAACTTGCACTCGGGTGCCAATGGCATAACGAATGCCCGTTCTCTCGCCTCTGAGCTCCTGACGGGCTTCATCAAAGCGGAAATACTCTCCTCCAAGCTCGGTGATATGAACCAAGCCCTCCACATACAAAGCGTCAAGTGTGACAAAAATCCCAAAACCCGTCGCGGCCGTGACCACACCGCTGTACTCTTCGCCCAAATGCTCGCGCATGAACTTGCACTTGAGCCAAGCCTCAACGTCTCTGGAGGCCTCGTCGGCGCGTCTTTCATTGGCCGAGCAATGCAGTCCTGCCGCCTCCCAAGCGGCTTGATCCACATGCCGCTTCTGAGATGAGACCTCTTTGATCTCCTTGCCATGGGCCTTGGAGGCCAAACGCCTGGCCAAGCGGGCGTGGGACTCACCCGGCGTGGGCAAAGTGGGGAGTTGGTACTTTTGCTTGGCCAAAATGGCCTTGATGACTCGGTGCACCAACAAATCTGGATAACGTCGAATGGGGCTGGTGAAGTGCGTATAAGCTTCAAACGCCAAGCCAAAGTGACCGCTGTTGATGGGGGTGTAAATGGCTTGCTGCATGGAGCGCAGCAACATGCTGTGAATTTGCTGGACATCGGCTCGCTCTTGCGTGGCCTTGGCAATGGCTTGGTACTCGGAGGGCTTGGGCTCATCGCTGATGCCCTGAGAGATACCGACCGCTTTGAGGTAAGTTCTTAGCAACTCCACTTTTTCTGGGGTGGGTCCTTCGTGCACACGAAAGAGCCCAGGGTGCTTAGAGCCCAAAATAAATTCCGCGCTGCAGAAATTGGCGGCCAACATGGCCTCTTCAATCAAACGATGGGCTTCGTTTCTCACCCTTGGAATGATTTTTTCTATGCGGCCATTGTCATCGCAGACGATTTGCGTCTCTGTCGTCTCAAAGTCCATGGCGCCGCGCTCTTGGCGCGCTTTTAACAAAGCCAAATAGACGTCGTGCAAATTGATCAAATGAGGAACGACCTCGCCATTGGCGAGCGCTTGAGGCCCCCTTGTGTTGGACAAAATGGCCGCCACCGTCGTGTAGGTCAACCGTGCCTTGCTGTGCATGACGGCCGAGTAAAACTGATAGGCATAGATCTCCCCCTCTTGGGTGATCAACATGTCGCACACCATGCACAAGCGCTCGACGTGTGGGTTCAAGGAACACAAGCCGTTGGAGAGCTTTTCAGGCAGCATGGGGATCACGCGCCTTGGGAAATACACACTGGTGGCTCGGTCGTAGGCATCGACGTCGATGGCGCTGGACGTCTGCACATAATGGCTCACATCAGCAATGGCCACCAACAGTCGCCAGCCTTTCCTGCGTCCAACTTTTGCCGGCTCACAATAAACCGCGTCATCGAAATCTCTGGCATCCTCACCATCAATCGTGACAAAGGGCAAGTCGGTGAGGTCAATTCGACCCTCCAGGTCTTCAGGCCTTACTTTTTCAGGCAAGGCTTTGGCCAGTTTTAAGCATTCTGGGGAAAACTCATGCGG
>CAIOTD010000112.1 GCA_903861115.1 uncultured Burkholderiales bacterium
CCCAGCGCCACCCCTTCAGCCCATCCCGCGCAAACGCCAAACGCGCCGGTCTCGACTTCAGCGGTCCCAAGCAGGCCCGCCACGCCTGGCCCCACTGTGGCCCCCGCTGCGCCTTCTCTCTTTGGGGGGGATGGGCCTCTCGCATGCTCATGGGCGCAGCCCTTGGCGTTGGCCTCATGAGCTTGGCGCACGCGTTTGGCGGCGGGCCAGAGCACGCACAGAGCTTGATGCTGGTGGTGTTGGTGGTTTTGATGGGCGCATGCGCTTACATGGTCTGGCGCTTTTGGCTCCAACCCCGCGCGAGCCTGGGTGAGAATGGCCTCGTCTCACAAAGGGGGCCCTCCTTTGCATCGGCCGAGGGGTCCAGGAGTTCAGTGAGCCCTCTGTACAACCCCAAAAACGTCGGCAACGATGCCTCTGCCAGACCGTGGGAGACGCAAAGCATACTTTTCTCAGACGCGTCCAAGACGGCGCAGGCCGCCAGCAGAGCGGTTCTCAAACCCTTTGAGCCCAAGCAGTTGGGGCTTTGGGATGCTGCGCCTGAGGGACCGTCAGCCCAAGCGGGCGCATTGCCCGATGTTGAGGTGTTCAAAGAGATGGCCAAAACACAATTCATGGCGCTCCAAGATGCTTGGGACCACCTGGACACCCACGTGCTCGCGTCCTTTTTAAACCCAGACATGTTCGTTTTGGTCAAGGCTCAATTGACTGAACGCGGCGCGCAAGTTCAAAAGACGGAGGTGATGATGCTGCAAGCGCAGTGGTTGGGACTTGAACGCATGGGGGGCCAAGACATCGCAAGTGTGGAGCTCTCTGGCATGAGCCGAGAAGCCCAAGAGGCCTCCTTCACGCCCTTTCGAGAGATTTGGAGTTGGACGCGTCCTGTGGGCGAAGAGCGAGCAACGTGGTTGGTATGCGGGCTTGAGCCCTTGCAGTGAACGGTAGGACCTTATGTTTTCAAGCAACAGACAATTTTTCAGCTCCACTTTTGGACGCTTTGGCCCCTCACTTGAGGGCAAGGAGGATGTCTTGTCCACATTGCTGCAGGGCTTAAAGGGTTTGGAGTCCAAAGCCATGCAGGTGAGGGCGCCCGAGTGGTTGGTCCAAGAGGTCTTGGGGCGAGGCATTTTGTTGGTGAACCATGTGCTTTTGAAAGAGCCTCAAGCGCTTGATAGGCTCAAACGCCAAAAGGGTCGACGCATTCAGCTCAAATGGCATCAATTCATGTGCACCGTGAAATGCACCCCAGCGGGACTCTTTGAGTTGAGTCATGCCATGCCCTTGGAGTCCACTCAGGCGCCAGCGGGCGCGCCAGGAACTGAGTCGGCCAAGGACGGCGCTTTGCCAAATGCAAAAGAGGCGCAAGCGCGCGCACCGGATTTGTCCATTGAGTTGATGGAGAGCTCGGTCATCGCGCTGATTCAACTGTTTGCAAACGGGCAAAAGCCCCCGTTGCATATTCAAGGCGATGTTCAATTGGCCGCAGAGATCAACTGGTTGGTGGACCATGTGAGGTGGGACTTGGAGGACGATTTGGCCCGACTGGTGGGCGACGTCAATGCGCATCAACTGTGCAAGGTGGCCAGCTATGTGAAGGAGTCCATGGTCAAATTTGTCGCCTTGGCCAACCAGAGCTTCAGGCGCGCCAAAGGCGAACAGCACGAGGGTGAGGGACACGCGCAATGAGTCGTTTTTTTAGAGGTTTTTTCATCGTCTGTGTGCTGTGGAAATACGGTCTGGATGATCTGGTGCTTTCAAGCTTTAAGCAGTCTTGGTTGCGAGCCGTGGCCAAAGTGCTGCGAATGGGGCGAGACTTGTCGGCGCCAAGGGGTGTCAGACTCAGAATGGCTTTGGAGAGCTTGGGCCCCATCTTCGTTAAATTTGGACAAGTGCTCTCAACCCGGCGTGATTTGTTGCCCTTGGACATTGCTGAGGAGTTGGCCAAATTGCAAGACCGCGTGCCACCCTTTGCGTCGGACGTGGCGGTGGCCACCATTGAGCGCGCCTTTGGTCGCCCATTGGATCAAATCTTCAAGCATTTTGAACAAGTTCCCGTGGCCAGCGCATCGATTGCGCAGGTTCATTTTGCACAGATCGTGGATCGCCATGGACAGACCCAGGAGGTGGCGGTCAAGGTCATTCGGCCCATGATGAAGCGAGTCATTGAGAAAGACTTGGCCTTGATGCGCATGATGGCGACTTGGTTGGACCGTTTGTCCACAGACGGCAGGCGTCTCAAACCCATTGAGGTGGTGGCTGAATTTGACAAGTACTTGCACGATGAGCTGGACTTGGTTCGTGAGGCGGCCAATGCAGCGCAACTCAGGCGCAATATGCAAGGCCTCAATTTGGTCTTGATTCCAGAGATGTACTGGGATTTCTGTCACCAAGATGTGATCGTGATGCAACGAATGAATGGCGTGCCGATCAGTCAACTGTCTCGCTTGCTGGAGGCGGGTGTGGACATCAAGCAGTTGGCAAGAGACGGTGTGACCATCTTCTTTACACAAGTCTTCAGAGATGGTTTCTTTCATGCCGACATGCATCCCGGTAACATCCAAGTCAGCGTGGATCCGCTCACCTTTGGTCAATACGTGTCCTTGGACTTTGGCATTGTGGGGACCTTGACGGAGTTTGATAAAGAGTATTTGGCTCAAAATTTCACCGCCTTTTTTAGGCGCGATTACAAAAGAGTGGCCGAGTTGCACTTGGAGTCAGGCTGGGTCCCCGCTCAAACTCGCATTGATGAGTTGGAGTCGGCCATTCGAACCGTGTGCGAGCCCTATTTTGATCGACCCTTGAAAGAGATCTCGCTTGGCATGGTCCTCATGCGCTTGTTTCAAACGTCAAGGCGCTTTGATGTTCAAATCCAGCCTCAACTCGTTTTGTTGCAAAAAACACTGCTGAACATTGAAGGCTTGGGTCGCGAATTGGATCCGGAACTCGACTTGTGGAGCACGGCCAAACCCTTTTTAGAGAAATGGATGCTGGAGCAAATTGGCCCCAAGAAACTGTTGGACCAACTCAAATCGGAGGCGCCCAGGTATGCCAAACTCATCCCCGAGTTGCCGCGCTTGATGCATGAATTCCTAAAAGCAAGAGCGCAGCCCCCATTGAACGAAGAGGTGCTGAAGTTGTTAAAACAAACGCGCCAAACCCAAAGCACCTTGCTTCGGGTGATGTGGATGTCGGTGGGGTTTGTCTTGGGGGTCTTGCTCATGCAGTGGGTGTTCCAAGTGGCATGATGTGTTGTCGTTGGGGCTCGCCATGGGCTCTTGGGCGGATGAACAGGTTTTACTGAACACGGCCTTGGTGAATGAAAGGGTTGATGAAAGATGTTGCTTTTTTTGGTCGTTCTTTATTTGTTGGTCACCATTGCCATTGGTTTGTTGGCCGCTCGGCGCGTCAAAAACTCTTCCGACTTTGCCATTGCTGGGCGACACTTGCCCATGGTCATGATCGTCACCACCACCTTTGCCACTTGGTTTGGTTCGGAGACGGTGCTTGGCATTCCGGCGAAATTTGTCAACAGTGGCCTCAATGGGGTGGTCGAGGACCCCTTTGGTGCTGGCTTGTGTTTGATTTTGGTGGGGCTTTTTTTCGCCTCCAAGTTGTATCAAATGACCTTGCTCACCATTGCCGACTATTACCGCGAGAGATACGGCAAGCATGTGGAGATCGTCTGTACCATCATCATCATGATCAGTTATTTGGGGTGGGTGTCTGCGCAGGTGAGTGCGCTCGGCTTGGTCTTTAACGTGCTCTCAGATGGCGCCATCAGCATGCCACTTGGCATGTGCCTGGGGGTGGTGTCGATTTTGGCCTACACCTTGTGGGGCGGCATGTGGTCGGTGGCCATCACGGACTTTATTCAGATGATCATTTTGGTGGTGGGCTTGAGTGTGCTGGCGGTCTTCTCAAGCGACTTGGCTGGGGGTGCAGACAAGGTCATGGCATTGGCCACGTCCAAAGACCTGTTTCATTTTTTGCCGCCCAGCAATTGGCACGATATCTTGTTCTTTGTCGCCTCCGGCGTCACCATCATGTTTGGCTCCATCCCTCAGCAAGATGTGTTTCAACGGGTGATGTCGGCCAACAACGTGAAGTCGGCCACGCGTGGACCCGTGATCGGTGGGGTGTGCTACATCCTTTTCGCCTTTGTCCCCATGTTTTTGGTGGTCAGTGCCTTGATCATCATGCCAGAGCAAGCTGAGCAATTGATCAAAGAGGACCCTCAGCGCATTTTGCCAACCCTTGTCATGCAAAAAATGCCTTTTGTGATGCAAGTGATTTTCTTTGGCGCGCTGCTGTCTGCGATCAAATCCAC
Source organism: uncultured Burkholderiales bacterium (assembly GCA_903861115.1). GTDB lineage: Bacteria > Pseudomonadota > Gammaproteobacteria > Burkholderiales > Burkholderiaceae_C > Limnohabitans. Next base: position 4,328 of record CAIOTD010000112.1, read on the forward strand.
TGCGTCGGCCACCCTTTTGGCGCCCAGTGTGACCTTTACTGAAAACATTTGGCGTCAGTTTCACCCCCACATGAGCGACCGACAAGAGCTCAAAGCCATGCGTGTCACGGTGTTGCTGTTCAGCGTGTTGGTGCTCCTGTACGCCATCTCGATGCAAGGCACGAGCATTTATGAGATGGTCTCTGGTGCGTACCAAGTGCCTTTGGTGGGCGCCTTTGTGCCCCTGCTTTTTGGGCTGTATTGGCCCAAAGCCAACACCCAAGGCGCCGTGTTTTCCATGGCCTTGGGGCTCTTGACTTGGTTGGTGTTGTTGGCCACGCCACTCGGAGAGGACATCCCGGCTCAGTTGGGGGGGCTTTTGGCCGCGTTCTTGGGCATGTGGGTGGGCAGCTTGGGTCCTCAATGGGTGCCCAACTCAAAAAGCACGCATCACAAACACCTTGGCATGGAGACCGAGTAACGGAGCCAGGACTAGGCGCCCGTTGGGGTTTTTAAACCCTTTTTGCACCAGGCGCGGCCCCAATTGTGTCTGAGGGCGGGCCAAAGGGTGGGGAAAAAGTGCCATGGGCACTATAATTGACGATTTTCTTCACCAGTCATTGCCATGCCAATTTATGCCTATAAATGCGGATCCTGCGGCTTTGCCAAGGATGTTTTGCAAAAGTTGTCCGATGCGCCCTTGAGCACGTGTCCTGAGTGCTCCAAGCCCTCATTTACCAAACAAGTCACAGCGGCGGGTTTCCAATTGAAGGGCTCGGGTTGGTATGTGACCGATTTCAGAGGAGGCCCTCAAGACAAGGCCGCCTCTGGCGCCGTGGGCGGGGTCGAGAGCAAAGCGGGGGGCGCGGAGGCGGGGACCACGAGCAAAGAGAGCTCGGGGTCTGCAACGCCATCGTCGGGCGGCGAGGGGTCGGCGTCGAAAAGTGCCAGCAGCGCGCCCGATGCCAAGTCGAGTTCTGCTGGGGCATCATCGCCCTCCACCAGCACTGGCGCTTCAAGTCCCTCCGGCTCCTCATCCACACCCAGCGCTTGATGCCTTGGGTGCCTTAAAGTCAGATTTATTTTTTACCGTCTCAAGCCAACTTTTGGCGACACTTTGACCTCCTAACATGCACATCAAAAAACACATCATCGCGGGCCTCTTGGTCTGGCTGCCCTTGGCCATCACGGTCTGGGTGCTCTTGTGGTTGGTGGGTTTGTTTGACGCGGTCTTTGCCGCCTTTTTGTCGGGTCTGGGCTCGGTGCTCTCAACGGAGAGTGAAAACAGCTTGCAGTTTTTGCGTGAAGTGCACGGTCTTGGCGTGGTGCTGGTCTTTGGGGTCTTGATCCTCACCGGCGCCTTTGTCTCCAATGTCGCTGGCCGCTGGTGGGTCAGGCAATGGGACAATCTCTTTAACTTGATCCCCATTGTCAAGAGCATTTACACAAGCGTTAAAAAAGTCTCCAACACCCTTTTTTCCTCCAATGGAAATGCGTTCAGAAAAACCTTGTTGATCCAGTACCCGCACGCCGGCGCTTGGACCATTGCCTTCCAAACGGGGGCCCCGTCGGGAGAGGTGGCGGATCTGTTGGGCGACGGGATGCTTTGTGTTTACGTGCCCACCACACCGAACCCGACCAGTGGATTTTTTTTGATGGTTCATCAAAGCGATGTCAAGGAGTTGAGCCTGAGTGTGGACCAAGCCTTGACGTATGTATTGTCCATGGGTGCCGTTGCACCCGATGAGGTGGTCAATGAGGCCACGCCCGAGAAAAATGCGCCCAGCGCAAAGTAGTCCTTTGAACAAAGAAGTGACTTGATCTATTTTTAAGAGAATTGAAACAGAAAGAACTTTGAACATGTCTATGCGTACTCATTATTGTGGAATTGTTACAGAAGCTTTGATTGGTCAAACCGTGACCCTGTGTGGTTGGGTCAATCGCAGGCGCGACCATGGTGGTGTGATTTTTGTGGACTTGAGGGACCGAGAAGGCAATGTGCAAGTGGTCTGCAATCCATCCCGAGTTGAGATGTTCGCGGTGGCCGAGGACTTGAGAAATGAATTCTGTATTCAGATCAAAGGACTGGTCATGGCGCGGCCTGAAGGCTCCAACAACGACAACCTCAAAAGCGGCAAGATCGAGGTGCATTGTCACGAGTTGCGTGTGCTCAACCCGTCGGTCACGCCACCCTTTTTGCTCGACGATGAGAACCTCTCAGAGACGACGCGCTTGACCCACCGTGTGCTGGATCTGCGCCGGCCTTACATGCAAAACAATTTGATGCTGCGCTACAAAGTGGCGATGAACATCAGAAAATTTTTGGATGAACACGGTTTCATCGACATTGAAACGCCCATGCTCACCAAAAGCACCCCTGAAGGCGCGCGTGACTACTTGGTGCCCAGTCGTGTACACGACGGTCAGTTCTTCGCTTTGCCCCAGTCGCCCCAGCTCTTCAAGCAGCTCTTGATGGTCGCTGGCTACGACCGCTACTACCAAATCACCAAATGCTTCAGAGACGAGGACTTGAGGGCGGATCGCCAGCCCGAATTCACGCAAATTGATATCGAGACCTCTTTCCTTGGGGAGGAAGAGATCCGAGAGATGTTCCAAGAGATGATCACGCACGTGTTCAAGCAAGTCTTGAACATCGAGCTTGGCGAGTTCCCCATCATGGCTTATTCAGAAGCCATGGCCCGATATGGCTCGGACAAGCCCGACCTCAGGATCAATTTGGAGTTCACAGAGCTCACCGATGCCATGGGCACGGTGGACTTCAAGGTGTTCTCGGGACCCGCGACCACACCCGGCGGGCGCGTTGTGGCCCTTCGCATTCCTCAAGGCGGCTTGATGAGCCGTGGCGAGATCGATGGGTACACCGAGTTTGTGAAGATTTATGGCGCAAAAGGCTTGGCCTGGATCAAAGTCAACGACGTGGCGCAAGGGCGCGAAGGCTTGCAGTCACCCATTGTTAAAAACTTGCATGACGAAGCGCTTCAAACCATTTTGCAAAGAACGGGTGCTCAAAACGGCGACTTGCTCTTCTTTGGCGCAGACAAGGCCAAAGTCGTCAACGACGCCATTGGCGCACTGCGTTTGAAGATTGGTTTGTCTGATTTTGCCAAGACACAGGGTTTGTTTGAGAGCCGTTGGGCACCCATGTGGGTGGTGGATTTCCCCATGTTCGAGTACGACGAGGAGTCCAGTCGCTACACCGCCGTTCACCACCCCTTCACGGCCCCCAAAGATGGGCACGAGGACTGGATGGTCACCGCGCCCGAGAAGTGCATTGCCAAAGGCTATGACATGGTTTTGAATGGCTGGGAGATCGGCGGCGGCTCGGTGCGTATTCACCAAGCCGATGTGCAACAAAAGGTGTTTGATGCCTTAAAGATCACCCCAGAAGAGGCGCAGTTGAAATTTGGCTTCCTGTTGGATGCTTTGCAATACGGCGCGCCACCCCATGGTGGTTTGGCCTTTGGCTTGGACCGCATCGTGACCTTGATGACCGGTGCCGATTCGATTCGCGACGTGATTGCGTTCCCCAAAACACAAAGGGCGCAGTGTTTGTTGACCCAAGCACCTTCTCCTGTGGATGAAAAGCAACTCAGAGAGTTGCACATTCGCTTGAGGACACCCGCAGCCAGCGCCTCTTGAGGGGCCGCTAAAAAAAACAGTGCAGTGACCCCTGCACCCGTAAAAAAGACCGCCTTGATCAGCGGTCTTTTTTTTTACCCTGAGAGACTTGAAGGGCTGAACTTATTTCCTGAGTGCCTCCAGCGTGAGGGAGGGTGTGATGGCATGCGGGTGGGTCCTGAGCTCAATCACTGCGCCATGTTTAGCGCCGATGGCTTGCTTGAAGGCGCCTTCAAAGTCTTCGGTGCGGGTGACCAAGAAGCCGTCCAAGCCGTATGCTTTTGCAAGCATCACGAAGTCGGGGTTTTCAAGGCTGGTTGCAAATACTTTTCCTGGAAAATTCTTCTCTTGGTGCATGCGAATGCTGCCGTACATGTTGTTGTTGACCACGATGAAGACGATGGCCAGTTTGTACTGTTTGGCCGTGGCCAATTCCTTCTCACTCATCATGAAGCAGCCGTCCCCAGCAAAGCAAATCACCGCTCGATCGGGGTGGGTGATTTTGGCCGCAATGGCCGCTGGGATGCCGTACCCCATCGTGCCACTTGTGGGGGCGAGTTGGGTGCCCAATTGACGGTGCTGGTAAAAGCGGTGAACCCAAGCGGTGTAGTTGCCCGCACCGTTGGTGATGATGGTCTCGGGCGGCACGTTGGCGTTGAGCCAATGGACCACGCGGCCTAGATTGACCTCTCCGGGGACTGGTGTTGGGACCAAGCTTTCAAGGTAGTGGGCATGGGCTTCATGGGCGTGCTGACTCCAAGGGGGTGTGCCCTGGGGTTTGAGCGCATGCACACGATCGGCAAATTCATTCAAGGTCGACTGGATCATCAAGTCGGCTTGGTAGACGCGGCCAAGCTCTTGCGCATCGGGGTGCACATGGATCAGTCGTTGACGAGAACGGGGTGCTTGAATCAGTTGGTAGCCAGAGGTGCTTGTGTCGCTCAGGCGCGAGCCGATCGCCACAATCAAATCGGCGTTTTGAATGCTGGTTGCCAAAGACGTGCTCACCCCTGGGCCCAGGGGTCCCACGTACAAGGGGTGCGTGTTGTCAAAGAGATCTTGGCGTCGAAAGCCCGTGCAAACGGGCAAATGAAAGCTTTCAGCAAAGCATTGGATGCTCTTCAATGCGCCGGCGTGCCAGTCGCTGCCGCCCAAGATCAAAATGGCTCGTTTTGCGTCTTGCAGCATCGCGCTCAATTGATCGAGCTCGCTTTGACGCGGTCCCATGGCGGTCTTTTTATAGGCGCCCAAATCGGCCACCTGCGCTTTGGCATACAGCAAATCCTCCGGTAAAGCGACCAAGCAAGGCCCCGGTCTGCCCGAGACCGCTGCGTGAAAGGCGCGACTGATCACCTCTGGGATGCGCTCGATGCGGTCGAGTTGCGCCACACGTTTGACCACCGTTTGAAACATGTGCACCATGTCCAGGTCTTGCCAGGCCTCGCGACCCGTGTGCGTGCTGTCGATTTGGCCCACCAACATGATGAGCGGACTGGAGTCTTGTGCGGCCGTGTGCAAGCCAATGCTGGCCTGCGTGATGCCAGGCCCTCGTGTGACCATGCACACCCCTGGCTCGCCTGTAAGACGCGCATAGGCTTGGGCCATGTGAGCAGCGCTGGCCTCGTGTCGACACACCACCACTTCAATGGTTTCTTGCGCTTCAGCCAAGGCATCCAAGATGGGCAAGAAGCTCTCGCCCGGCACACAAAATATTTTTTTAACGCCGTGGATCTTCAGTGCATCCACCAAGATGTGGCCCCCATTGCGAAGGGGCAAGTGAGCCGCACTCATTCAGCGCTCGCACCAGATTTTTCAACCACTTTTTTCCAAATGTCACGCTCTTTGAGCCAGGCTTGTTTCATGTCATTGGGGCTACCCGGCAAGGTCTCAAAGCTGACCTCACGCAAACGGGCGATGAACTCTGGGTTGTTCAAAATGGCGTTCAAGTCTCGGTTCATGCGAGAGATCACCTCGGAGGAGACTTTGCTTTGTGCGACCAAACCAAACCAGGCCGAGGTGGTCATGTTGGGAAACCCACTTTCGCTGACCGTTGGGACATCGGGCAGCTGAAACCAGCGCTTGGTCGAGGTCACGGCCAAAGGTTTTAGTTTGCCCGCTTTGATTTGGGGCAACAATTGTGTCAAATTATCGGTGGTGAACTGAACCTCGCCCCCCAGGAGGGCGGCCATCGAGGGCCCGTTGCCTTTGTAGGGGACGTGGGTCAATTCAATGCCAATGTTTGTTTTAAAGAGCTCGTTGAGCAGGTGGCCCGCGCTGCCTGAGCTGGAGCTGGAGTAAGTCAAAGGCACCGTTTGCGCCTTGCCATAAAGGGCCAACTCTTTGAGCGTGTTCACCGGCAAGGTGGGCGAGGTGACCATCACATTGGGCGTTTGCGCAATGAGCCCAATCGGCAACAGATCGCTGTCTGGGTCGTAGCCCATCTTTTTGTAGAGGTACTGGTTGATGGCCATCATGGGCAAAGAGGCGACCATGAAGTAGTGGTCATCCAAGGGGGCTTTGGTAAAGGCGCTTGCCGCAACGCCACCACTCGCCCCGCCTTTGTTTTCAATCACCACCGCTTGGTTCAAGGTCTCTGAGAGTTTGTGCCCTAGGAGTCTGGCCAAAATATCTGTCGAGCCCCCAGCTGGATAGGGCACCAAAATTTTAACGGACCTGCTGGGCCAATTGTTTTGCGCGAGCGCGGCCCATGCAAAGGTCGCCAGCAACGTTGCAAGGAGGTATTTTTTTATGAACATATCACGTACGGTGTAAGAGGGGGGTCAAGCCCCCCAAAGATGGGGATCCATGTTGGGCGGTGCCCTGGGTGAGTTTGAAGGCGGCGCTCAAAGCACTTCGTAGACGTGGTAGGTCGGGCCACTGGCATCGCGCCTGCCCGTTGCAACGCAGACAATCTTGTTGAGCCAGGCGTACTTCTCGCTGCTGGTCTCAAAGCTTGGCACCATGCGAAAGTAATATTCTTTGGGGTCGACGCTCTCGCCACGTCCCAGTCGGTCCATCACCTCTTGCGGTCCGTGGCGAACCCCTTGGTAGGACATGAAGATCAATTGGTGGTCATCGGTCTCAAGCGTGATGCGAACATCCAAATTCAAGACGCCATCGGGTCTGAGGAGCATCCAGTCGCCGCCGGGTCCTTCATGCACGGTGCCCTTGATGCGCTCGCCATGAAATTCACCACCCGTGACCCGCGCGATTTTGCGAATGCCTTTGGGCGTTTGGCCCAAGTCCACAATGCTTGGGACCTTCAAGGTCAATTGAAAAAGTTCTCGAGTTTGAATCATGGGGCTGCCTTATAAGTCGGGAAAGGGGAGCGGTCTAAAATATTTTCAGATGTGCATTATCATAGCCCCACTTACAATTAATACAACGCCCAGGGATTGGCGTTTTAGATAGGGATACCCTTTGATGAGCACCTTCACAACCACTGGCGCAGCGCTTCACGTGCAGCCCCCTTCAGCCCCCGCCTTGAGCGACCGAGAGGACATCGCACAAGATGCAAACCCTTTGGGATTGGCTGGGATTGAGTTCATTGAATACGCCACGAGCAAGCCCCAAGCCTTGGGCCATGTGTTGGAGATGATGGGCTTTAGACCCGTTGCCCGGCATCGCTCCAGAGAGGTGATGCTCTACAGGCAAGGACAGATGAATGTGATCGTCAACGCCCACGATGCGGGTTTGGCGCACACCGCATCTCCTGAGGACAAGCCAGTGATCGCGGCCATCGCACTTCGAGTGCGCGACGCACAGCACGCCTATGCACGTGCTTTGGCGTTGGGGGCTTGGGGGGTGCCCACGCAAGTGGCCGTGATGGAGCTCAACATACCGGCCATTCATGGTGTGGGTTCTAGCCGCATTTTCTTTGTGGATCGTTACAAAGACTTCTCGATCTACGAGGTGGACTTTGTCCCCATTCCAACCGTTGAGCAACACCCCCCGAGTGCCCTGGGATTTCATTTTTTCGGCATCGTGCAATACATCGGCAACGACCGCATGCTCGACTGGATGGAGTTTTACAAAGAGCTGTTGGGCTTTCAAGCGCTGCCCGCGCAAGAGCATTTCGGCATGTTACCCAAGGGCCGCATCTTGAAAAGCCCTTGCCAGACTTTTTACCTGCAGTTGATCGAGCCTGAGTTGGGCGTGCTCTCGGTGGAGGAGGATGAACGGCTGCACCGATTGGCCCTTGGGACACCCGATGTGCCCTGGGCGGTTGAGCAGATGAAGATCAAGGGCGTTGAGTTTGTGAGTGCTCACTCTCAAGATGAGTCAATGAAGGGGGCTTTGACTCGGTCTTGGTTAGGAAGTTTGAGCTTTGAATTGGTCAAGGATGGTACGCCGTCATGAGCATCTTTAAAGGCGCGATGGATGATTTTGGGATGGACACGATCTCCTTGGCGGGTCCCTTGGAGGCCAAGCTCAAAGCGATTCGAGAGGCGGGGTTTTCTCAAGTCATGCTCTCGGCCAGGGATGTGGTGGGGCACGCCGATGGGCTAGAGGCTGCCGTCAAGGCGGTCAAGGCCAGCGGATTGCGGGTGACGGGCTTTCAGGTTTTGAGGGACTTTGAAGGGCTGTCGGGTCATTTGCATGCCTACAAAGTGGATGTGGCCAAGTCCATGCTGGAGATGTGCCACGCGCTCGGCGCCAAGGTGCTGTTGGTGTGCTCTTCCACCTCCGTGCATGCCAGCGAGGACAAGGCCCATTTGGCCAAGGATTTGAGAAAATTGGCCATGTTGGCGCTGCCCCTTGGGATCAAGGTGGCTTTTGAAGGACTGTCTTGGGGTCGAACCATCAATCAATACGACCAAGCGTGGGACATCGTGCAAAGGGCAGATTTCCCCAACTTGGGACTGGGTCTGGATTCCTTTCACATGTTGGCCACCCAGAGTGCGCTCGATGATTTGGAGTTGATCGATCCCGAGAAAATCTTCTTGGTGCAATTGGCCGATTTCATGTGGCAAGAAATTCGCTCGCTCGAGGAGCGCATCACCACCGCACGCCACTTCAGGGTCTTTCCAGGCGAGGGCGTGCACAGTGAGGCCTTGGCGGACGTGGTCAAACGCTTGTTCAACATGGGCTACCGAGGCGACTATTCTTTTGAGGTCTTCAATGACGATTACCAGCAAATGCCGCTGCCCTCGGTCGCTCAAAGGGCTTTCAAGTCGGCCCAGTGGCTTGGGGAGGGCGTGCTGAAACGCTCGGTGCCCTTGCCCAACCAAATGAGGCTCAAAAGAGACTGAGGCACACACCTTGGTGCCTGCCCGCTGACTTTTCCACCTCTTGCCCCCCCCATTTTTTCATTTTCCATGGATTACAAAATTCCCGAGTCCGTGCTGGTGGTGATCTACACCCGCGAGTTGGAGGTGCTGCTGCTTAAAAGAGCGGACATGCACACGTGGCAATCGGTCACCGGATCGAAGGACTTTTTACTGGAGTCCTGGCTAGAAACGGCCAAGCGCGAGGTGATGGAGGAGACACGGATCGATGTCGACGCCCCCAGTTGCCAACTGGATGACTGGGGTCTAGAAAACCATTACGAAATTTATCCCGCTTATCGCCACCGCTATGCCCCCACCGTCAGCCACAACTTGGAGCGCGTGTTCGGTTTGGAAGTCCCCAGAGACACGCCCGTGGCGCTGAGTGAGAGGGAACACACCCAGTACAAATGGAGGCCTTATTTAGAGGCCGCAGGAGAGGTGTTTTCACCCTCCAATGCAGAGGCGATTTTGAACCTCAAAAATTTCTTGCCCGCCTCTCGCCACCCCAAGGGCCCAACAGCCAGCAAGAGGCCTTAATTTCCCCATTTTTGTGCATTTTTTCATAGGCTGTTAACATCAGCGCTCTTTTACTCATCAAGTCCTATCCCAACATGACCCATCCCAAGCCAGATCTCGACGAGGGCGTGCCCGTTTCTGTCAAAATCAGAGAGCGAGTTCTCGCTGCCAAAAAGCGCTGTCATGCCAACGACAACATCGCCGATTTCATAGAGCCTGGGGAAATGGACGCCTTGCTTGATGAAGTCAAAGGCAAGATGCAAGGTGTTTTAGACAGCTTGGTGATCGACACCAAAAGCGATCACAACACGGGAGACACGGCCAAGCGAGTGGCCAAAATGTATCTCCAAGAGGTCTTCAAAGGCCGCTATGTGAGTGCGCCCCCCATCACTGAGTTTCCCAACGCAGAGCATTTGAATGAGCTGATGATCGTCGGCCCCATCACTGTGCGAAGCGCTTGCAGTCACCATTTCTGTCCCGTCATTGGTCAAATTTGGATCGGCGTCTTGCCCAATGAGCACACGAATGTGATTGGCCTGTCCAAATATGCACGCCTGGCGGAGTGGGTCATGGGACGCCCTCAAATTCAAGAAGAAGCGGTGGTCCAATTGGCCGATCTGATCCAGGAAAAAACCCAACCCGATGGCCTCGCTTTGGTGATGCAAGCCTCCCACTATTGCATGGGTTGGCGTGGCGTCAAAGACATGGACTCACGCATGATCAACTCGGTCATGCGCGGTGCATTTTTAAAGAACGCGGCCCTCAGGCGCGAGTTTTTGGCGCTTTTGCCTAAGAAGGATTGATCGATATGTTAGTTCGTTTGTTGTATGTCAGTAAGGCGGTCGACCACCAGGCCGAAAACCACACCGAAGCCATTTTGGCCTCCTCACGAGAGCACAATGTCTCCAAAGGCATCACCGGCATCCTTTGCTACGGCAGCGGTATTTTTTTACAAGCCATTGAAGGCGGTCGCCAACAAGTCAATGAGCTCTACAACCTGTTGGTCCAAGACAAGCGCCACACAGAAGTGGTCTTGCTCCACTACGAAGAGATCAAGCAACGCCGCTTCAGTGGTTGGACCATGGGCCAAGTCAATTTGGCCAAATTGAACGCCTCCATCGTGCTCAAGTACTCGGAGACACCCATCCTGGACCCCTATGGCGTCTCAGGCGACGTCTCCTTGGCGCTTTTAGAAGAGCTCATGGCCACCGCCTCCATCATGGGCCGCGCTTAAAAATTTCGAGCCGATCCGTGTCCGCATTGCCGGCCCTTTTGGGGTGTGACTTCACCTCCAGCCCGAGCGCGCAAAAGCCCATCGTTTTGGCTTGGGGCGAGCTGGTGGCACCCGGCTTGGTTCAATTGAAAGAAGTCCAGCGCTTCAAGGCCTTCGACGCGTTTGAGCTCGCGCTCAAGGCACACCCCCATTGGGTGGGGGGCTTTGATTTGCCTTTTGGCCTGCCCAGAGAGCTTGTGACCCAATTGGGTTGGCCACTGACTTACGTGGACTGCATGGCCCATTTTTGCGGCATGACCCGTCCAGACATCCGCGCGTGCTTTAAAAACTTTTGCGATCAACGCCCCGCTGGGGCCAAGTTCGCGCACCGCCAAACCGATCGACCCGCGGACTCGAGCCCCTCCATGAAATGGGTCAATCCACCCGTCGCCTTCATGATGCATGCAGGCGTGCCTTTGCTGATCAAGGCGGGCGTGAGCTTGGTGGGTCTTTTGCCCCAAGATCCTTTGAGGCTTGCTTTGGAGGCCTATCCGGGGATGCTGGCCAAAGAAATTTTGGCCCGCAGAAGCTACAAAAGCGATGACAAGTCGCGTCAAACGCCAGAGCGATTGATTGCCAGAAAGGATGTGATCCATGCCTTGGAGCTTGGACAAACACGTTTGAATTTGCGCTTAAAGCTCACGCACGCACAGCGTGAAGCGATGATCGAGGACGCAAGTGGCGACACCTTGGATGCGGTGATCTGTGCCGTTCAAGCCGCCTGGGGTCTGACTCAAAAAGTCCAAGGCCATGCGCAGTACGGTTTGCCTCTTGAGATGGATCCTTTGGAAGGATGGATTGTCGGCGCTTAAAAAGGACACGGCGCAAACATTTGGCGTGTCTTGGGCGCCCAAAAAGAAGTTGGTGAACGGGCTCAAACGCGATCAGCGCACACCAGGCAGTTGGGTTGGCGCTTCAGACGCATTTCGCTGAACCGCATCTGCCGAGCTTCAAGCATCAACAGCCGAGCCACAAGGGGCTCTCCCACGCCAGCAAGCACTTTAAGCGCCTCCAAGGCCTGCAAGGCACCCACCACACCCACCAAAGGCGCCAAGACCCCTAGGCTTGCACAATTGACTTCCTCCGGGGAGAGATCGGGGGGAAAGAGACAGGCAAAGCAAGGGGCGTCAGGGACCCTGGGGTCAAAGACGCTCATTTGTGCATCCATGGAGATGGCACCCGCAAAAATCCAAGGCGTTTTCTTCTCAAGGCACACACGGTTGAGCATGTGCCGTGTTGCAAAGTTGTCGCAACAATCGACCACCAAATCAATGTCCTCTAACCACTCGGTGAGCAGCTCACGGCTCGCTCTTACAGCGTGCGTGTGCACTTGAACGCCTGGGTTCAGTGCGAGGATGCGCGCTTTGGCCGAACTCACCTTGGTGTGTCCAAGGCTTTGTGAGTCGTGCGCGATTTGTCGCTGCAAGTTGGTCAAGTCCACGGTGTCGTGATCCACCAGGGTGAGCTCTCCCACACCAGAACTTGCCAAATAAAGCGCAACGGGCGATCCCAGTCCTCCCAGGCCCAAAATCAAGACGCGCGATTGGCGCAGCTTTTCTTGACCTTCAATGCCCAACTCGGGCAGCAAAATGTGACGCGAATATCTGAGCAGTTCCTCGTCACCCACAGCCTCAGTTCTCCTCTTTGTCTTTGTCCACGGTGCGCTCGGTCTGTGTTTTGCTTGCGATGACGCTCAGGCCTTTGAGGTGATTGAGGGCTTGAAGCAGTTGAAAGTCCTTGTCACTGCCAAACTCAGGGGGGCGTCGATCGGCCACGGGTTTCTTGGACTCTTCTTCTAAGCGCTTGAGGGCCGCTTCGCGTGCGCGCTCTCTTTCTGCATCCTTCACCTCTTTGCCTTGACCACTGGTCAAGTGTTTTTCCAAATCGGCCTCTCGCGTTCTGAGCGCCGCGAAGGGACTGCCCTCAAGCGTCTCGTCCACCATCACATCGGGCACGATGCCCTTGGCTTGGATGGACCGACCGCTTGGCGTGTAGTAGCGTGCGGTTGTGATTTTCAAGGCCGTATCGGGCCCCAATTGTTTGACCGTTTGGACCGAGCCTTTGCCAAAGGTTTGTGAGCCCAAAATGGTTGCGCGGTGATGGTCTTGCAGTGCGCCTGCCACGATCTCACTGGCAGAGGCAGAGCCTTCGTTCACCAAGACCACCATTTTGATGGTTTTGAAAATACCGTTGGTTTTTTGTGTCAGCTCAGCAATGGGGTCGGACGACGCGTGGCGTTGGTAAAACTCCGAAGACGCTTTGTAGACAAACTTGCTTTCTGCCAGTTGCCCATTGGTCGAGACCACGGTCACGTTGTCGGGCAAGAAGGCGGCAGAGATGGCCACCGCCGCATCCAGCAGGCCCCCCGGATCGTTTCTCAAATCCAGCACCAGCCCTTGAAGTTTGGGGTCCTCTTGGTAAAGGGCTTCCAATTTTTTGACCACATCTTCAACGCTTCGGTCTTGGAATTGACTCAGTCTGAGCCAAGCGTAGCCCGGCTCAATCAATTTACCTTTGACACTTTGCGTCTTGATCTCTTCTCTGACGATCGTCACAGGGAAGGTCTTGTTCTCTTCTTTTCTAAAGATGGTGAGCACCACCTTGGTATTGGGCTCGCCTCTCATGCGCTTGACCGCTTCATTCAGCGAGAGGCCCTTGACGTTCGTGTCGTCGACCTTGGTGATCAGGTCGCCCGACTTCAATCCCGCACGGTAGGCGGGTGAGCCCTCAATGGGGGAGACCACTTTGACCCAGCCGTCTTCGGTGGTGATTTCAATGCCCACCCCCACAAAGCGTCCGGTGGTGCCTTCCCTGAACTCTTTGAAGGACTTTTTGTCAAAGTACTGGGAGTGAGGGTCCAAGCTTGAAACCATGCCGGAGATGGCATCGGTGATCAATTTTTTTTCATCCACCGACTCCACATAATCGCTCTTGATCATGCTAAAGACGGAGGCGAGTTGCTGCAACTCTTCAAGTGGAAGGGGCGAGAGGTTGCCCCTGGCAATGCCCTCCAAAGACACCGTGGTCATGGCGCCCGCAAAGGCGCCAATTGCAATCCATGCCCAAATTTTAAGTTTTTGCCCCATGCGACCCCTACCAGGTTATACAAATCAATGAAGGCCCACAGGCCTGGCCAAAGGCCTAAGCTGGGCTCAAAAGGACATTATCCACGCAATAGCCTCCAGAAAGAAGCCAGACCCGTGCAAAGACACCTACTTTTTCAAGGTCAAGATCGGATCCTGTCAACGTAGGCCAGCCACCAGAGCCAGGCGCTTGGGTGCTTAGGGCCTTAAGCGCTTGGGGCGCTGATGCGCCCCTGGATCAGGCCTTCGCCTGTAAATAGTAATGCTTGATGGGTTTGAGATCGGCGTCGAGCTCATAGACCAAGGGCACCCCGTTGGGGATATTGAGCTCAATGATGTCCGTGTCCGACATTTGATCCAAGTATTTGATCAAAGCGCGAATGGAGTTGCCGTGCGCCACGATCAAAGGCTTCTTGCCCGCTTTGAGCGCTGGGGCGATGGAGTCGTTCCAAAAGGGCAGGACCCGCGCAACCGTGTCTTTTAAACACTCGGTGAGGGGGACCAAGGCCTTGTCAATTTTGGCGTACCGTTCTTGGTGTTTTTCCGTTCTTTCGTCCTCTTCGGTGAGTGCAGGAGGCGGTACATCGTAGCTTCTGCGCCAAGCCAGGACTTGCGCGTCCCCATACTTTTTCGCCGTTTCCGCTTTGTTCAGCCCTTGAAGCGCGCCGTAATGGCGCTCGTTCAATCGCCAGCTGTGCACCACAGGCAACCAAGGCCGTTTCATCGCGTCCAAGCAATGCCACAGGGTGTGAATGGCCCGTTGCAACACGCTGGTGTAGGCCAAGTCAAAGACATACCCATGCTCGCTCAGCACCTCGCCACAGAGCTTGGCTTGCTCGATGCCCAAAGGGGTCAAATCAACATCGGTCCAACCGGTGAAGCGGTTTTCTAAATTCCATGTGGACTCTCCGTGGCGGATCAAAACAAGTGTATACATTGCTGCTCAAATCTTTAATTGTGAAGGGGTTGGTGAAAAATGTGCTTCTAAATGTGGTTCTTTCGCACAAAGTGCGTCACTTGGATTTTAGAATGCTCCTTGTTTCGTTATTTTACCGAGGATCAGCTTTGAAATTTATTATCGACAATTGGATGCTTTTATGTGTGGCTTTGGTCTCAGGCCTTTTGCTGGTCACGCCCGTGTTGCAAGGGGCCATGGATTTGGGACTGAGCCCCACCTTGGTGGTGCAGATGATGAACAAAGAGCGAGCCAACTTGCTGGATGTGCGAACGCTGCCAGAATTCAATGAAGAGCACATTGTGGGCTCAGAGCATCTCGATTTGTTGGAGCTTCAAAACAAACTCAACCAAGTCCAAAAAAACAAGCAGCAGCCCCTCATCATGGTCTGCGCCAGCGGATCGCGCTCACAAAAAGCGGTGGCCATTGCAAAAAAACTGGGCTTTGAGCAAGTCCACAGCCTCTCTGGGGGACTTAAATCCTGGAAAGAAGCCAGTCTTCCCACGCAGAAAAAAACGCTTTGATCAGCTTTTGTTAAAATTTGTTTTTGTGCCACATCCGTCAACGCCCACAGTCGTTTTTTAAGCGCCTTGGGTTTTGAGGCGGGCTCGACCCACTCTTTTTAAACCAGAAAGTCCTTATGCCACCCGTGAAGATGTATACGACTGCAGTGTGTCCTTATTGCGTAAGGGCCAAGCAAATTTTGAAATCCAAAGGGGTCGAAAGCATCGAGGAAGTGCGCGTGGACATGAATCCAGAGGAGCGTCAAAAGATGATGGATCTGACGGGCAGGAGAACTGTGCCGCAAATCTTCATTGGACAAACCCACGTGGGTGGATGCGATGATTTGATCGCCCTGGATGCCAAAGGGCAATTGCTTGCCTTGTTGGCCAGTGCTTGAGGGCGCACGGGCGCTCCAGTCGAATTTTTTTGCCATTTGCCCCCCGGGTGCGGCCCATTTGCTCGAATATGTCCAGCGCTTTAAGGGATAATTCAAGTCGGTCATTGGCTTAAAGGCTCAAGCCCCATGAAAACAAGCGGTCTTCAAAGCGGGCGCTGGCTTAGGGCACAATGGCCGTGATTCGCGCATTTTGCATCTCCCAGATGCAGCCCATCTGAATTGCTCATTTCAAAAAGCAAACCTTTGGGTGCGATCCCCTCTTCATTTTTAGGATCTTTTCATTCATGGCTGACGAGCAAACCCCAGTATTTCAAATCCAACGTGTTTATTTAAAAGACATCTCACTTGAGCAACCCAATTCGCCCGCCATTTTGCTCTCACAAGAGCAACCCAGTGTGGACATTCAACTCCAAGTCGGCGCTGAAACGGTCAATGAAGGGATTTTCGAAATCACCGTGACCGCCACCGTGAGCACCAAAATTCAAGACAAGACCGTCTTTTTGGTCGAGGCCAAACAAGCGGGTATTTTTGAAATTCGCAATGTGCCCCAAGAACAATTGGGCTCCATCGTCGGCATTGCCTGCCCACAAATTGTCTACCCCTATTTGCGCGGGAATGTGGCCGATGTGATTCAGCGGGCTGGTTTCCCACCCGTGCATTTGGCAGAGATCAACTTCCAAACCATGTATGAGCAGCAACAAAACAGCGCTCAAGCCCCCCAAGCCACCCAGTAAGGCTGAATCAGCCGAGTGAGTGGTCGCATTTTTGGCGTTCCTCGTCTTGAGCGAGCTTTTTTAATGGAGCTTTCATCATGAAAATCGCAATACTCGGCGCGGGCGCCTGGGGCACGGCTTTGGCCATTGCTTTGAGCAAACCCCAGGGCGCTTTGGAGCAACCCAACACCGTGACCCTGTGGGCCCGAGACGAGGCGTGGCTCCAATCGGCCAACCGTTCTCGCTCCAATGAGCGCTATTTGCCGGGGATTGAGTTTCCTCGCACCTTGCTCCTTTCTGCCAGTCCCTTAAAGGAGTGGTTGCGTGAGCAAGATCTGGTGGTGATCTCAACGCCCATGGCCGCGTTGCGCGGCATGCTCGAGTCTGTGCAAGCGCTCTCCAGTACGCTGCCCGTGGTGTGGTTGTGCAAGGGGTTTGAGGCGCCACAAAACAAGCGCGTGGTTTCGGCTGAAGGCGTCGCTCAGACCGAGAAGGCCACGGGTTTGATGGCCCATGAGGTGCTCCAAGAGGCCGCAAGCAACTTGGCTGCAGGCGTCTTGTCGGGACCGAGTTTTGCCAAAGAGGTGGCCCTGGGTCAACCCACCGCCTTGGTCGCGGCCAGTCCCAACCCAACGCTTCGTGAGTTGATGGTCCAGGCCTTTCACGGCCCGCAGTTGCGGGTCTATGCCAATGAAGACTGGGTGGGCGTTGAGGTGGGCGGCGCTGTCAAAAACGTCATGGCCATTGCCTGCGGTATCTGTGATGGATTGAATTTGGGGACGAATGCAAGGGCGGCCCTCATCACGCGCGGTCTGGTCGAAATCTCCCGATTGGGTTTGGCGCTGGGCGCTAAAAGTGAAACCATGATGGGCTTGAGTGGGCTTGGCGACCTCGTCTTGACCGCCACAGGCGATCTGTCCAGAAACCGGCAAGTGGGCTTGGCGCTGGCCAAGGGGAAACGATTGGAAGATATTGTCAGAGACTTGGGTCATGTGGCTGAAGGGGTGTACAGCGCGGAGACCGTGCTCATTCGAGCCCTGGCCCTGGGTGTGGAAATGCCCATCACGCAGATGGTGGTCAATGTGCTCAAAGAAGCGTTGACCCCCCAAGAAGCCATGAAAGCATTGATGGCCAGACAAAGCAAGCTTGAGTTTTAAGTCTCTGGCGCACATGCGCTCAAAACCTGCGCCCCTGTTTGTGTTGTAGGGGCACTTGGCGGATGGCCAATGCGAGTAGGTCGGTTCGACGCCGGCCCGCACCTCCAATATGTCCTTTTGAAAACACAACATTTCTGTTAGACTGAAATGCATGAATTCAAAGCAACTCAAAAAATGGCTTGAGCAACAAGGTGCCACATTTACTCAAGGCAAAGGCTCACATCTAAAAGTTGTTTTGAACGGCAAGCACTCGGCTTTGCCGATGCATGGTACAAAAGAGTTGGGTAAAGGCATTGAAGCGGCCATCAAGCGCCAGTTGGGTTTAAAGTGAAGGACACCTATGTTTGAATTTCCTGTAACACTAACAAAAGACGATAACGGCACAGTGATCGCCATGTTTGTCGACGTTCCTGAAGCCATTACTTTTGGCGCAGATGAAGACGAGGCCCTGTTAAATGCGGTGGATGCCCTTGAAACGGGCCTATCCTTTTATGTTGATGATCGGAAATCGTTGCCCACGCCTAGTAAAGCAAAGAAGGGGCAAAAAACAGTGAGTCCGTGCGCTTTGGAATGTGCAAAGCTTGGTATTTATAAAGCCATGACTGAGCAGGGGATTAAAAAAGCCGAGTTGGCCAGACGACTTGGATGGCACATGCCCCAAGTTGATCGCTTGTTTGATTTGCGCCACGCCTCAAAAATTGAGCAAATTGAAGCTGCAGCCCATGTTTTGGGTAAACAACTGAATATAGTTGTTGCTTGAAGATCCGTGTTTTGACGTGAAAAGCAAGTCATCAATCTGTTTAATTGGTTCATTGAACCAAAGTTAACCATGGATTGTGCGCCGGATTAAAAATCCCTGTAGGGCGGTTCGATGCCGGCCCACACCTTCATTGCATTGCAAAGCAAGCCCGAAGTCAACCGATGTGCTTCAAGCAGTCATCTTCTGCACAATTGTGGAATGGATTTCTCTTTCATCGATCCTCAAACACAAGAAGCTGTTTTGGCTTTTAAGGCCGAGGTCATCCAAAAATACCCACTCACTGAAGCCTTGCTTTTCAGAGGCAGATCTCGCCGTGGTCATCATGGCCAAAGCGATGCGGATGTTGCCATTCTCTTGGGTGGCCAAAAGGGGAAGTTTCTTGAAACGAAATGAGAAATCGCCGATGGGGCCATAGAGGCTCTCATGGTCAAGGGGGGTAATTCAACCCTTGTCCCTTTGGGAGAGTGACGGGTCCCATCTGGAGGATTTCTCCAATCCATATTTGATTCGAAATATTCAAAGAGAAGGCATTGCTTTTTGAATGCCAAACATTGTTTTGAAAAAGCAAAAAGGTTGCCGCAAGATGGCCGTTCAATTGTTCAATTCACGGGTGAATATGAAAGCCTCACATAGATCGGCGCATACACCTCGGCTTGGGTGATTTCGATTAGTGTCTCTTTGGCCAACTCGAGCAAAGCGATAAAGGTCACCACCAACACTGGCGCACCCTTTTCAAGATCAAAGAGCTTTTCAAACTCGACAAAACGCTTGCCCTGAAGTTGTCTGAGCACCAGACTCATGTGCTCTCTGACAGACAGCTCTTCTCTGGAAATTTGGTGGTGTTGAATCAGTTTGGCGCGCTTTAAAATATCCGCCCAGGCTTGTTGCAGTTCAGGCACGTGGACGTCTGGAAAGCGCGGTTGAATGGACTGCTCGATATAGACCTGTGCCTTTAAGTAGTCTCGGCCCAATTGCGGCCATTCGTTCAGTTGAGCGGCGGCCAACTTGATTTTTTCATACTCGAGCAGTCGTTTGACCAATTCGGCCCTGGGGTCTTGCACCTCCTCGCCTTCAGCCACGCGTTTAGGCGGCAAGAGCATGCGAGACTTGATCTCGATCAGCATGGCGGCCATGAGCAAATATTCGGCAGCGAGTTCAAGATTTCGGTCTCTGATCTCCTCAACGTAGCTCAAATACTGCCTGGTCAGCGCCGCCATCGGAATGTCAAGGATGTTGAAATTTTGTTTTCTGATGAGATACAGCAACAAATCGAGCGGGCCTTCAAACGCCTCCAAGAAAACTTCCAACGCATCCGGTGGAATGTACAAATCCTGGGGCATGGAGAACAAGGGTTCGCCATAAAGTTTTGCCAAGGCCACTTTGTCAATCACACTGGGCATTTGGTCTTCGGCGTCATGACCTGTGGGGGTCAAAGCTTGCGCCAACTCTTGTTCGAGCTGATCCAATGCGCCCTCAGTGGACGTGCCCGCGAGCACAGCTCGCGCGTGCGCCTCTAGCGGCGTGCTCGCAGCATCGGGGGCATCATCAAAGGCGTCGGACGGTTCAGACATGCAGATAAAAGTTTAAGCCAGGTGTGCGCGGGCGCAGGGTTGCGCACGCTCTTTAAGCATTGGTTTGATAAACATAGGGCTTTTGAGCGACCTTGCTTTGCTCAAACTCATCCCAAAGTTGAGCATTCATGGGTCGGTCCCAGAGCAAAAGACGCCCTTGTCGTTGCTTGCTTTCCAACTGGGGATCGGCTTTTTTTAAAGCATCAATGAACTGACTGGCTTCGGAGCTGTAATCTGGGCGTCTAAAAAAGGACATGAGGGCCATCCAGGGTCTGAAAAAAAGGGGGGGTGCTTCACGTGGTCAAACAATTGAGGCCGGTGAACAAACAAGGGCTCATTTTAGCGCCTTTAGGACCAAGCTGGGGCTGTCCTTTGGGGTTCGTGAGGCCCTTGGCGCCTGGGACCCCCTCTTTGCGCTTGGCAAAGCTTGAAACCGAAGGCTTTTGCCGTGTCTCGTGTCTCGTGTGTCTGGGAGATCAGCGAATTCGCATGCCCGCTTGAGCACCTGGCCAAGGACTCAGCACAAAAACCCCGGGATGCTCTTTCTCATTGCCATGGCTTGCGGCCAAGACCATGCCCTCGGAGGCGCCAAATTTCATTTTCCTTGGGGCCAAGTTGGCCACCATGACGGTGAGTTTCCCAATGAGATCTTCGGGCTTGTAGTGTGCGGCAATGCCACTGAAGACTTGTCGGGTCTTTTCTTCACCCACGTCCAACTCCAAACGAAGCAGCTTGGTGGAGCCGGGCACGCTTTCGCAATGCGTGATGAGCGCGATCCTGAGGTCCACTTTGCTGAAGTCCTCGATGCCAATGACGCCTTCAATGGCCGTGCCACCCGGATCCCCCGCCCCTTGATGTGCGGGTGCCGCAGGTGCTGGAACACTTGCACTTGTCGCCTCGGGGGCTTCAAAAAGTTTGTCCATCATCAAGGGATCCACGCGTTGCATGAGATGCTTGTAAACACCAATTTCATGGCCTTGTCCCAAAATCGTTTGAGCGCTCGCAAAATCCATGGGTGCGACTTGAAGGAAACCCTCCACCTCACGCACAAGCGCCGGCAAGACGGGTTTGAGGTAGAGGCTTAGCAAGCGAAAGCTTTCGATGCAGGCACTGCAGACTTGGTGGAGTTGCGCGGCTTGATCCGCGTGCTTGGCCAACTCCCAGGGCTTGTGCGCGTCGACGTATTCGTTGACCCGGTCGGCCAGCAGCATGATGTCTCTGAGCACTTTGCCAAATTCTCTTTGCTCAAAGCTCGTGGCAATGTGCCCCGCGCTTTGTTGCAGGTGTTGCACCAAGGCGGCACCTTCTTCGCTCAAGTGGCCCATCTTGCCTTCAAAGCGCTTGCTGATAAAGCCCGCACTGCGAGAGGCAATGTTGATGAATTTACCAATCAAGTCGGCGTTCACCCGGGCCACAAAATCTTCAGGATTGAAATCGATGTCTTCAACTTTTGCATTCAGCTTGGCTGCGATGTAGTAGCGCATCCATTCAGGATTCATGCCCAAAGAGAGAAACTTCAAAGGATCAATGCCCGTGCCACGGCTCTTGCTCATTTTTTCACCGCTGACTGTGATGAAGCCGTGCACGAACACATTGTTTGGCGTTTTTCTGTGACTGAAATGCAAAGTGGCTGGCCAAAACAAGGTGTGGAAATAGGTGATGTCCTTGCCAATGAAATGGTACTGTTCAACCTTTTCATCGTTCATGTATTGCTCAAAGCTTCTTGCATCTCCTCTGGCCTTTGGGCCCCCTTTGTCAAAATAATTTTTCAAAGAGGCCAAGTAGCCAATGGGGGCATCCAGCCAGACGTAGAAGTATTTGCCTGGCGCATTGGGAATCTCAATGCCAAAGTAAGGCGCGTCACGGCTGATGTCCCAGTCCCCCAAGCCACTTTTGCCCTCCTCATCGGGGGTGAGCCATTCACGCACCTTGTTGGCCACCTCACTTTGAAGCTTGCCGTCTTGTGTCCAAGTTTGTAAAAAAGCCAAACACTTGGGGTCCGAGAGCTTGAAGAAATAGTGCTCCGATGTTTTTAAAACCGGCGTCGCCCCCGAGAGCGTGGACCTTGGGTTCTTGAGCTCTGTTGGGCTGTACACGGCGCCGCAATTTTCGCAAGAGTCACCATACTGGTCTTGCGAGCCGCATTTGGGGCATTCACCCTTGATGAAGCGGTCGGGCAAGAACATGGACTTTTCTGGGTCAAAGAACTGCTCGATCGTTTTGGTGGTGATCAGACCTTCTTTTTGTAGTTCTAGAAAAATTTCTTTCGCCAAGGCATGGTTCTCTGGGCCATCGGTCGAGTGCCAATTGTCAAAGGCCACATGAAAACCGTCCAGGTATTGTTGACGACCTTGCGCAATGTCGGCGACAAATTGCTGGGGTGTTTTGCCAACCTTCTCGGCCGCAATCATGATGGGCGCACCGTGTGCGTCGTCGGCGCCTACAAAGTAGACTTGATGGCCCTGCATGCGTTGGGCGCGGACCCAAATGTCAGCTTGGATGTACTCCATGATGTGGCCAATGTGAAAATTTCCATTGGCATAGGGCAAAGCGGTGGTGACAAACAATTGGCGTACAGACATGGCTCACTCATATTTTTGGGTTCAAGGGGGTGATTTTAGAGTGTTTAATGCCTGGATGCCGCGCAGCGGCCTCAAGGAGCGCACAAAATCAAGATAACTTTGGGGTCTGAGAAACATGGCAAGCAAGCGCCTCAAAGGGTTATCGAAGTTTCGTTAGACTCTAGGTCTGTGATGGGTTTAAATAAATGGAGAATTTGATGGCTTTGAACGAGCAAATGGTCTTGCAAGTC
>CAIOTD010000113.1 GCA_903861115.1 uncultured Burkholderiales bacterium
AATGAATCCGCGTTTCCTGATGGGGCTTTGGCCCTTGCGGCCATTACGAGTTGCACCAACACGGCCAATCCCGATCTGATGATCACGGCCGGTCTATTGGCTCGCAACGCCTCAAATGCAGGTCTCACTGTTGCGCCTTGGGTGAAAACCTTGTTTGCACCCGGCAGTTTGACCGTCAGTGATTACTTGAGCGCAAGTGGGCTTCAAAAATATTTAGATGACTTGGGTTTTTATCTGGACGGTTTTGGTTGCACCGCTTGCATTGGCAATTCGGGAGCCTTGGTCCAAGACATTGAAGAGGCCATCAAGCGCAAGGGATTGGTCGCGGTTTCGGTTTTATCAGGTAACCGTAATTTCAGTGGCCGAGTGCAGCAGTTGTTGCGTTATAACTATTTGGCCTCGCCTCCCTTGGTCGTGGCGTACGCTTTGGTCGGGAAAATCACCCATGATTTAAGTGCTGAGCCCATTGGATTTGTATCAGGTCAGCCCATCTTTTTAAAGGATATTTGGCCCAAGGACGAAGAGGTCAACGCCTTCATCGAACAATTTGTAAAACCCAATTTATACCTTGAGCACCGCAAAAACATTGGCATGGGCTCCGAGCGATGGGCGAGGCTTGAAACCCCCGCTTCAAAGGTCTACGCTTGGAAAGACCCCAGCGGTTTTGTTGCCAGGCCACCCTTCTTTGTTCAAGGTGCGCACTCCAAAGCGCCAAGTCAAGAGATCCATGACGCAAGGGTTCTTTTGTTGCTTGGGGATGGCGTCACGACCGATGACATTTCGCCGGCCGGCAATATCCAAAAAAGCACGTTGGCTGGAGACTACCTCAAAAATTTGGGCCTCTCAGATGCTCAGTTGCACACCTTTGGCGCTAGACGCGGTAATTGGGAGGCCATGCTGAACGGCGCCTTTACCAATTTGAACCTCGTCAATCAATTGGCGCCTGAACTGAGAGGCGGCTTCACATTGAATCATTTGACCCAAGAAATTCAACCGGTTTTGAGGACGGCCGAGCACTATCAGTCAATGGGAGTTGATGGTGTGATTGTTGCGGGTAAGAGTTATGGTGTTGGCTCTTCTCGAGATGATGCGGCAAGAAGCACGCGTCTTCTTGGCGTGAGAGTGGTGATCGCTGAAAGCTTTGAGCGAATTCATCGCTCCAATTTGTGCGCGTTTTCAGTCCTGCCCTTGTTGTTTTTAATGGGTGAGAGCCGTGATACTTATCAATTGAATGGCACAGAAACCCTGTCCTTTGATTTTAGGATCGGTTTTCCTCTTCAGGGGCAGCGAGTTGAGGCGCTTGTTCAAAGGACAAGTGGTCAAAAGTTCATCATGCCCCTCCTCAGTGCCTTGAGGGAGGAGGAGTTGACGTACTTCTTGGCTGGAGGCGTCTTGCCCAAGTTGTCACAAAATATTTTGGAAAGTGTGTAATTCATGTGTTTAAGAAAAATATTGATTTTCATCGCTTTACTTTCCGCGCTGATTTCAGCCTTCGCTGATGTGGCCAGAACCACCATTTATGTGCCGTTTACAGCGGGTGGCACAGTCGACATATTTGCCAGAGTCATTGCGCAAGAGTTGTCACAAAAGTCAAATTCATCCTTTTTGGTAGAGAACAAACTCGGCGGAGGGGGGGTCATTGCCACGAACACGGTGGCCAAGTCCAAGCCCGATGGCTTGACCTTGCTCGCCTTTCACCAAGGCATTGTTTATAACAGTGCACTGTCTTCAAGTCTGCCCTATGACTTGCTCAAAGATTTGGTCCCCATTGCCATCGTTGGCGTCACCCCCAATGTTTTGGTCGTGCCTGCAAATGCGCCTTACAAGACCTTTGGTGAATTTGTGAGTTTTGCGAAAGCCAACCCCATGGTGCTCAATTACGGCTCCGCTGGTGTCGGGAGCAATGGACATCTGGCCATGGAGATGCTGGAGGCTGCGGCAGGTATCAAGTTAACGCACGTTCCCTACAAGGGCATGCCGCAAGCGGTCGCCGATGTCGCCGGCAACCAAATTCAAGCCGTCCTGACCACATTGCCAGCGGCCATTCCCTTTATTCAAAGTGGAAAAGTTCTGCCCCTTGCAACCTCGGGGCTCAAGCGGTCATCGGTGCTGCCCAATGTACCCACGATCATAGAGCTCGGTTACAAGGGTTTTGTTTATGAACCTTGGTACGGGTTTTTGGGGCCGTCAGGGATGAGTGCGGAAAATGTCGAGAGAATCAGTAATTTGATTGTCAATGCGTCCAACAACCCTGAAATTGCAAAGAAGTTAACCATTGAAGGCATTGAGATGCGGGCGACTGGTTACCAAAAATTTAAAAAGATACTTGTAGATGACTTTGCTATTTGGGGCGAAACCATCAATAAATTGGGTATTAAGGGGCAGTAAGTCCAGGGGCTGAATTGGTTTTGCTGCTCAGCATTTGAATGCTGATCGACGCATTAACGATCTCTTTGCCATCAATGAGTCTTATATCGGTACCAGTTCCGTAATTGATCAACGAAATGCTGTCTTTGCTTGTCAAAGCCAGCGTTGTTTGACCATTGTTTTGTTGCGAGCCCAATTCTTGGCTGTAAATTGAGCCTAGGGACAGTCTTTTATTGATGAAAATAGCAAATTGACTGGGGTCTCGTGTTGAGATGGAGTAGGCGACGCTATAGATGCCGTCATTTGTGAGGTGTATTTCTTTGCTCGATGGTTCATAATTGATGTTTGAAATGACGCCGATCGTGTCAAATGTCACTGCTTCATCTTTTTTGACTTCTTGTGGCGAGACATTGTAGATGAACGCGTAAGTGTCAAAGTTCCCGCCAGGGGGGCCGGCAGCACCCGTGTCACCTCGAGCTCCAGGCGTACCTTGACTGCCGACAGTTCCAGGCGCGCCATTCGTGCCATTCGTGCCATTCAAACCGTTCGCACTGGTACAAATGTAACTTGTCGATGAAACCTCGTTGTTTTCTAAGGTGGAATTGTTGTTGACGTCCAAACCCGAAGAAATTTTTGTGCCCCCAAGTGAACAATTTACTGTGCCCGTGGGCTCCTGAGTGATCGAAATCAATGTGCTTAGTCCATTGGTGCCGTTGATGCCTGTGCTTCCATTGGTGCCATTCGTGCCGTTGATCCCATTTGTTCCTGTTGCACCGTTTGAACCAGAAGAGCCCGTATTTCCGTTCGATCCTGATGCACCATTCACGCCGTTGTAACCAATGCTTCCGTTGCAGATGTAATTGAAAGAAGTAATTTCAGAGGGGTCAAGTACGCTGTTTCTATTGGTGTCCAATCCCGCGTTGATGAGGCTTCCTCCTGATGAACAGTTTTTCCCCATTGGCTCGGCACTCATCGAAAGCAATGTGTTGTAACTGCTCGCGCCAGAAGCGCCGCTCACGCCACTTGAGTCGTTCATGCCATTGCATACATATTGAGTGCTGGACGACTCAGAAGCCT
>CAIOTD010000114.1 GCA_903861115.1 uncultured Burkholderiales bacterium
ATTGGCAGGCCAGCTGAGGGCAATTCAGCGCGTGCTGAGTGGCTGAAGAATCCAATGGTGCGCTTCTCAGGAGGAGCTCAATGCGTGACGTTCATTCCGCTTAAGGGTATTTGCTATGAAAGAGGATTGGCTCGCACAAATCTCAACTTGCAAAATATGCAATACTGTTCAATGGGTCTTGTTTCTCAAAAGTTGCAAGAATTTAACCGTTTTTTAGCATCGCCCACTTGGTGTGCGACTTTCATTTTTGGAAAACCGCCTCATGCACTCTCGACGCGCCTTCTTTAAGTTCTCAGCACACGCGCTTGGCGGCTTGAGCTTTTGCAGTTGTGCCATGCTTCAAGCCAAGGAAATGCCTGCGATCAGCCCCAAAAAAACACCTTGGCCGGTCGTTCTGAACGGCAAGAGAATCAAAACCATCGATGTGCACGCCCATTGTTACTTTCAAGAGGCCATTGATTTGATGGGGGAGGAGGCAAAGAGCGTTTTGCCCCCTGTTAAAGGTGTAAAAGAGCACTTTATTGCGATCAATGACAGAATAGTTGCCATGAATGCCCAAGGCATCGATCTACAGGTCCTCAGCATCAACCCCTTTTGGTATCGACAAAGTCGTGATGTGGCCCAGGCGATTTGTCGAATCAACAACGAGAAACTGTCTGAGTTGTGCCGAGCTGAACCCGAGCATTTCGCTGCCTTTGGTAGCTTGGCCATGCAGTACCCAGATTTGGCGGTTGAGCAACTCGAACACGCTGTGAAGGTCCTTGGCTTGAAAGGGGCGGCCATCGGTGCGAGTGTTTTGGGAGAAGATTTTTCTGCGCCTCAATTTCACCCTGTTTTGGCCAAAGCCCAAGAGCTCGGTGCGGTGCTTTTCATTCACCCTCAAAGCACGCCTGAGTTGGCCAAAAGATTCAAAGGCAATGGATGGCTTTCCAACACGATTGGCAATCCCCTAGACACGACCATTGCTTTGCAGCATTTGATCTTTGAGGGACTGTTTGACAAGTTTCCAGATTTGAAAGTGCTTGCTGCGCACGGTGGAGGGTACTTGGGCTCCTATGGCGCGCGCTCGGACCACAGTTGCTTTGTGTCTCCAGTCAACTGTGATCCCAAGATTGTTCTAAAAAAGCAGCCCAGTGAGTATTTGCGCCAGATCTATTTTGATAACTTGGTCTTCACGAGTGAGGCGCTGCAATTTTTGGCGTCCCAAGTGGGGGTCTCTCAACTCATGATCGGAACGGATCACCCCATCCCTTGGGAGGAGCGCCCGGTTGATTTGGTCATGAACGCAAAGGGTTTCAGCAGCAAGGAGCGCGTTCAAATGTTGGGGCTCAATGCAGCTCGATTGTTGAATATCAATTGAGGACTGGCGGTGACACGTTATACGCCAGGGTCCTCGCACAAGACCAAGGCCAGTCCGCGGGCTTGCTCCAACGTGTCTTTGTAGTGTGTCTGGCTTGACCCCAAGCTGTCTCCTACATAGACATCGACTTGAAACTCAGTGGCTCCATCAAAATGTGTGAGAGGAGTGACGATTGCGAGCACGCGCCCGTCGGCACTTTGGGTTTGAAACAAGACATCGGGATCCATTGCAAAAAATAGGGCTAAATCGATCGATGGGGACGGTCAGTGGGTTTTGAAGTTGTTCAGTCTGGCGTTCAAATCTGTGATGCCTTGGCTCACCAGGCGGCTCATCTCCATGATGGCTTCATGGTGTGTGCGATAGTTTTGAATCATCTGATAACTCGAAGACTCCAATTGCATGAGGTCCTTGTGAGAGATGACCTCGTATTTTTTGTTGTGCTCAATGATGTACCACGTGTTATTAAAATCCATGATTAAATCTCTTGTTGGTGAGTGCGTGCTTATTCATCGTTGGTTTGTAACGCAAAATTTTTAAATCGTTTGCTCAACTGACTGATCAAGCTTTGATCAAGCTTTGTCAATGGAGGTCGGCAATTGAGCCAAGCTGCATCGTGGTAAATATCGGCCAATAAAAATTTCAAGGCAGCCACGGGTGGGAGTTTATCAAAGAGGCTTGTAAATTCCAGCAGTCTGTCGTCCGAGCTTTTGACTTTCATGCCTGGAATGAAAGTACCCTGCGCCTTGTGCTCGTCGTTCAAGAGCTGAGCCACCACCCTTGGAATGATGTTGGCCATGGCCGAAATCGTGCCCGTTGAATTCAAGGTTTTGAGGTCATGCTCATCGCAAGAGTGAACCGTGACCAAGGTGCCAAACGACTTGATCAAGTCGTGGGTGATGGAGCTCTGTCTAGACTCATTGATGATGCCAAAAAAACGTTGACCGTGTTTGTTCAAGAGGTCTGCCAATACCGCTTCTGGCAAATCCACATGCGACTGGCTCGGTAGGATGTGCAAGTAAAGCTTTGATTCACTTGGCGGCAAGATGCTCATTAAATGATCAAAATACTGCGTCAAGCCAAGGTTGTTCAATGACTTGTAATAAAAGGGTGGGGTGATCAACGAGCCATGCAAATGCGACGTTTGAGCGAAATGAATCAGCTTGACGGCATCGGTCGCGGCGTTGCTCGAGATCGATAACATCATGGACGAGGGATCCATACCGGCTTTGATCAAATACGTGATGGCTTCTGCCTTTTCTTCCGCGCTAAAAGAAGCACCTTCGCCATGAAAACCAAACAAAACAACGCCTTGAGCACCCTTGATCAACAAGGTTCGAATATGCGACTCCAGTCGGTGCCAGTCGATGTGGTGGTCTTCTTTGACGGGCGTGGGCGTATCAACCCAAACGCCCTTGAAGCTGTGTTTGATGGTGGATGGATGGTGGATGGCATTCATTCAGAAGGAGAGTCAAAAATTTGTAAATGGGTCGACAAAAAACTCTATGGGCAAGGCCTAGATCAATTGCATTGCATGCCCATTTATTGGGCGAAGCAGTCACTTTAACAGGAAAGGTATAGATGTCAATTCAATATGAATAAAACAGAGCGCCAACGCATTTCTTTATTTCTTCACCGCGTCCATGCCGTAGTGCGTGATGAAGGGCTCGGTCTTCTCTGAGCTTAAAAAATCGATCAATTGTTGGGCTTCTTTGATGTGTTTGGAGTCTTTGACAACAGCGGCGCTGAACACTTGGACCAATTGGGTCTCGTTTGGCAAGCGCCCAATGAATTCAATGCCAGGGACATGAAACAATTCTCCAGTGGGCTGTATGGCCATGTCGGCCCCTTTGGCGGCCAAAAGGGCGGTTGCTTGAGAGCCACGTTCAGTGACTTTGACCCGAATGTGTTGGCTCAGGCCCAGCCTTGGAAAGAGATCCTGCGTTAAATAAATGCCGCTGGTGCTGCCGGGCACCACGATCAACTGGGTGTTCAGCAAGGCTTGTTTCAAGAGTTCAGTGTTGTGAATGTCGGGTTGGGTTGCGCCCGCGCTCACGGCGGCACCTAGGGGTGACAGTGCCAAAGCAGTCGCGGAGCCCTCAAGGATGCGCCCCTGTGCATGCAACTCATCGAGTCCTTCTTTGGATAAAATCACCACATCTGCCTTCACGCCCCGATCAAGTTGTGCCTTGATGGTTTGCGGTCCCGTGCCTTGAGACGCGCCGGAGAGGGTGGTGACCTCAATGCCCGTTTGGGACTTGAATTGGGGCAAGACGCTTGAGTAAGGGCCGTTGAACCCCCCAGAGATGATGACATTGAGTGGGTCCATGGCCAGAGCGCTTTTAAAAATGAACAACAGGCAACAAATGATATATTTCAAGATCTGCACCAATTTTCTTGTGTTGACGGTATGGGAGAGCTTAACGCCAAAGCACCCGGTTTCCTGGGGTCTAGGGAAACTACCATCATGCTCGATGAGGGTGTCTATTCATTTATACGCATTGACATGACGCAACAACAAACGATTCCCCCCCTCTCATCACGGCCCATCCTTTGGGGACGTCTGAACTCCTTCAACGTTCAAAAGGTGCTTTTCTTGTGTGAGGAGCTCAAAGTTGAGGTTGACCGAATCGATGCGGGGATGGCTTATGGCGTGAACAAAACCGAGGCGTATTTGAAGATGAATCCCAATGGTTTGGTGCCAACGCTCAATGACCACGGGTTCATTTTGTGGGAGTCTCACACCATTCTTCGCTACATGGCAAGGAAATTTGATGTCGCTGGCGTGTGGTACAGCTCAGACCCGCAGAGAATGTCACGCATTGATCAATGGCTTGATTGGACCAACACCACTGCTTGGCCGCCCATGCGGACGCTCTTTTGGGGCTGGATTCGAGTGGGGCCGCAAGAGCGAAATCTGCAAGAGCTTGAGAGCAGTCGTTTGCAGATGATCAAGATGTTTGAGATCTTGGACGAACGCTTGAGTCAATCAACTTTTATCGCGGCAGACACCATGAGCTTGGCCGACATCCCCTTGGCATTGATTGCCTACCGTTGGTTCAACCTACCCATTGAGCGTCCAGTTTTTAGCCACGTGAACGCTTGGTACAGCAAGATGACGCAGACTCGCGGGTTTAAAAAATATTCAAGCGAGCCCTTGTCTTGACGTGCAATCAATAGGTTTTGTAGGGCAAAAATTTTATTCAAAGTTGATCGATGGTGTTGTCTGAAGGGGCTGCGTTGTCTTGCTCTAAATCAAAACGTTCATTCGTTTTGATATAAAAGGACGCGCCAAACCTGGCGATGGGCTGATAGTCTTTGAGATTCACATACCACTTGACTGTATCGACCAAACCCTTCTTGACAGAAAGCCAAACCACACGACCAATGAAAACATAACGGCTCTCGGTTTCTAGCGTTTCATGCAGCACACATTCAAAGGCCACAGGCGCTTGAAGAATTCTGGGGGGGTGAACGCATTGTGAGGGCGTCGAAGCCAGTCCTACGTGTTCAAGTTCGCTAACTGTATTGGGCAAGGATTCACCACAGGCATGCATTTTTTTTGCCATGGGTTCATCGGTCATGTGAACAACGAACTCTTTGTTCAAAAGAATATTTGCTGCGGTGTCCTTCAAGTGACCGTCACTGAGTTTGTTGATGCTCAACATGAGGATGGGTGGATCTTCTCCAATCATGTTGAACATTGAAAAGGGTGCCGCGTTGACAACGCCATTGGCGCCAAGGGAGGTGACCAAAGCGATAGGTCTTGGAATGATCAAGCTCGCCATCAACTTGTAGCGTTGGTGGGCATTCAGTTTCGAGAAGTCAATTTCAGTGTTCATGCGTTAATGTTTAAATTTGAAATGATAAGCTTGCTGTGTCAAAATTAAGAAAATCAACGCCTTGGGTCTTTGATTTTAATCTCAACGGACACGGCCGTTTAGACGCGTGACGTCTCAAGGCAATTTGGGCACGATGAAGTGCTTCTTTGTCGCAGCTTCAGGGTTTGTCCTTGCCTGGACTGTGTCCAAAGCGTTTAAGCTTTGACGAGCCTGTCATCGACCTCAAACCAAAGAAGGGACACCCATGAAGCGAACCAATGACTCTCAAGCCCTGTTCAAGACTTCGCGCCAAGCTTTGAGTGCACTTGGTTTTTTTCTTGCTCTTTCAAGCACTCACGCGCAGTTGTTGCCTCACAAGGACTTGAGTGCCATGGTGGCGATTTCGATGGTGCAAACGGCCATTGCAACTTGTAAAACCAATGGGTTCAACGTGTCGGCAACCGTGGTTGGACGAAATGGGGAAGTTTTGGCGCAAGCCAGAGGTGACAACACAGGGCCGCACACGCTTGAAAACAGCTTTAGAAAGGCCTACACGGCAAGAACCTTGAGAGTGCCCTCCGGCGAAGTCGTCACTCGCCTAAAGATGGATCCGGCTTATCCCCTCATTCATTTGAACAACATCATCGCCAATCAAGGGGGTCTGCCCATCAAGTCGGAGGAAGATGTGATGGGTGGTGTGGGTGTCTCCGGTGCGCCAGGCGGGGACAAAGATGAGGCTTGTTCAAAAGCCGCCATCGACAAAGTCTCCGATCAACTCAAGTGAGTGGGCTCAGTCGATCTCGTTGAAGGTCTCCCCCAAGGCATTGATCAAACTGTCGATTTGCGACCTTGTTGAGACAAAGGGCGGGGCCAACTGGATCGTGTCACCACCATATCGAACATAAAAGCCCTTGTCGAACATTTTCATGGCAATTTGGTAGGGGCGTTTGGCGCTCTCCATGTCAGCCGCCTCAAGGGTGAAGCCACTGGCCAAGCCAAAATTGCGAATATCGCTCACGTGCTTGCAACCTTTGAGCGAGTGAACGGCTTGCTCAAAGTAGGGCGCAAGGGCCTTGACTTGCTCTGTTGCGTGTTCGCGCACGAGCAGATCCAAGGTCGCCAAAGCAGCTGCACAGGCCACGGGGTGAGCCGAGTAGGTGTAGCCATGAGCAAACTCCAGCATGTAGTCGGGGCCGCCGTGCTCCATGAAGGTTTGATAGATGTCATGCTTGACCATGACGGCGCCCATGGGCTGGGTGCCATTGGTGATTTGCTTGGCCACGTTCATGATGTCTGGCGTCACGCCAAAAGCCTCAGCGCCGCTGTAAGCGCCGCATCGTCCAAAGCCTGTGATGACTTCGTCAAATATCAACAAAATATCGTTTGCACAACAAATTTCTTGGATTCTTTGCAAATAGCCCTCAGGGGGCACGATCACGCCAGAAGAGCCGGAAAAAGGCTCAATGATGACGGCGGCAATGTTGCTGGCATCGTGAAGCGCGATGAGGCGCAATAAATCTTCGGCCAACTCTTTGCCAAGCTTGGGCATGCCTTTTGAGAAAGCGTTGCTGGCCAATTGCGTGTGCGCCAGGTGATCGGCTTCGACCCCTTGACCAAACATTTTTCGATTGCCCCCGATGCCGCCGACTGAAATGCCACCAAAATTCACCCCGTGGTAGGCTTTCTCGCGACCAATGAACCTGGTTTTTGAGGCTTGTCCTTTGAGCCTCCAATAAGCCCGTGCCATTTTGAGCGACGTGTCGCATGCATCAGAGCCCGAGCTCGTAAAGAAGACGTGGTCCAAGCCTTTGGGCGTGAGTTCAACCAATTGGTTGGCAACTTCAAAGGCGAGCGGTTGGGCAAACTGAAAGGGAGGCGAAAAATCCAAGGTCGCCATTTGTTTGGCCACCGCTTGGATGATCTCCTCGCGCCCATGTCCTAGTCCCGTGGTCCATAAACCGGAGAGGCCATCAAAAATCTCGCGACCCTCTTCGGTTTTAAAGTAGCAGCCTTTGGCCGAGACGAACATGCGCGGCTTGCTCTTGAAGTCCCGGTTGCCGCTGTAGGGCATCCAAAAGGCGTCCATCCAGGATTTTGTATAGGGCCCTTGATGGCGGTCAGACGCTTTTGGGTGGGGCACACTGTTCATTTTAATTTTAGGATGTGGATGTGTGAGGTCTAAGGCGATAGATGAGCTTGTGGAGCGCGTGTTCTCTAAGCGCCAAGCCATCAGATATTACCTTAAAACGGATGCGATGAACAGCCAATGGCCCTGAGCGCGATGGCGAAAAGCTTAAAATGGGGCGCGAGAGGTGGCATGTTCATTGCGTAACGTCCTGCAGGGTTTTGGGTTGAACCCAACGCGACGAGTTTTATCTTTTTAGGAGTTTTTAATGTCAAGGTTTTGTGATGTAAAGCGTGTCTTTCTAGCGTCTTTGTGTGTGTTCTCTTTGAGCGTGTTTGCTCAAGAGAAGGCGAGTGAATATCCCTCGCGTGCTGTCAAACTGATTGTGACGTTTACGCCCGGAGGGGCAGCGGATGTGACCGCCAGAATTTTTGCAGAAAAACTCGCCGCCCTTTGGAAACAAGGGGTGATTGTTGAAAACAAGGCCGGTGCGGGCGGCTCCATTGGCGCAGAATCGGTTTTTCGCTCGCCTCCCGATGGCTACACCTTGCTCTTGGCCACCAACACCCACATCATCAACCAGGTGCTGATTCCCAAATTGGCCTTTGACTTCACCAAAGACTTTGTCCCTTTGGGCTTGGTGACGTCCGCCCCCATGCTGATCGCTGTGAACCCGCAATTGAAGGTCAACAATCTTCAAGAGCTCACCAAACTCATCAAAGCCGAACCCGGTAAGCATGCCTATGCAGCTTGCAACATGGCAAGCCCCCATTACTTTGCCATGGCCATTTACATGAACACCATGAAGCTCGATGCCACCAACATTCCCTACAAGGGATGCACACCAGCCGTGGCCGACACACTGGGCGGGCAGGTCAATATTGTGGCTGCAAGCATTCCTGCCGTGGTCTCTTTCATCAAGCAAGGCACCCTTCACCCGATTGCGCTGTTGTCCAGCAAACCCAGCCCCGCTTTGGCCGGTGTACCAACGGTGGGCGAGTCAGGCATTGCCGAGTTGAAGAATTTTTCCTTGGACAATTATTATGGTTTCATGGCGCCCATTGGCACACCCGTCGCCATTCAAAAGAAGCTGGAAGAAGATATAAAATCCGTGGCGCTCATGATGGACACCAAATCAAGGCTCGAAGTCGCTG
>CAIOTD010000115.1 GCA_903861115.1 uncultured Burkholderiales bacterium
AGCTCGGTTGAGGTCTACGACCGACTCGGTCAGCTGTCTCGCAACAGACGCACCCACCGCTACAGCGAAGCTTAAAGCGCTTTCTCATCACCAGGGCGCATGCCCTTGAGCCAATACACCCAAGACAGAATGACCGCAACGGCGGTGAACATATCGGGTGGAATTTCTTGCCCAATGTCCAAGCGACTGAGCATGGTCAACAAACGCGGATCTTCTGCAACGTAGATGTCGTGCTTTTGAGCCTCTTGCACAATGCGGCGCGCCAACTCCCCCTCTCCTTTGGCACTGATCACTGGGGTTTTGTTGTTGCGATATTCGAGTGCAACGGCCTCAGAGTAAGGTCTGTTGTGCATGCTCATCAAGCCTTTGTGTCCACCAAGGCACCGTGAGCCAAGCTGTCAGGCTCCATTTGCATCACGGGTCGCGGCGCATTGAACACTTGAAAACTTCCCATGGTCAATCCTGCGCTCTCCAGTTCATCGGTCAATTCACTGGCCGAAGACTGCGCCTGCTGCGCGACATCCTCACGAGTGGCCCACATGGTCAAGTCCACTTGCTTGCCATCAGAGATGCTGGTTTTGAGCCACACCTCCCCCAGCACCAAACTGTCTGTGTGCATGTTGACCACCATTGGATTTTTGGGTTGTCCTTTCTTTTGACCTTTTCGCTCAAATTGAATCTGTACCGGATGGGCATCCCGAAATGGAATAACCAAGGTGAAATCTAAGTGACCTTGCTGCATGTTTTGGACAGCACGCAATTGCGACGCTTCAATTTCATCCAACGCATGGTGAAGATTACTCTGCGCGTCAGAGGACTCTTCGCCGTCTGCATCACCTTTTTTAGTCAGCATATGCCGAATGATATTTTTTAAATCAATGTCGACGCCGCCTCCCCCATCAGCCAAGACAGATTCATTCGATTTGGCGCTTCTTATCACCCAGTCTTTCAGAGCTTGCGGCTGCAAAGCAGACATGGTCAATTGAAGTTGCTTGAGGTTTTGCAGCAACTGCGTATTGCTTGCGGGAATCAAAGCGGCCAAAGCACCTGGATTCATCAAACGCACCCAATGACCAAAACTAGGAGGCAGGTGAAGCAACGCGTTCAAGCGAGTGGGCGATTGTGATTGAGGCGAAATCATGGATTTGGCTGCCTGAGCCAAAGGGGGCAACATTTGCAAAATCAGTTGCCCTGATGCACTCAGTTGCGCCTTGAGTTGAACAGAATCTCCGGCCTTCAAAAAAGAGGCCACCGGCGCTTCTAAGCTTTGACCATGCAACACCAACTTGAGCTGATCCTGTCGCGTCTCAACAACCGCCTGAACCACTTGTCCGTCATGCAAATCCAGTTGTCGCGCAACCGGAGCGGTGACGAAAACCGGACGCGCCTCAAAAAACAGGGGTGACACCCTGCTGACGGCATTCAGACCTTCAGCGTTGACGGGCAGCATATCAGGGAAAACGCACCCAGTTTTTACGCTCGCTCATGTCCAAGTCGGAAGTAGCAAAGCCGCTGAATTCCGATTTTTTGGCAGGGTTGACCAATGCCCGTCCCGAGCCTAAATAAATTTGCATCAAATTCTCATGGTCGGGAATTTTAAGAATCGCACCTGCCATCAAAGCACGAGGGGAGGATTTGGTGAAGGCTTGAGGATTTTGTTCAATAAAAGCTTGACGCAAGATCTCCATCTTCAAAGGGCTATCCCCCATTGTGTTGCGAATTACACGGTCCAAGGTGTCACCCGACTTGACTTCATACTTCGCACCGGCATGGTCAGCGCTCATATTTTCAGCCGCCACCACCCAAGTGCTGAGGCAAAGCAACATCACTACAAGACAAGACTTGTGAAGGTAAATGACTGGCTTCATAAAGTGCTCCGTTGCAACTGTTTCATTTCAATAGGTGTAGGGCCAGGCCACCCAAGCTCCATCGTTGTTGGGTACACGCTTAGTCAAGAGTTTGACGTCAGCTTGGTAGGACGTTACAGATTTGACTTCTGCCAGCATCGACGCATTCAAAGCACCCGCTTCTAAGGCGCGTTGAGGCAACAAATCCGAGTTAGCCAACACAACTTTATCACCCAAGTGCAGACCTGCAGTTTGGCCTGCTTTCACTATCAAGTGTCCTTGCTCTTGCACCACAGCAAAACTGGGAGGCTCACAAGCCAAGTTC
>CAIOTD010000116.1 GCA_903861115.1 uncultured Burkholderiales bacterium
CTTGTGGGGGACTTGCCCTTCGTGTTGGTGTGCAACCCCAATTTACCGGCACAAAACCTCAAAGAACTCATCGCTTATGCCAAGAGCAATCCCGATAAATTGACCAACGCCTCCTCTGGCAACGGCACGGTCTCGCATCTGGCGATGGAAGAGCTCAAACGCCGCGCGGGCCTAAAAGTCACGCACATTCCCTACAAAGGCAGTGTTGCAGGCTTGACCGATGTGGTGTCTGGCAACGTCTCCATGGCCCTTGAAACCGCCTCCGCGGTGCGCGCCCATGTGGAGTCAGGTCGACTCAGGGCCATTGCCACTGGCAGCAGCAAGCGACTCGGCGGTATTTTCTCGCAAGTGCCCACCTTCAAAGAGCAAGGCATGAACGACTTCACCGCGGTGACTTGGCTCATGCTCTTGTTGCCCCAAGGCAGCCCCAAAGCCCTTGTTCAATCGACCTACACCGCCTTGATGAGCGTGGTCTCCACCCCTGAGATGGAGCAAAAGCTCAACGCATTGGGTTTGCAACCGCGTTTCAGCACCTCCCCTGAGGAGGCTGCTCAGTACATGAAAAGTGAGTTCGCCTATTGGGGCGAGGTGGTCAAACGAAGCAACATTGAAAAAGAATAAACGCGCGCCCCTTGTGCCCGGGGCCAACGAAAAAAAAATCCACTGGAGAACACACATGAAATTCAGCCCCAAGCCAAGGAACCTGAGCCTCTCGCTGTGCATGGGTGCACTGTTGCACTGCGCCGCGTTTGCACAAACCACGCTCCCTTTGACGTACGACAAAGCCGATCGCGCTGAAAAAATCACTGCCCTCGCGAAATCTGAAGGGGGTTTGACGGTTTACACCGCCTCTAGGCCACAAGATTTGGCCGCCCTGCTGGCCCCCTTTGAAGCCAAGACCGGCATCAAGGTCAAAGCGTGGCGCTCGGGCAGCGACAATGTGCTTCAACGCGTGGTGAGGGAAGCCAACTCCAAACACGCCGATGTGGACGTGGTGATGACCCCTGCAGGCGAGATGCTCGCCATGTCTCGAGAGCATTTGCTCCAACCCGTTTACTCCCCCTATCAAAAAGATTTGATCCCCTCTGCCGTGGTGGCGCATCAGCTGTGGTCCAGCATGTTCATGAATGTGGTGGTTCAGTCCTACAACACTCAGGCCTTCAAAAAGGACGCCCTGCCCAAGAGTTTCAATGATTTGTTGGACCCGCGCTTCAAGGGCAATCTGGGCATTGAGTCCAAGGCCGAGGAGTGGTTCGCCAAAGTCACCCAGTCCATGGGGGAAGAAAAAGGCGTGGCCCTCTTTAGAGAGATTGGTCAAAAAAATGGTTACTCCACCCGCCTGGGCGTGTCTTTGTTGCACAACTTGGTGATTGCCGGTGAAGTGCCCATGGGACTCACCGTCTACATTGACTTGCCTGAAAAAGACAAAAAAGCAGGCAAACCGGTGGATTGGTTTGCGCTGGACCCCGTGGTTGCACAAGGCTTCAACATTGGGGTCGCGTCCAAATCCCCCCACCCTTACAGCGCGCTTCTTTTTTACGATTACTTGCTCTCGCCTGAGACACAAAAGTTGCTCACCACTTTGGGTTACTACCCCACCAGCACCAAAGTGACCAATCCTTATTCTGATCTAAAAATCAATGTGGTTGACCCCACCTACATCATCGATAATTACGCCAAGTGGACCAAGCTCTATGAGCAAAATGTGACCAAGCTTCCTAAAAACTAAAGCCCATTTTTTCTTTTTTCTCTTTTTTTTATATTCCTGGATTTTTACAATGAAAAAAACATCGCGAGCCAAACCAGCAACTGCAGCCCAAAAAACCACTTCGCGCGCGTCAAAGGAACCCGCACGCGACTATCCCGATTTGCACGAACATTTGGCAGCGCTTGACCGCGCGGGCATGTTGATCACCGTGGACCGCGAAATCAACAAAGACACTGAAATGCATCCCTTGGTGAGATGGCAGTTCAGAGGTGGCATTGCTGAGCCCGATCGCAAAGCCTTTTTGTTCACCAATGTGACCGACAGCAAAGGCCACAAGTACGACATCCCCGTGGTGGTGGGTGCGCTTGCTGCGAACCGCGAAATTTACAGCACCGGCATGGGCTGCAAAATTGAAGACATCGGCAAAACTTGGAACCATGCCATTGCCAATCCGATCAAGCCGCGCGTTTTGAAGGAAGCGCCTTGCCAAGAAATCGTGATCATGGGCAAAGACCTTTTGAAGCCCGGCCAAGGCCTGGACGGCATTCCTGTGCCCATTTCTTCTCCAGGTTGGGACAACGCGCCTTACACCACCTTGTCTCAATACATCTCCAAGGATCCTGAGACCGGCATTCAAAACATGGGCATCTACCGCGGCCAGATCAAGTCGCCCACGCGGCTTGGCATGAACCCCTCTTTGGAGAACCAACCCGGCATTTACGCGCATTGGGAAAAAGCCAAAGCCAAGGGCGAGAAATTACCCGCTGCCGTGATCTTGGGCTGCCCACCCTGTGTGGCCTTCACCTCTGCACAAAAACTCTCTGAAGACACCGACGAGTTGGACGTGGCAGGGGGTTTGGCAGGCGCGCCCATCAATGTGGTCAAGTGCAAAACGGTGGACCTCTTGGTGCCCGCAGAAGCCGAGATTGTGATCGAGGGCTACATCATCACCAAGGACCTTGAGCCTGAAGCGCCCTTTGGTGAGTCGCATGGACACGTGAACTTGCAAGAGTACAACGCCTACATGGAGGTCACGGCCATTACAAGACGCAAGAAAGCGATTTTGACCTCCATCATCTCTCAAGTCACGCCCTCCGAGTCCTCACTGATCAAACGCGTGGCCTTGGAGCCCGTCTTTACAAACCATTTGAAGCGCAACTTAGGGATCAAAGGCGTGAAACGCGTCTCCATGCACGAGCCACTCACGAATTTGAGAAAAGTCATCGCCGTGGTGGTCGACAGAAAGACGCCCCCCACAGAAGTTTGGAGAGCTTTGTACGGCGCCTCCTCTTTGCTGCGCTCTGGGGGAAAATTTGTGATTGCCATCAATGACGACATCGATCCCGACAATGCAGATGCGCTCTTTTGGGCGATGAGTTACCGAGCAAACTATTCGCTCGATTTGCAAATTTTGCACCACCGCGATCCAGGACACGGCCCAAGAAGCGAGAGAAACCATGGCGAGGATGCATCCTTGTTGGTGGATGCCACCTTGAAAGATGACTTCCCGCCGATCGCTTTGCCCAAGCGCGAGTACATGGAAAACGCCAAGAAGATTTGGGAAGAGTTGAACTTGCCCCCACTTCGCCCTGAGGCGCCTTGGTTTGGTTACTCCTTGGGCGACTGGACGGAGAGAAACGAAATCATGGCCAAACGTGCGGTCAAGAGCGACTACTTCATCACGGGTGAAGAGATCGCCAAACAACGCAGATCCGATTTGCCCATGAACACCGAGATCAAGCACCACATGGACGAAGCTTACTTTGCAAAAGCGGCCAAATCCAACAAAGCATTGGCCAAGAAGGCCCCTGCGAAAAAATCAGCGGCCAAAACAGCTGCTAAAACAGCTGCAAAGAAGGCCGTGCCCAGCAAAAAAAGCGCCAAGTCTAAAAAGTAAACCCTCGGGTGTACTTGAAGACGCCAAGACGGCCGTGAGCTGTCTTGGCGTCTTCAAGTGATGCTTCACATTGGAGTGCCTCAACAGGGCATGAATGCAACGCTCAAGCCCCCCCATTGCACGCACCTTGCCCCCAAGCCTTGACGACCCACTCAGCCATGACGACCTCAAACACCCGGTCTTTTGCCGCACTCAAGAACAAGGGCTTTCAAAAGCAATTGGCGACCTTTGTGCTGGCGATGATGGCCGACAACATTGAACACGTGATCAGTTACTGGATCATGTTTGAGAAGTTTCATTCGCCCGTCTTGGGCGGCTTTGCGGTGGTGTCACACTGGTTGCCATTTTTGCTCTTTTCTGTCCCCGCGGGTGCCTTGGCCGAGCGCTTTGATCCCAGGCGACTGATTCAGTTGGGCATGCTGATGTTCATGGCCGCCTCTTTGGGCTGGGCCTACTTCTTCGTCACAGACTCCTTGACACAATGGGGTGCCATGGTGCTGCTTGTTCTTCATGGTTGCTCTGGCGTTCTGTGGCACACCTCTAGCCAAATGCTCTTGTATGACGTGGTCGAAGCCCCGCTTTTACCCAGTGCCATTCGACTCCTTGCCACGGGACGCTACCTGAGTCTCTTGGTGGGTCCGGCCGTGGGGGGATTGATCCTTTTACAAGTGGGTCCCATTGAGGGCATGGTGCTCAATGCTTTCTTTTACATCCCCACCATTGCGTGGCTTTGGAAGGCCCCTTATGGCCATGTCTACAACGGGGTGACGGTCACCTCTAGGCGTGCCCTCAAGGGATTGGCAGACATTCAAGCCACCTTGAGAGACATCTCCTTTAACCCGACCCTTTTGAGCATGTTGCTCTTGGCCGGCGCAGCCTCTTTCTTTGTGGGCAACAGTTACCAAGCACAAATGCCAGGCTATGTGCATGACTTGGCCCACACCGATCAAGGCTTTGTCTACAGCATGCTCTTGGCGGCGGATGCCTTGGGCGCCTTGCTCGCGGGTTTGATGCTTGAGAGGCACAATTGGATCCCCAACACGCCCAAAGCCGTCCTCACCTTGGCGGCTCTTTGGTGTTTGTTCCTGGGCGCGTTTGCGCTCAGCACCCACTATGTCTTGGCGTTGGTATTGCTCGTGGGAGCGGGGTTTTTAGAGCTCGCGTTCAGCACCATGACCCAGGCCATTGTTCAATTGAATGCCCCGCCCCAAATGCGAGGACGCGTCATTGGACTCTACAACATGTCCTCCCTCGGAATGCGCGCCGGCTCAGGCTTGGTGGTCGGACTCACGGGTGGCATCGTTGGCATTCACGCCGCCTTGGCCTTGGCATGCCTTATTTTGTTGGTCG
Source organism: uncultured Burkholderiales bacterium (assembly GCA_903861115.1). Classification (GTDB taxonomy): domain Bacteria; phylum Pseudomonadota; class Gammaproteobacteria; order Burkholderiales; family Burkholderiaceae_C; genus Limnohabitans. Next base: position 4,956 of record CAIOTD010000116.1, read on the forward strand.
TTGTGGGCTTCATTTACACGAAAACCCGTAGAAAGAACAGCTTTACTTGAGACGCAAAGCGTTTAAAGTAGAGGCAGGTCGATCAAAGCCCCTGGAACTCAGCGGGCGCCCATACTCTTGTAAAACAAACATGAACACGCCAAAATTTGGACTCACACTTCTCAGCGTTTGGGTCTTGAGCCTCAACATGGCTTGTGCGCCCAAAGAACAAAGCACACCGGTGCCCAGCAAAAGCGCAGCGGTCTTTGACACTCAACAGTCGATCGCTGAGTTGATGCAATGGGTGATCGATCCTGCCGCCGACACCCTTTGGGACTCGGTCTCTTGGGTGAGCAATGAAAAAGGCACCAAAGCCAATGCCCCAAAAAGCGAGGAGGATTGGAAAGCCCTGAAAGTTCAAGCCAGCATACTGGTCGAGTCGGCCAACTTGTTGATGCTCGAAGGTCGCGCCAAGGACCAGGACGTCTGGATGCAACAAGCACGCAATTTTGGGCTCGAGGCCAGGAAGAACTTAAAAGCCATTGAAGAGAAAAATGTCGACAAACTCTTTGAACTCGGCGGTGACTTGGACCATGCCTGCGAGTCTTGTCACTTGAAGTACGCCAACTACAAAACCGAAACCGCGGCCAAATAAATTTTGCCCAAGACGCGTGCGAATCGGCATGGCGTGCGCGTCTTTGTGAAAAAAGTGACACCCAAAAGCGGCAAGGGGATGCACCCATGCGCTTAAGCGCTTGACCCCCACTTCACAATGGCGGCCACAACTTGCCAGCGACACGGCAAGACTTCTCCTACAGCTTCACAAAAGCATCGAGGCTGGCTTGAACAACGCCATGAAGCGATTCATTTTTCTTGTTTAAAAACAAAGACTTGGTCTACAAAAACGCGTGCAGACGCATCTTTACTCTGTAAACCCATGGCTTGGGCATGGTCAATGCATATTCATCGTCAAAGCGCATCTGGCGTGTCGAGTTTTTTAACACACACACGGGATGAGCAATTTCCAAACCAAGTTTTTTTGACACAAGGAGTCACATCATGGGCATGCACATTGGATCTTCCTACGCAAGCATGGGCGCGCAGTCCATGTCGAGCACTTCCGTTTGGCAACAGCGCCAACAAAACATGGGGGCCTTGAAATCAGCCCTGCAAAGCGGTGACTTGGGGCAAGCGCAAAGTGCATTCTCTACCCTGAGCGCAAACATGCCCAACTTGGACCCCAATTCACCTTTGGGACAAATCGGACAAGCGCTTCAAACCGGTGACATCACCACAGCGTCTAAAATTTCTTCCTCTTGGAAAGCCCATGGCAGAGTTGAAGGCGGTCAAGAGCAAGGTCAGGGCAGCTTTGCAGCCAACGCCACCAACGACCCCTCATCTTTTGCGAGCGCCTTGATCAACTCCTTGACGCAAACGGGACTGATCTCGGCCACCAATGCCGTAACGCCTGCGAGTTCCGCCGCAACGAGCGCCGTTGGCGCACCTGCAGGAGCGACCAGCCCCGCAACC
>CAIOTD010000117.1 GCA_903861115.1 uncultured Burkholderiales bacterium
AGCAAGACATGGATTCCTTCATCAAAATCTTGGGCAATCACCCCAACACGGCCCCCTTTGTGTCTAGAAGGTTGATTCAGAACTTGGTCACGAGTGACCCCAGTCCCGAGTACATTGGCCGGGTCGCCAAAGTCTTTGTTGACACCAAGGCGGATTTGTCCAAAGTGGTCAAAGCCATCCTGTTGGACACAGAAGCCCGGGCTGGGGATGACCCCACGGCCCAATTGGCTCGCGTGGGAAGAATCAAAGAGCCGGTGTTGGTCAGGGCCGAGTTGATGCACGGATTGGGCTGCAAGTCGACCATTTTGAACAAAAACAACAGCGCTCAAATTGATTGGGTGGTTCAAAGCCCCATTGATGCGCCGACTGTGTTTGGCTACGTGTCGCCGGACTACAAGGCGCCCGTCAGTTTGACCAATGTGCCCGAGCAGTCGCTGCTCAACTTGTCCGCCTTCAACAACATGAATTCTTTGTCCTACAACTTCACGGTGGACAATTTGCAAAATGCAGGCTGCGACATCGCCCCGTTTTTAACGGCGGCACAAAATTCCAATGTCGAGCTGATTCAACTGTTCAGTGAGCGCTTCTTCAGAGGGCGCATGCCAAGCGCGCTCAGCAATGGGGTCAACAGTTTGTTGAACAGCGATTTGGCCAGTGAGACGCCTTTCAACAAAGTCTTTTATTTGTTGGGCCTCTTGATTTCTTCCTCAGCCTTTGGAGTTGTGTAATGGATCGCCGTACATTTGTGAATCGATTGTTGGTGGCCGGTGGCCTGGGCGGCGCGAGTGCTTTGACCTTCAACTCTCCTGCTGCGACAAACAGTTTGACGGGGTACAAGGCCTTGATTTCCGTTCATTTGAGCGGAGGGTGTGACGGCAACGACGTGATCGTGCCAATCGACAGTGCCTATGGCGACTACATCAAGTCCAGACCCAATGTGGGTTTGAAGAAGGATGCTTTGGCGCCATTGTCGGGGAGTTTTCTGGGGCACACCATGGGTCTGAATCCGGCCTTAAAGGCTTTGATTCCGCTTTTCAATTCAGGCAAATTGGCGACCCTCATCAACACGGGGCCCTTGGTCAAGCCGACCACGCCCCAGGAGGTGTTGGCTGGAACCGCCAAATTGCCGCCTTTTTTGTACTCCCATCCAGAACAAACGGCGACAGTGAACGGCTGGATGGGCGACCAAGACCCCAGCGGGTGGGGCGGCAGGGCCATCGAGGCGATGGACCCAGTGGGAAGCTTTAAATCCCCATTGCTCTCGGTCAACAGCAACCAATCGACCTTGGTTTTGGGTCAGCGCAGCAAGATCATTTCTGCGTCTTCGTATCCGTCGACCTCCATTGGACGCGCCAATTTGTTGGATTCTAAAAACCAATGGACCCAAATCATGGACGCCTTGTCTCGTTTTCAAAGTCCCAACCAAGTGAGTGCTGAGTACGCGAGAACCTTCAAAGGCATCTTCAACGATGCGCAGGATTTGGCCTTGGCTGCGCAAAAGGTGCCCGAGCCCAGTGGTTTTGGGGCGTCCACCATTGCCAGACAACTGGCCATGGTCTCAAGACTGCTCTCATATTACAAGACCTCGGGTGCGAGCCGTCAAATCTATTCATTGCAGTGGGGCTCTTTTGATACGCACACCAACCAACGGGGTGTCACCTCCACCCCCTTGGGACAAGATACACAACTTTCGGATTTGGCAGAGGCTTTGGTCTCCTTTCAAGCGGCTTTGGATCAAACCGGCATGGCCAATGAGGTCGCTTTGCTGGTGACCAGCGAGTTTGGTAGAACTTTGGATGAAGCCTCGGGCTTTGGCTCAGACCATGCTTGGGGGAACCACTGGTTTGTGATGGGCAACGCCATCAAGGGGGCGCAAATGTATGGGGCCAAATTCCCAAGCTTGGTCTTGGGCGGCGCAGACGATGCCCATCCGCAAAAGAGGGGCTACTGGGTGCCACAGATATCGAGCGACCAAGTGGCGGCTGATTTCTTGACATGGCTCGGTTTACCCAGCACTTCTCTCTCAAGCGTCTTGCCCAATTTGGCCAACTTCAGCACCAAGACTGTGGGGTTCATGAATGCCTAGTCAAACATTGGCCAATGGGGATTTGACCTTTGTCTATTCAAATGGCAACACGTACATCGACCTCTATCTAGGGCAAGGCAATCAAAACGTCACCTTGAACAGTCCGGCCACCGTTTGGATCAACAACGGATCCGCAAAAAGTGTTTATACGCTCATCAATGCAGGTAGCGCCACCAACCGGGTGGGGTTCAACGGTTCAGGCCCGATTACCGTCGACTTGCAAGCGGGCTACGCCATTGACGGCTGGGGCGCCAAAGACACCTTGGTGAATTTTCAGACGGTCTCTTTGCCTGGCAACAACGGCGACAAGGCCTATGGAACGAGTGGGGACGATTTATTTTGGTTGACTCTCAATCGTTCGGGTACCGGTTACGTCGATGGACGAGGTGGCAGCAACACCGTTTATCTTTGGCAAGTGCAGCCTTCAGAGGTGTCGATCACGGTCTCAGCGGACGCCAAACTCGTGACCCTGAGTCGAAACGGTTACACCGATACCTTGGTCAACATCTCATCGATCAAGTTTAATTTTCCTGATGGTACTCAAAACAGTTCGATCAATTTCAAGTCTTTGATCAACTTCAACAGCCTGGGTGCTCAAACTTTGCTGAGCCCAGGAGAGAAGGCTTGGAATACAAGCGCTTCATCTCACACCGCTTCATTGACTTACAGTTTCATGGCGGCGCTGCCCAGTTACGGTGGACAAGAGGGGGGCACGGGCTTTACCGCTCCTTCAAGCGACTATCAAAATGCGGTCAGAAGCATTTTGTCCCAGCTCTCCAAAATGGTGGGTTTGGATTTTGTGGAGGTGAGCGACGCCGATAAAAGTTATGGTCAGTTGCGGTTTGGTACCAACCAGCAAACGCTCACCAAAGGGTATTCCTTCAACCCTCAGGACACAACAAGTGACAAAGCCGGGGATGTGTGGTTGGATGTGGAGACCACGGCCTTGTTGAAGGTGGGTCAAGAGGGTTACCAAGTGTTGTTGCACGAAATTAGCCATGCGTTGGGGCTCAACCATCCTTTGGCAGAGAGTGATACGAGTGGTGCCACTGTGCTCTTGAACCAGTGGAACAACACACTGTACACCCTCATGTCTGACACCCCCAGCGCCAATCACTTGTTTCAAACAGGGCTAGGCCCTTTGGATGTTCAAGCCCTTCAGTCTTTGTATGGTGCAAGAGTGGGGCCACAAAGCAACACGAACGATGTGTATACGCTTAGCGATCAAAGCGGGCTGCAAATCTCCACCCTCTCAGATGCGGGGGGCCTGAACACCTTGGATTGCTCTGCGGTGACTTTGGGTGTATCCATTGATTTAAGTCCCAACGGCCTGTGCTCTGTGGGAAAGACGGCCGATGACATGGCGTCCTTGAACAACGTCTATTTGGATGCAAGCACAAAAATACAAAACCTGTACGGCACGCGTTCAGACGATGTGCTCTTGTGCAATGAGTTGAACAATGTGATCTATCCCGGGGACGGCAATGACATCATTGATGGCAAGGGGGGCTTGAACAAGGTCGTCCTCTCGCGCACGGCTTCTTCTTACACCTCGTCGTTCAACACCAACACCCAGCACGTGCTGATTGAGGACAAAGCACAAAAGCTCGGACTGAAAGACATGGTCAATGTGCAGCGGGTGAGTTTTGCGGACACCAATGTGGCCTTTGACATGGGGGCTGCCAGTTCGGGGGGCGAAACCGCTGAAATTCTCGGTGCCGCCTTTGGCCTGAGTGCTTTGAGCAACAAGCCCTATGTGGGTTTTGGCTTGAGTTTGTTTGATGGGGGCATGGCGTTGCAAGAGGTGGCCAAGCTTGCGCTTCAGACGGGTCTGGTGAGTGCGCCGGACAACACGTCCTTTGTGAAAGCGGTCTGGAACAATGTGGTGGGCTCGCCCATCGATGACGCGAATTTGAACACCTATGTGGCTCAATTGAACAAGGGGGCATTGACGCAAGCCTCGCTCTTGGTGTTGGCGGCCACGTCCAGTTTCAACACCAGTCACATCAATTTGGTGGGACTGGCGCAAACGGGATTGGAATACGTTTGAACTTCAGATCAAGCGCTGATTTGAGCCGGGTGGGCTTGCTGCCGCTCAGGAGCGTCTTCCAATGAGCAGCATCACCGGCGCACTGAACAATCAGTTTTTAGAAAAGCTCACAGGAACTGCTGGGGACGATGATTTTTATCCCAGAGGCGGTTGGGACATGATCGACGGCGGAGCGGGTGCCGATGTCGTTCATGTACAGGGCAACGCGGGCGACTACAAAGTCACCAACATCAACGGTGTGATCTACATCGACTCGGTCTCTGCAGCGAGTTCAAGCATCCAAGAGACGCAATTGATCAATGTGGAGAAGATTCAGTTTGATGACAAAAGTCTGGATTTGACCGCGCCCATGCATTTCACCAATCACGCCGGCGGAGAGCGTTTTCAAGGGGGAGCTGGCTTGGACGTGCTCAGCTACGAGCTCAGTCGCTCGAGTTACGATGTCAGTAAAAGTGGCAATCTCTTTGTGGTGACCGACAACGTGAGCAATGGAGGGGTGGATTTGCTCTCAAGCATTGAGCGCTTGACTTTTAAGGACGTCAACGTGGCCCTTGACTTGGATGGCAACGCTGGGGATGTCGTCAAGATCATTGGCGCCGTGTTTGGTGCAAGTGCTTTAAAAACGCATCCTGAGTATGTGGGCATTGGATTGGCTTACCGAGATGCTGGCATGAGCTTTAATGCGCTCATGTCACTCGCACTCACAGCCGCGAACCTCAATTCGGCTCCAGGTCTGGTGTCACAGTTGTGGCTGAATGTGATGCACCAAGCGGGCAGTGATGCGCAACTGCAGCCCTTTTTGCAAATGTTGAGCGCGGGCTTTGCGCCTGTCGACTTGGCCGCGATGGCGGCGAATGCCGCGCAAAATATTGCAAGCATCAACCTCGTTGGCCTGTCCAACACGGGTGTGTTGTACACCTGATTCGGTGTTTGAGTTCTTTCAGGGTTTTTGAGCAAACAGCTCATCGACCATGAACATCACGTCTCTGGCCAAGGGGACCAAGTGTTGCCCGCAGTCCACCTTGATGGTGGTGCCTGTGAGGCTCGGGGTGGAGGCCAAGAAGTAGCAGCTTTTGGCCACATCTTTGGGGTCAATGGCTTGCTGCAGCAAATTGACCTGGCTCGCCTTTGCAAAATTCTCAGGCGTCTGCTCCCCACTCAAATACATCAAGCCAGGGGACACGGCATTGACCCGAACGGTAGGCGCCAAAGATTGAGCTTGCAAACTGACGGCCCGTTCCAAGGCCAATTTGGACAAGGTGTAGCTGAAGTAATCGGGGTTCAAGTTAAACACCTTTTGATCCAGGACGTGCACAATGCTGGGCCGGTTTTGAAGGGGGGACACAGGGGCTTTGTGATTCTCGAGGTAGAAATTGGCCAAGCATTGGCCCAGCTTCATTGGGGCCAGTAAATTCACTTTGAGTTGATCCAGCGCCAAAGCAGCAGTGAAGTCAAGCCCAGCATCGGGCTCGAAAAGGGAGGCGTTGTTGACGATGCATTGAAGTGCATTGCCTGTGTGGGCGACTGTGTTGTAAAAGAGTTCAGTGACGCCCTCTTCAGAGGAAAGTTCGGCCTTAAGCAGTTGGGTCTTGATCTTGGGAAAAAGCCCAGCCATTTCTGATTGAAGTGCCAGGGCCAGTTCCCTGGACTTGTTGTAATGAATGGTGACGTCCCACCCCTCAGAGGCAAAACACAAGGCGATTTCACGTCCAAGACGCGTGGCACCTCCGGTGACCAAAACCATGGGGTTCATTGAAATGATGCTTTCTTTGATTGGAATGGACTCAAGGGGGTCTTTTTGGATCTGACCCTGGGTCCAAATATTGGGGGAGTTCTGTTGAATGCTGTGGAAAGTATATGAGATTTGAGAAAGACTTATGCGACAACGCTTTTGGGTCATATGCCTTGGTTGGGAGAAATCCTCGAGATCCCAAAAAGATCCCTGCCTGCCTTCAAGAAAATACTTCCCAGGAATCACTACAATGGTCGACACCCCTAAAGCAGCACCTGTTTAAAAAAATAGGAATTAAATATTTTGAATGCGCCCTTGCCCTCAAAGCCCACGGCGATGGATAAACTCA
>CAIOTD010000118.1 GCA_903861115.1 uncultured Burkholderiales bacterium
ATCGTTTGAATTCAACTACTTAGGTCTTTCCTTTGATGAAGCACATCAGAAATTTTTCAATCATTGCCCACATTGATCATGGTAAATCCACCCTGGCTGATCGTTTGATACAGCGCTGTGGAGGGCTGGAGGCGCGTGAGATGCAGGCGCAAGTTTTGGATTCAATGGACATTGAGAAAGAGCGTGGGATAACCATCAAGGCACAAACCGCTTCGCTGTTGTACAAGGCGAAAAATGGTGAAACCTACAACCTGAATTTGATCGATACACCCGGCCACGTTGATTTCTCTTACGAAGTCTCTCGCTCCTTGTCGGCGTGTGAGGGCGCTTTGTTGGTGGTGGATGCTTCTCAAGGTGTAGAGGCTCAAACCGTCGCGAACTGTTACACCGCACTCGACTTGGGAGTGGAGGTGATCCCTGTGCTCAACAAGATGGATTTGCCTCAGGCCGATCCAGAAAATGCAAAAACAGAAATTGAAGATGTGATCGGGATTGATGCCTCAGATGCGATCCCCTGCTCGGCCAAGACAGGCATGGGCATTGATGAAATTTTAGAAGCCATTGTGGCCCATGTGCCTGAACCCCGGGGAAACCCAGACGGCGCGCTGCGCGCCATGATCGTTGACAGTTGGTTTGATAGCTATGTGGGTGTCGTCATGCTCGTGCGTGTGGTCGATGGTGAGCTCAACTGCGGCGACCGCATCAAAATGATGGCCACGGGCACGACCTACATTGCCGAAAAATTGGGCGTCTTCACACCCGCCAATCAACCCAAGCAAAAGCTAAGTGCAGGACAGGTGGGCTACATCATTGCGGGCATCAAAGAGCTGCAAGCGGCCAAAGTGGGCGACACGATCACCCAGATCAAACAAGGCACGGGCGGCGCGAGCGCCACCGCCACAGAGGCCTTGCCAGGCTTCAAAGAGATTCAGCCCCAGGTGTTTGCAGGCCTGTATCCAACGGAGGCCAATCAATACGATTCTTTGAGAGACAGTCTAGAGAAGTTGAAACTCAATGACGCCTCTCTTCAGTACGAGCCCGAAGTGTCCCAAGCCTTGGGGTTTGGCTTTCGCTGTGGCTTTTTAGGTCTCTTGCACATGGAGATTGTGCAAGAGCGACTCGAGCGCGAGTTTGATCAGGACTTGATCACCACGGCCCCCAGTGTGGTCTACCAAGTGGTCAAAGGGGATGGGGAAGTGGTCATGGTTGAGAACCCCTCAAAAATGCCCGATCAAGGCAAGCTGCAAGAAATCAGAGAACCCATTGTGACCGTTCACTTGTACATGCCGCAAGAGTATGTCGGAGCGGTGATGACCTTGGCCAATCAAAAGCGCGGCGTTCAACTGAACATGGCCTACCATGGCAGGCAAGTGATGCTGACCTATGAGTTGCCCTTGGGCGAAATCGTTTTGGACTTCTTTGACAAACTCAAGTCCGTCTCCAGAGGTTACGCCTCCATGGACTACGACTTCAAAGAATACCGGGCCTCAGATGTGGTGAAGGTCGACATTTTGCTCAATGGAGAAAAGGTCGACGCCTTGTCCATCATTGTGCACCGAACGCAGTCTCAGTACAGGGGGCGTGCGGTGGTTGCAAAAATGAGAGAGATCATCTCTCGGCAAATGTTTGATGTGGCTATTCAGGCCGCGATTGGTGCTAATATCATCGCTCGCGAATCGATCAAGGCACTTAGAAAAAATGTCTTGGCCAAGTGCTACGGCGGCGATATCTCTAGAAAGAGAAAATTGCTTGAAAAGCAAAAGGCGGGCAAGAAAAGAATGAAACAAATTGGCTCTGTAGAAGTTCCACAAGAGGCCTTTTTAGCAATACTGCAAGTGGAGGATTGATGTGGCTATTTTGACGGCGTTTGTGTTGGGGGCCTTTGGTCTGTACATTGGCTCATGGTATTTGGGTTACCAAGAGGGCAACTTTGCTCTTTTGTTGTTCTCTGCCACCGTGGTCACTGGGATTTATTGGCTTTTTGAGAAAGCCATCTTCTTGCCCAAAAGAATCCAAGAAGCACAAGAGATGGACCAAGCCGAGCAAAAACGCTTGGGTGAACTCGCCAGCATGGGCATTCAACACGCGCCCCTTGATATTCAAGCCAAACAGCAAGAGATCTTGCGCCAGCCTTGGTGGCTTGACTGGACCGCGGGTTTGTTTCCTGTGATCTTGGTGGTGTTTATTTTGCGCTCCTTTTTATTCGAGCCCTTTAAAATTCCATCGGGCTCGATGATCCCAACACTTTGGGTGGGCGACTTGATTTTGGTCAACAAGTTTCACTATGGTATTCGTTTGCCGGTGATCAATTTGAAAGTCACTGAGGGTGAGCCCGTTAAAAGAGGCGATGTGATGGTCTTTCGTTACCCACCCAACCCAAGCTTGGACTACATCAAGCGCGTGGTGGGTTTGCCCGGTGACGAGGTGGCCTACATCAATAAAAAGCTCACCATCAATGGTGTGGTCGTGAAAGATGCAGCCCTGCCCGACTTCTTTGAAGAGGACTCTTTGCGCTACATCAAGCAATTTGAGGAATCGATGCCCACAGGCGACACAAAAGACCCGCAAGTGCCGCAGGTCAAGCATCGCTTGCTCAATGAAAACGAGCGCCCCGCCTTTGTCGAAGGGGCCAGCAATTTCCCGTTCAAAGAGCAGTGTCAATACAGTCTGGAGGGCATCGTGTGCAAGGTGCCCGAGGGCCATTACTTCATGATGGGTGACAACAGGGACAATTCATTGGATTCCCGTTACTGGGGCTTTGTCCCGGACAAGAACATCGTTGGCCGCGCATTTTATGTGTGGATGAATTTTGGTAATTTGAAACGCATTGGCGGCTTTGACTAAGTCTTTGTCTTCTCCCCCATTGAGTCGCGCTCATCAAGAGTTGCTTGAGCGGCTGGGCTTGAGCTTTGCCCAGCCCGCCCTTTTGCACCAAGCGCTCACCCACCGCAGTTTCAGTGCCAATCACAATGAGCGGCTGGAATTTTTGGGTGACTCGGTGCTCAATTTGGCCGTTTCAACCATGCTGTATGCGGCCTTGCCCGATCTGCCTGAGGGCGACTTGTCGCGCGTGAGGGCCAACTTGGTCAAGCAAGACACATTGCATCAGTTGGCCATGGATTTGAAGTTGCCCATGCTCATTCGCCTTGGTGAAGGCGAGATGAAGTCCGGTGGACAAAAACGCCCCTCCATCTTGGCCGATACGCTTGAAGCGCTGATTGGCGCGGTGTATTTGGATGCCGGTTACGACAAAGCCCAAGCCTTGGTCTTTCGGCTCTTTGAGCCCATACAAATCAACCCCACCATGCAAGCGGCCTCCAAGGATCCAAAGACCGAACTGCAAGAGTGGCTACAAGCCAAACGCCTGAAGTTGCCCATCTACCGAGTCGTCGGTACGCTGGGTGCTGCGCATCAACAAACCTTCGATGTCGAGTGCGAGGTGCCAGAGCTCTCATTGATTGAGAGAGGCATTGGCGGGTCAAGAAGAGCGGCTGAACAGGTGGCCGCTTTGGCCATGCTGGAGTCCATCAAGGAAAAGAAACAATGAGTACTCCAAAAGAGAACAAACAAGCCGCGCAAATGCCCAAAGAGCAAAAACGCATCAAGTCCCCCCCACTCGCTTCGAGTTTGCCGTCCTCTTTGGCGTCGCTGCAGGACTTGATTGCCAAGCCTGAAGACAGCGCCGCTGCTGACGCACAAGTGCCTGCACCTGAGCCCAAAGACTTGGAGCCAACACGTGCGGGCCTGATTGCGATTGTGGGCCGTCCCAATGTGGGCAAGTCCACCCTCATGAACGCCTTGGTGGGTCAAAAAATCAGCATCACCTCCAAAAAGGCGCAGACCACCCGGCACCGCATCACGGGCATTCGAAATGAAGGCCAAAACCAGCTTATTTTTGTCGATACGCCAGGCTTTCAAACCCTGCACAACAATGCCTTGAATCGCTCACTCAACAAAACCGTGGTGGGTGCCGTTGGCGATGTGGACTTGGTGTTCTTTGTGGTGGAGGCCGGTCATTTCACCTCATCGGATGCCAAAGTGCTTGAGCTCATCAAGCCGGGTACAAAAGTCGTGCTCTTGTCCAACAAGGTCGATCAAGTCAACAACAAAGAGGAGCTCATGCCTTGGATGAAAGACATGCAAGAGCGCTTTGATTTCTACGCGATTTTTCCAATGTCGGCCAAAAGCAGCAAGGACATCGAGCGCTTGGTCCAGCTTTGCATCAAAGACCTGCCCGAGCAAGCATGGTGGTACTTGAACGATGAGCTCACAGATCGCAGCGAAAAGTTTTTGGCCAGTGAGATCATTCGCGAAAAACTGTTTCGCTTAACGGGAGACGAGTTGCCCTACACCTCGACCGTGATCATTGACAAGTTTACCGAGGAGCCTGGACGCTCGGTGGCTCGCATGATCAAAATTGCTGCGACCATTGTGGTTGAGCGTGAAGGTCACAAAGCCATGGTCATTGGAGAGAAGGGCGAAAAACTCAAGCGCATGGGCACCGATGCGCGTCAAGAGCTTGAGCGTCTCATGGACGCAAAAGTGTTTTTAGAAATATGGGTCAAAGTGCGCTCTGGCTGGGCCGATGATGAGGCTCGGGTACGCAGCTTTGGCTACGAGTAAGAAAAGTTCACTCACCCGCACCACCGAGGAGCCCTCCTTTGTGCTGCACCGCTACCCCTGGAGTGAGTCGAGTTTGGTGCTGGATGTGTTCACCCGCCACCATGGCCGATTGGTCTTGGTGGCCAAAGGCGCCAAGCGACCACACTCCAATTTCAGGCCCGTGCTCATGCCCTTGCAGCCCTTGAGTTTGGGCTTCAGTGGGGACCAAGAGGTTAGGAATTTATCCGCTGCAGATTGGGTCGGCGGGCACGTCATGCCTCAAGGCGAGTCCTTGCTCAGCGGCTTTTATTTGAATGAGCTCCTCTTGAAGATGCTCGCCCGCGAGGATCCTCACCCTGAGTTGTTTGACATGTACAAAGATGTCGTGCAGATCTTGTCGGGAGGGTTTGAGCAGACCTTGGGGCCCCTTTTGAGAACGTTTGAACTCTTGATGTTGTCGCAGTTGGGTCATTTGCCCAATTTAACCCTCCAAACTTCTACGCTCGAGCCCCTCAAGGATGTGGAGATTTATGCCTTGATCCCAGAAGTGGGGCTGACGCGGGTGATGTTCAAAGATCTCATGGCCCGCGCGCAGTCGGGGGCCAGCACGGACGCCCGAGACGCCTCAGCAACCGACGCCGGCCCCTTGGTGCACCGCTCCAAAACCATGGCGCTCACAGGCTTGCAGTGGTTGGCCTTGTCTGAGGCTTTGCATGCACCCAACGCTTTGACCAGCACCTTGCGGTTTTGTGCAGAAATGGAGCCACCAAGTCGACAAGCCTTGCAGTCGCAATTGCGACAAATCATACATTTTCATTGTGGCATGGCGACTTTAAAGACCAGGCAGTTTATGATCGATATTCAGGCCTTGTAGACACAGACCTCTTTCACCTTTCAACCTTCTCTCCAAAGCGAAAACTCACCATGTCTGAAACGGCTTTGCATCACAAGACTTCATCCGTGCGGCCATGTGCTTTGTCGGTGAATTTGAACAAAGTGGCCTTGCTGCGAAATGCACGAGACCTGGATCTCCCCAGTGTGACCCACGCAGCGCGCCTGTGTTTAAAAGCCGGTGCCCACGGTCTGACCATCCATCCCCGACCCGATGCGCGGCACATCCGTGACCAAGATGTCGAGCACTTGAGTGCCTTGCTCAAAGCGTGGCCCGATCGAGAATTCAACATCGAGGGCAACCCCTTTCACAATTTGATGGGCCTGGTGGAGCGCTTTCGTCCTCATCAAGCCACCTTGGTGCCCGATGGCATGGCGCAGTCCACCAGCGACCATGGCTGGCAACTGCCCCATGACGTGGAGGCCTTGAGGCCCAAAGTCGAACAATTGAAGGCGTGGGGTGTGCGGGTGAGTTTGTTCATGGATCCCATCCCTGAGATGATGGTTCACTGCAAGGCCTTGGGTGTTGAGCGCATTGAGCTTTATACAGAGCGCTTTGCCCGTGCGTACGCCCTCGATGCAGATCAACCCAACAACGCACGCCTGGCGCAAGCCATTGCGCCCTACATAGAGACCGCCAAGGCGGCTCAAGCCTTGGGGCTTGGCGTCAATGCGGGACACGATTTGAATGCCCTGAATTTGAAATATTTCTTGTCCCATGTGCCCCAGGTCAAAGAGGTCTCCATTGGTCACGCCTTCATTGCCGACGCGTTGGAGTTGGGCTACGAGCGCGCTGTGCACGTGTACCTGGACCAAATGCCCAAGGGTCAAGTCGCATGAGTTCGGTGCAAGGGGTCTACGGCATTGGGACCGATATTTGTGACATTCGTCGCATTCGATCAAGTTATGAGCGCTACGGTGAGCGATTCTTGAACCGGATCCTAACGCCCAAGGAGCTGGAGGTGTTTTGGCGACGCTCTGAGCGCTGGCCTGAGCGGGGGGTGCGTTACTTGGCCACTCGGTTCTCAGCCAAAGAATCCTTTAGCAAAGCCATTGGACTCGGGATGAGGCATCCCATGACCTGGCGCTCGTGCGAGATCTCCAACGCGCCTTCGGGTGAGCCGCAAATTGTGCTCTATGGTGAGCTCAAAGTTTGGTGCCAAGCGCTTCGCTTGAGCGCCAAAGTCAGTGTCTCCGATGAGAGCGAGTACGCCATCAGTTTTGTGACTGTTGAGCAACGTCTTGAACCTTAATTCCTTTTTTGACCCTCCCTTATGAAAAACATCTCTAAGCCACTCGCCTTGAAGAAAAGATTCAAAGACGCCTTTGTTCATTCGCCAGTGCTCCTCGATATTCATGGCCTGAGCTTGACGAGAGAGGATCGTCGCCGATTGCTGCATCCCTTAACGGGTGGGGTGATATTGTTTGCCAGAAACTGGCAAAACAAAAAACAATTGATCGCCTTGTGCGAGGAGATCAAAGCCTTGCGCGCTGAGTTGCTCATTTGCGTGGACCATGAAGGCGGTCGCGTACAGCGCTTTAAAACCGATGGCTTCACCCATCTGCCCCCCATGCTCAGCTTGGGCGAGCAGTGGTCGCAGCGGGGTGCCTTTGCCAAACACGACGATGGCCTGGCGGTTCTAGAGGCCACGAACCGTGCGACCGCCATGGGTTTTGTCATGGCCAGTGAACTGAGGGCCTGTGGGGTGGATTTTAGTTTTGCACCCGTCCTGGACTTGGATCACGGCAGGAGCGATGTGATTTTTGATCGCGCCTTTCACCGCGATCCAAGAGTGGTGAGTTTGCTGTCCAAGAGTTTTATGCAAGGCATGATGCAAGCGGGGATGGCCAATTGTGGGAAACACTTTCCTGGGCATGGGTTTGTGCAAGCAGACTCTCACACCGAGTTGCCCATTGATCACCGCGCTTTAAAAGACATCATGAAAGAGGATGTACTGCCCTACAAGGCCTTGAGCAGTTCTTTGATGAGTGTCATGCCTGCCCATGTGATTTATCCAAAAGTTGATTCAAAACAAACAGGTTTTTCAAGCATCTGGCTACAAAAGATTTTGCGCGATCAATTGGGCTTTACCGGTGCCATCATCAGCGATGACTTGTCCATGAAAGGCGCCCGAGAGTTGGAGGGACAGGTGCTGACCTACGCAAAGGCAGCCGTCCAAGCCCTGAATGCGGGCTGTGACTTGTTGCTGCTGTGCAATCAAAGCGTGATCAAAGCCGGACAAAGCCACAACGACGTGCTCGATGTGTTTTTACAAGAGCTGGGAGCCGAGTTGCTCCTGGGGCATTGGGCCCTCAACCCCAGCAGCGAGTACAGACGACGCGCACTCTTGGGCCAAGGCCCGGCGCTCACCTGGTCCGATTTGATGCGCGACCCCAGGTACCAACAAGCGCTCCACCAGACCCTCACACCCGGCCCATGACGAGCGACAAATTTGCAATTTATCTTGGCCCAGATGGATTTGGCGAGCATTAGCGGTTAGACTGAGCGTTGGTTTGGGGCATGTCTCAAATCTTGTCTCCCAACCTGAGGATTCGCTTTTGGCAACCAAATCGGGAAAGACTCAAGTCGATGGCAGTGGCCTTCGATTCACGAGTCGTGAGAACGGCTCGCCATTCATTGGCATGGGTAAAGTGGGTGAAACCATGTCTTGCATCAAGTGTGGGGTCCACAAGCCGCGTCGGTTGGGCAGTCAAAGAAGATTTATTGGCGGGCTTGCTTTCTTTTGTTTTGAGTGCAAGCCAGCCATTTTGGTGCCGCCCAAACCGGCATGAATTCGGTCTGTGTGCTTATGGGGCACGGTGTCTTTCATCCATTGAGAGCGCGCACCTCACGCACGGGTTTCTTTCTCAACTGGCCAGCATCGTCTCTTTGTAGACGAGTGGTTTAACTTCATCTTGCAATCATGGCAACACCCAATTACAACTACGAAAAGCGCCAAAGAGAATTGGCCAAGAAAAAGAAAAAAGAAGACAAATTAAAAGAGCGCGAGTCCCGCAAAGGTGACAGCGAACCCCAAGGGCAGGGTCACCCCGGTGAGGCGCCTGCTGCAACACAACCTTTGTCCTAAATCGCTGAGTGCGTTGTCGCTCACACCCGTGTTCATGTGACCCAAGACACCCGCCCTTGAAGCGCTTGCACGGTGTCTCAGGTGCTTAAAAAGAGATCAATGCTCTCTTTTTAAAGCAGGAAATAAAATCACATCCCGAATGCTGGGGCTGTTGGTGAGCATCATCATCAATCGGTCAATGCCAATGCCACAACCCGCTGTCGGGGGCATGCCGTATTCAAGCGCACGCACGAAATCGTGGTCAAAGAACATGGCCTCGTCGTCACCGCTGTCCTTTTGCGCCACTTGGGCGTTAAAGCGCTGCGCTTGATCCTCTGCGTCGTTCAATTCGCTAAAGCCGTTGCCAAACTCTCGACCCGTGATGTAGAGCTCAAAGCGCTCCGTCACGCCTGGTTTGGTGTCACTCTCTCGAGCCAAGGGGGAGATCTCCACCGGGTGCTCGCAAATGAAGGTGGGCTGCCAGAGTTGGCTCTCCACCGTTTCTTCGAAGTATTTCACTTGAAGACTTGCGAGTGAGAGATTGGATAAACGGTCTTTTTCTTCATTGAGCCCGAGTTTTTTCAAGGCGCCCGTGAGCCAGTCCTTGTCCTCCACGCGCACATCAGAGGGGCCATATTTGAGGATGGCTTGAGGAATGGTGAGGCGCTCAAACTCTTGACTCAAGTCCACCGCTTTGTCTGCATAATTCAAGTGCAGGGTCCCCACCGAACTCAGTGCGACACTGCGGATCAACTCCTGCGTAAAGCTCATCAAGTCCAAATAGTTCCAATACGCCGCGTAGAACTCCATCATCGTGAATTCGGGGTTGTGACGCACCGAGATGCCCTCATTTCGGAAATTGCGGTTGATCTCAAAGACACGCTCAAAGCCGCCAACGATCAAACGCTTCAAGTACAACTCTGGGGCAATGCGCAAGAACATTTCTTGGTCCAGTGCATTGTGGTGGGTCGAGAAAGGCTTGGCGTTGGCGCCCCCAGGAATGGGGTGCAACATGGGTGTCTCCACCTCCAAAAAGCCGTGGCGCACCATGAATTCACGCATGCTGGTGATGGCCATCGAGCGGGCTTTGAAGCGCTCCCTTGTGCTCTCATCGACCATCAAATCAATGTAGCGTTGGCGGTACTTCACCTCTTGATCCTTCATGCCGTGGAACTTGTCGGGCATGGGCCGCAAGCTCTTGGTGAGCAGGCGGATCTCACTGGCGTGTATGGAGAGTTCCCCCGTTTTGGTAAAAAACAAATGCCCTTCGGCCGCAACGATGTCACCCAAATCCCAATGCTTAAAGCGCTCGTAGACCTCTTCGCCAATGTGCTCTTTGGTGATGTAGACCTGAATTTTGGAGGTGCTGTCTTGTAGGGTTGCGAAACTGGCCTTGCCCATCACGCGTTTGAGCATCATGCGACCAGCCACTTTGACCTTGATGTGGGCCTCCTTGAGCTCCTCGGCTGGGCGCAGATCAAATTCGTCGTGCAGTGCCTTGGCGTGGTGGGACGGTTTGAAGTCGTTGGGAAACGCAACGCCTTGACCCGCGCGCTGGCGGTCTTTGAGAACTTTGAGTTTTTCCCGTCTTTCATGGATGAGTTGATTCTCATCCACGGCTTGGGCGCTCTCGTGGTCAGGCGTGTTGGGGGAGTCCTTGGGGGCTAATTTGGGATCGGTCATGGGGTCGCGGTGCGTAAAGGTAGAGAGGGTGAAAAATGCTTGTGCATGGCGTGGGGCTGAGAAAAGGGGGTGGATCTTGAGCCGTGCATTGGTTTTTAGATCAATGCATCCGAGGGCTGTCTCAACAAGATCGCCAAGCTCGTGGCAATGGTTTTTCTCAAGTCGCGTCGGTCACAAATCATGTCAATGGCCCCTTTGCTTTGGAGAAATTCTGAGCGCTGAAAACCTTCGGGCAGGGTGACGCGAACCGTGCTCTCAATCACACGAGGACCGGCAAAGCCGATGAGCGCTTTGGGCTCGGCGATGACCAAGTCCCCAATGAATGCAAAGCCTGCGGAGACGCCTCCCATGGTGGGGTCCGTGAGCACGCTGATGTAGGGCAAGCCCTTTTTGGCCAATTTGGTCAAGGCGGCATTGGTTTTGGCCATTTGCATGAGAGAGAGCAACCCCTCTTGCATGCGTGCGCCTCCCGTGGCGGTGAAGCACAGAAAAGGCACCTTTTGTTCGATGGCCGCGTTCACGCCGCGCACAAACCGCTCGCCCACGACCGAGCCCATGCTCCCGCCCATGAAGTCAAACTCAAAGCACGCAGCGACGACATTGATTTGATGAACGCTGCCGCCCATCACCACCAAGGCGTCGGTTTCCCCCGTTTGCTCAATCGCTTGCTTTAAGCGCTCTGGGTATTTTCTGGAGTCCTTGAACTTCAAGGCGTCAACGGGAATGACCTCTTGGCCAAGCTCGTAGCGCCCCTCGGGATCCAAGAACGCATCAAGGCGCATGCGAGCAGAGATTCTGTGGTGGTGCGAACAGGTGGGGCAAACGTTTTGGTTTTGTTCCAAATCGTTGTTGTACAAGACCGTCTCGCAGCTGGGGCATTTCACCCACAAGCCTTCGGGCACACTCCTGCGATCGGCTGGATCGGTGGGTTGAATTTTGGGGGGTAGTAACTTTTCAAGCCAACTCATGGGTTGCTCCTTTGGGTGGCGCTTAAACGCCAAGGGGTTGGGTGCGAATGGATTTTAATGCCCATCCAAAGCGTTGCGAATATCGCGCATGAAGGTCGACAGTCTTTCAAGTCTTTGCGCGTCGGTGCCTTCTTGCAAGAGCTCAATCAGTTTGGTGCCAATCACCACCGCATCGGCCACCTTGGACAAGGCTTTGGCAGAGTCTTTGTCGCGAATGCCAAAGCCCACGCCCACGGGGATGTGCACGTGCTCTCTGATGAGGGGCAGCATGCGCTCAACCGCTTGCGTGTCCAAATGTCCCGCCCCCGTGATGCCTTTGAGAGAGACGTAGTAGACATAGCCGCTCGCCACCTTGGCCACGAGCTCCATGCGTGCGCTCGTGCTGGTGGGGGCCAGCAAAAAGATCAAGTCCATGTTCTTTTCACGCAAGCGCCTGGCAAATTCAGCGCATTCCTCTGGCGGATAATCCACCACCAATACGCCGTCCACACCCGCCTCGTGGGCGTGATCGATAAAGGACCACGCGCCATGGTGATGGTCATAGCTCTCAATCGGGTTGGCGTACCCCATCAAGACCACAGGGGTCGAGGCATCCGTTTGCCTAAAGGCTTTGACCGTGGCCAAGACTTGCACCAAGTCCACGCCAAAACGCAGTGCACACTCGCCCGCTTTTTGGATCACCGGCCCGTCGGCCATGGGGTCGCTAAAGGGGATGCCAAGCTCAATCACGTTGGCACCGGCAGACACCAAAGTGTGCATCAATTGCACCGTGATTTGGGGGCTTGGGAAGCCGCACATGATGTAAGGGATCAGGGCCGTTTGTTGATGGGCCTGAAGGGTTTTGAAGGTGGTCTGTATTCTGTTCATGGCACGATGTGGATGGCGTGGGTGGTGCCGCCTTTGACCTCTTGGCCTCGACAGCTTGGGCGGCAGTAAAAGTCAGCATGGCTCAAATCGGCGACGGTGCCGATGTCTTTGTCACCTCGTCCAGAGAGATTGACCAAAATGGATTGGTCCTTGTTCATGGTCTTGGCCAACTTCATGGCATAGGCCACGGCATGACTGGACTCTAAAGCGGGAATGATGCCCTCTGTGCGGCACAGATAGTGAAAGGCCTCGAGGGCCTCGGTGTCCGTGATGCCCACATACTCGGCGCGTCCTGTGTCTTTGAGAAAGGCATGCTCTGGGCCCACGCCCGGGTAGTCCAGTCCAGCCGAGATGCTGTGGGTCTCAGTGATTTGCCCTTGCGCATTTTGAAGCACATAGGTTCTGTTGCCATGCAAAACGCCCGGCACACCCAATTGCAAAGAGGCAGAGTGTTTGCCACTCTCTAAGCCCTCGCCGGCAGCCTCAACGCCAATCAGGCGGGTGTTTTGAAAGTCAATGTAGGGGTAAAAAATGCCCATCGCGTTGCTGCCCCCGCCCACGCAGGCGACCACCGCGTCGGGCTGTTGGCCTTGGTGCATCATGGGCATTTGCTCAATGCACTCACTGCCAATCACGCTTTGAAAATCCCTCACCATCATGGGGTAGGGGTGGGGGCCTGCCACCGTACCAATGATGTAGAAGGTGTTCTCGACATTGGTGACCCAATCTCGCAGGGCTTCGTTCAACGCGTCTTTGAGCGTCTTGCTGCCACTCTCAACGGGCACGACGGTCGCACCCAGCAACTTCATGCGGTAGACATTGGGGCTTTGTCGTTTGACGTCTTCACTGCCCATGTACACCACACATTCGAGTCCGTAGCGCGCACAAATGGTGGCCGTTGCGACGCCGTGTTGACCCGCCCCTGTTTCTGCAATCACGCGCGGCTTGCCCATGCGCTTGGCAAGCATCGCTTGTCCAATGGTGTTGTTGATTTTGTGCGCGCCCGTGTGGTTGAGGTCTTCGCGCTTGAGATAAATTTGAGCGCCACCCATCTCTTGGCTCATGCGAGCGGCGTGGTAGATGGGCGAGGGGCGTCCCACGAAGTGTTTGAGCTCGCTGTGAAATTCAGCCAAAAACTGCTCATCGTGTTGGTATTTGGCGTAGGCGGCCTTTAACTCTTCAATGGCATGCGTGAGGGTTTCGCTCACAAAACTGCCGCCATAGGGTCCAAAGTGACCGCTCAGATCGGGTTGATGATAAGTTGATGTCATGGGTCTACAAATGTAAAAAAATAAGGGGACAGCTGGCTGCAAAAAAGTAAGGTGTTCAAGCGCTGAGTGGACGTCCAAGTTCTTGGCGTGTCTTGAGCGCGTTCAAAGGGCCTTGGCACAACAACCTTTGCGCCTCAAAAACACCGAAGGCTTAGGGGTCATGTCGGGGTTTGATCGGCCCTGCGAACGGCTTGGACAAATTCATGAATGCGCTTTGCATCTTTGATGCCTTTGTCCACTTCAACCCCAGAGCTCACATCCACACTAAAGCTGCGAGCACAATTTTTCAAGGTCCGAACAGCGTCGCCCACGTTTGCAGGTGTGAGTCCACCAGACAGCACGAGGTGAGCGTTGACGTTTTGAGGTATCAGTGACCAATTGAATGTTTTTCCGCCCCCGCCATAACCCGGGACGAAGGCGTCCAACAAAATGGCGTGGGCTGTTGAATATTGATGGGTGTATTCTACGATCTCGGAGGCCATTTTGGGCGTGTTTTTGTGCCCGTCCTCTTCTGAATCTAATGGGACCCGAAGGGCACGAATGTATCGACGCCCAGTTTCTTTGGCCATTTGAGCGCAAAATTCAGGTGTTTCTTCACCATGAAACTGCAGCCACGCGCTTGGGACCGCCTCGGCGCACAAGCGAATCATCTCACTTGGCGCGTTGACGAACAACAAAACCGGGGTGATGAAGGCGGGCAGACGGTTGGCCAGCGCGTGCGCTCTGTCTGGCGTCACGCGCCGAGGGCTTTTTTCATAAAAAACAAAGCCAATGGCATTGACGCCTTCGCGGGCACAGGCGTCAACATCCTCTTCGCGCGTGAGGCCGCAAACTTTGATGGGGGTGTGGCTGTAAGAAAAAGAGGACATGGTCAAAGAATCCAATCGTAACTGGGCGCGCCTATGGGCAAGCCCCACTGCGGGTCGTAGCTTGGGCCTAAAAAGTATAGACCTTGTGCAGAGAACGTGGGGGCGGCTTGTTTTCGGTCTCGAGCCTCGATGACCTCTTTGATCCATTGAGGACCTTGTTCGCCCAGGCCGACTTGCACCAAACAGCCCATGATGTTGCGGATCATGTGGTGCAAAAACGCATTGGCTTCAAAGTCAAATCGAAAGTAAGCGTGTTCTGCGTGAGCGCTTTTTTGAGAGATCTCTAAGTGGCTGATGGTCTTGATGGGCGACAAAGCTTGGCACTGCGAAGCCCTAAAGGACGTGAAGTCGTGGGTCCCCAGCAGAAGTTGCGCGGCCTGTCTCATCGCGCTCAAGTCCAAGGGCTTGGCCACCCAGCCCACCCGTTCGTATTCAATGCTGGGCCGAACGGGGCTTTGGAGCAACAAATAACTGTAGCGTCTTGAGCGTGCGCAAGCGCGTGCGTGAAACTCCTTGGGCACCTCACGTGCCCATTGAACGGCCACATCTGAGGGCAAGTAACGGTTGGTGCCACGCACCCACGAACTCAACTCACGTTGAACGGGCGTGTCAAAGTGCACCACTTGCAGCAAGGCGTGAACGCCTGAGTCGGTGCGACCCGCGCAAAGGGTCTTCAAGGGTGTTTGGGCAAAGTTTGCGAGGGCTTTCTCTAAATGATCTTGAACGGTCTGACCCGAAAGTTGGCTTTGCCAGCCTTCATACTGCTGCCCACTGTAAGACAGGCCCAAGGCCATGCGACTCAAGTTCATTGTCTTTGGGTCAACCAAGCTTGAATTTGATCATGCAGTGCGCCTGAGGCCTGGGAGGCCACCTCTTGCGCAATGGCCCGGGCGGTGTGGTGTTGTCCGACTTGCCAAAGCTCTTGGGCCAAATCAAAGCGCACTTGGAGGGGGTTTTCCGCTTCAAGGGGGTCGACGTTGAGCGTCTCCATGGGTGTGGGGCCCGCTGGTTCCCCTTGAGGTTCCGGGGCCTGAGGGGGGGTGTTCAACTCATCGATCGTTGGCAACTCCAAGTCAAAGTCAATGTTGACGTGGTCCTTCAAACTGCCGGGTGCGAGGTCGAGGTGTTCGTTTGGATGGGGCGCCTCAAGCTCTGCCTCCTCGGGGTCCGCTTCGATGGGGGGCTGAGGGGGGAGAACTTCGGGGCCCAGCGCCCCAAGGGGCAAGGGGCGGGCGCGAAGGCTGCTGGGTATGGGGGTTTCGAGGTCAAAGATGGAGCTTGGACGACTCAAGGGGTCGATGTCTTTGCCAGACCCTGCGGACAAGTTCGTGCGATCTTTGGTTTTCCAAAGGGTGAGCAAAACCAAAACGCCAAACAAGAAGCCAGCGATCACGGGGGTCAGGGGATCTTGCAGCCACAAGGACACGCGTGACTTCAAGGAGGGGCTGGCGCTTGAGAGCAGGCCGTTTTGTTCGCTGGCATTTGAGCTAGAGGCGCTTTGCTCCGCAATTTGGCCCAATTCCTTTAAGTTTTGCTGGACTTGGCTGCTCTCTTTGAGCGTTTGCTGTGTTTGCAGCTCTTTGGCGGTTTGTTCACTCGACTTGGCGCTTTTGCTGCCAGGCTTGGAGAGTTTTAATTGATCTTGATTGCTGGTCGTTGGCGCCTGTGCTTTGGGACTGATCAGACCTGAGGCGCTTTGTTGGGCGGCGTTCAGTGCGCTGGGATTTGAATGTTTGATTTTTTCAGCCAAGCTTTGGCGGTAGAGCTCAAAATCAAGATTTTGCGCCTTGAGTTCTTCCTTGGCTTGTTGTGTGCTGATGGACAAGGCCTCTTGCTGGGATGGCATCGTGAGGACGGCGTTGGCTTTGAGCCGATTGATGTTTTGCTGAACAAAGGATTTTGGATTGGTGCGCAAGAGGGCGATGAGCATTTGTTCGTAGCTCATGGGGGCCACCGCGTATTGCTGTGCAATCGCGCTGGCCGTGTCGCCCGCACTGACCACGATGGCGTTGTCCTTCAAGGCGCTCGTGCGATTGAAGCTGTCAAGCAAGATGCCCATCTCTTTGAGCTCTGAGCCACTGCTCCACTGCAGTTCTAACAGTAGACTTAAAAAGCTTTGGTGGATGGGCTTGTCTGAACTCACCAAAATGACGCTTTGGCCTTTTTTGTTTTGCGCCAGTCGCGCTTGCGCGCCAATGGCACCAAGCGCAGAGGCGTCCTCACCGAGTTGTTTGCCTTGGTAAGTGCTGGCACTTGCAATGCCCGCTTGCAGGCCTTTGAAGTCGTCCAAGGTGTTGACTGGTAGAGGAATCTCAATCTTTAAGGGCTCGCCTTGCTTGGACAAGATCAGGGGGTGTCCCAAATCAACCGCCGAAGCACTGAGGGCAAAGACCTGTCCCAAAAACAGGCAGATCACACCTTTTGACATGTGGACTGTTTTGGCCATTTGGCGCTTGCAGATGTCGAGTGTATGAGACATGGTCATGTTGATCTTTTTAAGTTGGATGCTGTTTAAACATTGGGAGAACCCATCACGCGCGGGCTTTCAACTGACTTTTGAGCCCAAGCCCTGTTCGCCAAGGGGGACTTCCACCTTGGCGAAAAAAAAGGCACAAGCCATCCGCCGCCTTGAAACATGCAAGGTTTTTTCATCTGCCGTGGCCTTGAAAGACCCACAACAAAATCGCACAAAGCTCGCTTGCATTGTCCCATGGCTTGCAGGCCGTGGGATGGGAAAACAAGGCTTCTTTCAAGCCTCAAGCAAAATTCTGAGCATTCTTCTGAGAGGCTCTGCCGCCCCCCAAAGCAACTGGTCGCCAACGGTGAAGGCACCTAAAAAGTCCTCACCCCTGGCCAGTTTATGCAAGCGTCCAACAGGCACATCCAATTGACCTGTGACGGCCGCTGGCGTGAGTAAGCGCTCACTTATCTCTCGTTCGTTGGGGATGACTTTGACCCAGTCGTTGGCGCTTGCCAGCAAGGATTCAATGTCGGCCATCGGGACATTTTTCTTCATCTTGACGGTCAAGCCCTGGGAGTGGCAGCGCATGGCGCCGATGCGAACACACAGTCCATCGATGGCGATGCTGCCAGGCGTTCTAAAGGGCGGCAAGCCCAAAATCTTGTTGCACTCCGAGCCGCCTTTCCACTCCTCTTTGCTCTGCCCGTGATCGACGGGCACGTCAATCCAAGGAATCAAACTGCCGGCGAGGGCTGCACCTCGGAAATGGGTGGTGGGGAAGTCTGCACTGCGCAATGTTTGCGTGACCTTGCGATCAATGTCCAAAATGGCCGAGGCTGGATTGGCCAAATCGGTTTTGACCGCCGCATGCAGCGCACCCATTTGTTCGAGCAATTCACGCATGTTTTGTGCGCCAGCGCCTGAGGCGGCTTGGTAAGTCATGGCCGAGACCCACTCCACCAAACCCGCTTTGAACAAGCCGCCCATGGCCATGAGCATGAGACTCACGGTGCAATTGCCCCCAATCCAGTCCCGGGTCCCAGCGCTCAACCCTTTGTCAATCATCTCACGATTGACCGGATCCAAAATGATGATCGACTCAGGGGTCATGCGAAGGGCATTGGCCGCATCAATCCAGTGACCTGTCCAGCCCGCCGCTCTGAGTTTTGGGTGAACCTCTTTGGTGTAATCGCCACCCTGTGCGGTGATGATGATGTCACACTTTTTAAGCGACTCAATGTGGTGAGCATCCAAAAGCTTTTGCTCATTTTTGGCCATCGCAGGGGCTTGGCCGCCGACATTGGAGGTGGTGAAAAAAACGGGCTCAATCAATGAAAAATCGTCTTGCGCGATCATTCGCTCCATCAAAACAGAGCCCACCATGCCACGCCAACCCACCAACCCTACAACATTCGCTTTGTGATTCGTACTCAAGATGAAATCCCCAATGTGTCAAAAATCAAACAACTGTGTCCTCTCGCAGAGGATCAAATCAAACCCTTCAAGGCCTTGGCCACGGCATCGCCCATTTGC
Source organism: uncultured Burkholderiales bacterium (assembly GCA_903861115.1). GTDB lineage: Bacteria > Pseudomonadota > Gammaproteobacteria > Burkholderiales > Burkholderiaceae_C > Limnohabitans. The sequence goes on from CAIOTD010000118.1 coordinate 18,214, forward strand.
TGGGTGTTGACTTTCGTGGTGCCCTCGGCATAAATATCCGCCGTTCGAAGTCCTTCACGCAAGACCACTTTGACGGCAGACTCAATCAAGTCCGCGGCCTTTGCTTCTTGGAGAGAGAAACGCAGCATCATGGCTGCACTCAAAATGGTGGCCAATGGGTTGGCGATGCCTTGTCCTGCGATGTCAGGTGCACTGCCGTGGCTGGGCTCGTACAGCCCTTGGTTGTTTTTGTTCAAAGAGGCCGAGGGCAGCATGCCAATCGAGCCCGTTAACATGGCCGCTGCGTCAGACAAGATGTCGCCAAACATATTGCCCGTCACCACCACATCAAATTTCTTGGGTGCTTTGACCAACTGCATGGCCGCATTGTCCACATACATGTGATCGAGTGCGACATCCGGGTACTGCAAACCCACCTCAGTCACCACGTCCTTCCACAGTTGGAAGGTTTCTAAAACATTGGCCTTGTCAACACTGGTGACGCGCTTGGATCTCTTTTGAGCCGCTTGGAAGGCCACGTGGGCAATGCGCTCAATCTCGGGACGAGAGTAGCGCATGGTGTCAAAAGCCTCTTCAGCTCCAGGGAAATGACCATCCACGGCCGTGCGACGTCCCCTGGGTTGACCGAAATAGATGTCACCCGTGAGTTCGCGAATGATCAAAATATCTAGGCCCGCCACCAACTCAGGCTTTAAGCTCGAGGATGCAACAAGCTCTTCGTAACAAATGGCCGGGCGGAAATTTGCAAACAGCCCCAAGTGCTTTCGCAGTCCCAAGATCGCTTGCTCTGGGCGCAAAGGCCGGTCAAGCGTGTCATATTTCCAATCCCCCACCGCACCAAAGAGAATGGCATCGGACGCCTTTGCCAGGCTCAACGTGCTCTCAGGCAAGGGGTGGCCCAGCAGATCAAAGGCGGTGCCGCCCACCGGCGCTTGCTCAATTTCTAACGGCAAGGACAACACGTCCAACACCTTCAAGGCCTCAACAACAATCTCTTTTCCAATCCCGTCTCCGGGAAGTACCGCAATTTTCTTCATGGTCGTGCTCTAAATTAAGGGGGTCAACACAGTGCTCGATGCCAAAGTTGCACAGCGGCCGCTTTGGGTCGGCATCCAACGCTTTTAAGCTGGGTTTGAAACAGAATGCGCCAGCCAAGGTTTCGTCGCCAAACGGTGGCTCTCAAAGTCACGAATCTTTTGTGCGTGGTGCAAAGTCAAGCCAATGTCATCCAAGCCATTGATCAAGCAGTGCTTCCTGAAGCTTTCAACTTCAAAAGCAATTTCTTCGCCCTGAGGTCTCAAGATCACTTGGCGCTCTAGGTCAATGGTGAGTTGATAGCCCACAAACCCAGCCACCTCATTGAAGAGTTGATCAATCGTGCGCTCAGGCAAGACGATGGGCAACAAACCGTTTTTGAAACAGTTGTTGAAAAAAATGTCTGCATAACTGGGAGCCAAAATGGCTCTGAAGCCAAATTGATCGATCGCCCAAGGCGCATGCTCCCTTGAGGAGCCACAGCCAAAGTTTTTGCGCGCAAGCAAAATGCTCGCCCCTTTGAATCGCGCCTGGTTCAGCACAAAGTCAGGGTTGATTTTTCTGCTGTTGGGATCTTGCCCAGGAAAGCCCTCATCCAAGTAGCGCCATTCATCAAACAAATTGGGCCCAAACCCTGTTTTTTTAATTGATTTTAAAAACTGTTTAGGGATGATCGCGTCTGTATCCACATTCTCGCGATCCATGGGGGCAACCAAGCCCTTGAGTGTTGAAAACTTTTGCATGTTGCGGCTCTGTTCTTTAAGAAAATTTGCGGATGTCAACAAAGTGGCCGTGAATGGCCGCGGCAGCAGCCATGGCCGGGGAGACCAAATGGGTGCGCCCGCCTGCGCCTTGGCGGCCTTCAAAGTTGCGGTTGCTGGTGGAGGCGCATCGCTCGCCAGGCTCGAGCCTGTCGGCATTCATGGCCAAACACATGGAGCATCCAGGTTCACGCCATTCAAAGCCTGCGGCTTTGAAAATCACATCCAAGCCTTCTCTTTCGGCTTGCTCCTTGACCAGGCCTGAGCCAGGCACCACCAAAGCGAGGCGAACATTTTTGGCAACCTTTTGCCCGATTTTTTTGACCACTTGCGCAGCTTCGCGCATGTCTTCAATTCTTGAGTTGGTGCAAGAACCGATGAACACTTTGTCAACGTGAATGTCATCGATGGGTTTGCCCGGCTCCAGACCCATGTAGTGCAACGCTCTTTCAATCGCTCCTCGTTTGATAGGATCTTTTTCTTTGTCAGGATCGGGCACCTTGCAGGTGATGTCCAAGACCATCTCGGGAGACGTGCCCCAAGTGACTTGAGGGAAAATGGTGCTGGCGTCCAAATCCACGACGGTGTCAAATTTGGCATCTGGGTCTGAATGCAGCGTTTTCCAATAACTGCTGGCCAAGTCCCATTCAACACCCGTGGGGGCCAACAAACGGCCTTTGACGTATTCAATGGTTTTTTCATCGACCGCGACGAGTCCCGCTCTGGCGCCCGCTTCAATGGCCATGTTGCAAAGCGTCATGCGTCCTTCAATCGACAAAGATTTGATCGCAGAGCCACCAAACTCAATGGTGTAGCCCGTCCCGCCCGCAGTCCCAATGTGACCAATGATGGCCAAGACGATGTCCTTGGCCGTGCAGCCTTTGTTCAAGTTGCCATTGACACGCACCAGCATGTTTTTTGCTTTTTTGGTGAGCAAGGTTTGTGTGGCCAAAACGTGTTCAACTTCACTGGTGCCAATGCCGTGTGCCAATGCGCCCAATGCGCCATGCGTCGAGGTGTGAGAGTCGCCACAAACAACGGTCATGCCCGGCAAAATGGCGCCATTCTCTGGGCCAATGACGTGGACAATGCCTTGTCGTTTGTGCAAAAAAGGAAAATAGGCGGCAGAGCCAAACTCGGCAATGTTTTGGTCCAAGGTCACCACTTGCTCTTTGCTGATGGGGTCGGTGATGCCGTCATAGCCCAACTCCCAGCCTGTGGTCGGGGTGTTGTGATCGGCTGTGGCCACGACGGAGCTGATGCGCCAGACTTTGCGCTTGGCTTGTCTCAAGCCCTCATAGGCTTGAGCGCTTGTGACTTCATGGACCAAATGTCGATCGATGTATAAAACCGACGTGCTGTCTTCTTCCGTATGAACCACATGTTCATCCCAAATTTTGTCGTAAAGCGTTCGTCCCATGGTGTTGACTCTTTCTTATTCTTGAGAGAAAAACCAATATTTTAGGCGCTAAGCGGGCGCTTTTGCGACTTGGGGGCATTTAATTGGGTAAATCGCACGTGCCACGAATGCCGTGCAAGCGGGCTCACTCACCCAAGGCTTCATTGCCCTTTTGTTGGCCTGAGGAGGTCTTCTCCAACGATGAGCTGGGGATTCAAAAGCCTGGCGCGAGGATCCACGTAGTAGCCACCAAACTCTGTGTAGCGAAGTGCATATTGATGGCACTGCGTGCAAGCGTACACGGTGCATCGATTGGTTGGAAAAAAGCCCAAAGCAATCGGCGCTAGAGGGGCGTCATACCGCGTGCCGTTTGGGTGGTACTCCTCAAAGCTTGGCTCAAGCACCTGAGGGTCTTGAAGGCAAGCCACGGCGTTTAGGTGCTTGGGCCAATCGGTCTCAGACACGCTTGACCAGCCCGTGGCCGTTTTGAGCGAGCATGAACAAGCACAGGCCTTGGGGTGGGGCTCGGTGAGTGCCAGCAATTCATCACTGTGCGTGATCAGGGGCAGGGCTTGATGGGTCATGGCTTTGTGCTCACAGCTTTTTGAAGAATAAAAAAATAGGGGCCATTGGCCCCTATTGGTGAAGTCTAAATTCAACTCGAGGGGTCTTTTCAAAGGGGATGAAACCTTTTGAAAGACAACCTGCGAAGCCGCTTAGCGCTTGTTGATGTCTTTCACGTCTCTTCTGGGCGAGCCGGTGAAGAGCTGACGGGGTCTGCCAATTTTGTACTCTGGGTCCGCAATCATTTCATTGAGCTGAGCAATCCAGCCCACGGTTCTGGCGAGCGCAAAGATGCCAGTGAACATGTTCACTGGAATGCCAATGGCGCGCTGAACAATGCCAGAGTAAAAGTCGACGTTGGGGTAGAGTTTTCTTTGAACAAAATAATCGTCTTCGAGAGCGATTTTTTCAACAGCCTTGGCCAGTTTGAACAAAGGATCGTTCTCAAGCCCCAATTCTTTCAAGACTTCGTTGCAAGTTTCTTGCATCAAAGTGGCCCTTGGGTCGTAGTTTTTATAAACGCGGTGACCAAAGCCCATGAGCTTGACGCCTGAGTTTTTATCTTTGACCTGGTCCATGAACTCGCCCACTTTTGCAACGCCACCTTGCGCTTGAAGCTGCTCGAGCATGTTCAAACACGCTTCGTTGGCGCCGCCGTGGGCAGGGCCCCAAAGACACGCCACGCCAGCTGCAATCGCTGCGAAGGGGTTGGTGCCTGATGAGCCGCACAAACGAACGGTCGACGTGGACGCGTTTTGTTCATGGTCTGCGTGCAAAATAAAGATGCGGTCCAGTGCACGCTCAAGCACAGGATTGACCACGTAGTCTTCACACGGGTTGCCAAACATCATGCGCAGGAAGTTGCCTGCATAAGAGAGGTCATTTCTGGGGTACATGAAAGGCTGACCAATGCTGTATTTGTATGCCATGGAGACCAAAGTGGGCATCTTTGCGATCAAACGAATGGCCGCAATTTCACGGTGCTCAGGGTTGTTGATGTCGGTGCTGTCGTGATAAAAAGCTGACAAGGCGCCAACCAATCCCGTCATGACCGCCATGGGGTGTGCATCCCTTCTAAAGCCTCTTAAGAAGAAGTGCATCTGCTCGTTGACCATGGTGTGATTGGTCACGAGGTGTGAAAAGTCAACCTTCTGTTGTGCATTGGGCAACTCGCCTTTGAGCAACAGGTGACACGTTTCCATAAAGTCGCAGTTGGTGGCCAACTGCTCAATGGGGTAGCCGCGGTAGAGCAACTCGCCTTTGTCGCCATCGATGTAGGTGATGGCAGACTCGCATGAGGCGGTGGACAAAAAGCCGGGGTCGTAAGTGAACAGGCCCGTTTGACCGTAGAGTTTTCTGATGTCAATCACATCAGGGCCAATGCTGCCGTTGTAGACGGGCATCTCAAAGCTGGGCGCGCCATTTGAGAAGGCAATGGTGGCTTTGTAATCAGCGAGTTTCATGATCGGTTTTCCTTTAAATTGAATAGCGAAAGCAGCGGTCTTATTTTCTTATCATGTCCAGTACTTCTTGTCGTTCAGAAGTATAAAAATCTTTGGTCAGCTCGGTTCTTTTGAGAAACAAATCCATCAGATCGTTGTCTGAAAGATCCATTAAATCATACAAAGCTTGTGCTATTTTGACAGTGAGATCTTTTTCAAAACGGTTGAAAAATGACTCAATCATTAAATCATTTTCTAGCAACCCACGACGACACCTCCAACGCAGTTTGCTCAGCTCTCGAGCGCCAAGCATGAGCTGTGGATCAAGGCCCGAGAGGAATGAGTCAACTACGTTCATGCGTCATTGGCCTTAAACGGCTCTGCGAACCATGAGTTCTTTGATCTTGCCAATGGCCTGTGTCGGGTTGAGTCCCTTGGGGCAAACGTCAACACAGTTCATGATGGTGTGGCATCTAAAGAGTCTGTAGGGATCCTCTAAGTTGTCCAGTCTCTCAGCCGTGGCCTGGTCTCTGCTGTCCGCAATGAAGCGGTAAGCTTGCAGCAGACCTGCAGGACCCACGAATTTGTCAGGGTTCCACCAAAAAGAGGGGCAGCTCGTGGAGCAACTCGCGCACAAAATGCACTCATACAAGCCATTGAGCTCGTCTCTTTCTTCAGGCGACTGCAAGCGCTCTTTTTCAGGCGGCAATGTCTCGTTGACCAAGTAAGGCTTGATGGAGTGGTATTGCTTGAAGAATTGCGTCATGTCAACAATCAAGTCTCTGATGACAGGCAAGCCGGGAAGGGGTTTGAGCACAATTTTTTCAGGCAAGCTCAGCATGTTGGTCAAACAAGCCAAGCCGTTTTTGCCATTGATGTTCATCGCGTCAGAGCCACAAACGCCCTCACGACAAGAGCGCCTAAAAGAAATGGTTGGATCAACTTCTTTGAGTTTCATCAAAACGTCAAGCAACATGCGCTCGTGCCCATCGAGCTCGATCACAATGGTCTGCATGTAGGGCTTGGCATCTTTATCTGGATCGTAGCGATAAATCTGGAAGGTTCTTGTTTGCATAAATTTCTCCAAAATAGGGGGTGTCTTAGAAGGTTCTGACTTTGAGCTCAATGCTGTCAACGGTCAAAGGCTTCATGGTGACGGGCTTGTAGCTCAGGCGGTTGCCTTCGCTGTACCACAGGCTGTGCTTGAGCCATTCTTCATCATTGCGTCCATTGGGATGTGCGGGCGTGTCAGCGTAGTCGTCCACGGTGTGAGCGCCACGGCTCTCGTGTCTGGCGGCAGCGCTGACCATCGTGGCTTGTGCGCACTCGATCAAGTTGTCCACTTCCAAGGCTTCGATTCTTGCTGTGTTGAACACTTTTGAGGTGTCTTTCAAGCCAATCGACTTCACGCGTTCACGCAACTCGGCAATTTTGACCACACCTTCGTCCATGCTCGCTTGCGTTCTGAAAACACCCGCATGTTGCTGCATGGCTTTTCTCAAATCATTGGCAACGACTTGAGCGTATTCGCCGTCTTTGGCACTCTCAAGACGTGCAAGTCTTGAGAGGGTCAAGTCTGCCGCATCTTTGGGAAGAGGCTTGTGGGCTTTGTTCTTCAAGTGGAAATCCACGATGTGGTTGCCCGCTGCGCGTCCAAACACCAACAAGTCCAGCAATGAGTTGGTGCCCAAACGATTTGCGCCGTGAACGGAGACGCAGGAGCACTCACCGACTGCGTACAGGCCGTTGACGGGTTCAGAATGGTTGCTGGCTGTTTGATCAACCACTTGGCCATAAATGTTGGTGGGAATGCCACCCATTTGGTAGTGAATCGTGGGGACCACAGGAATGGCTTCTTTGGTGATGTCCACGTTCGCAAAGTTCAGCCCAATCTCGTAAACCGAGGGCAGTCTCTTCATGATCGTCTCAGCACCCAAGTGGTCCAGTTTCAAGAGCACGTAGTCCTTGTTGGGGCCGCATCCTCGACCTTCCTTGATCTCTTGGTCCATGGAGCGTGACACGAAGTCTCTGGGCGCCAAATCTTTCAACGTGGGCGCATAACGCTCCATGAAGCGTTCGCCGTTCGAGTTCAAAAGGATGGCGCCTTCGCCGCGGCAGCCTTCGGTCAACAAGACGCCAGCACCGGCCACACCTGTGGGGTGAAATTGCCAAAACTCCATGTCTTCAAGCGCGATGTTTGCTCTTGCTGCCATACCAAGACCGTCGCCGGTGTTGATGAAGGCATTGGTTGATGCATCAAAAATGCGACCCGCGCCACCTGTGGCCAAGAGAACCGTTTTGGCTTCTAAAATATAAATCTCACCGGTTTCCATCTCAAGCGCCGTCACGCCCACAACATCGCCTTCGTGGTCACGAATGAGGTCCAAGGCCATCCACTCGACAAAGAAGCTGGTTTTGGCTTGAACGTTTTGTTGGTAAAGGGTGTGCAGCATGGCGTGCCCCGTTCTATCGGCTGCAGCGCAGGCCCGTTGAACTGGCTTTTCACCATAGTTGGCCGTGTGTCCACCAAAGGGGCGCTGATAGATGGTGCCATCTGGGTTTCGGTCAAAGGGCATGCCCATGTGTTCCAAGTCGTAGACCACTTTGGGGGCTTCACGGCACATGAATTCAATCGCGTCTTGGTCTCCTAACCAGTCGGAGCCTTTGACGGTGTCGTAAAAATGATAGTGCCAATTGTCTTCGGACATGTTGCCAAGAGAGGCGCCAATGCCGCCTTGCGCAGCAACGGTGTGCGAGCGAGTTGGAAAAACTTTAGACAAAACGGCAACGTTTAAGCCCGCACGAGCCAGTTGAAGCGAGGCGCGCATACCTGAGCCGCCGGCGCCAACGATCACAACGTCAAACTTGCGGCGAGGAATGGAATGGGAAGAAGTCATAACTTAGAGTCTCCAAAGAACTTGAACTGCCCAGCCAGCACATGCGACGAGCCAAACCAGGGTAAAAATTTGTAAAAGCAAACGAACAGCGACCGCTTGGACGTAATCCATCCAAATGTCTCTCATGCCAACCCATGCGTGGTAAGCCAAGGAGATGATCACAGCAAAGGTCAAGCTTTTCATCCATTGCGTGCTGAAGATGCCTGACCAGGTGTCGTATCCAATGCTGCCGGAGGTGAAAATCACTTGAAGAATGACAAGCACGGTGAACAAGGCCATCAAAAGCGCAGTCACTCGCTGCGCCAACCAATCCCTCAGCCCGTAGTGAGCGCCAACGACAATGCGCTTAGATCCGAAATTAACTGACATATTGTTCTCCTGTATGAGGTGCTATTGGGTTTAATAAATGCCAAAAAGTTTGGCGGCCAATAGGGCGGTGAGAGCCCAACTGAGTCCCAAAGTGACCCAAGCCGAGGTGCGTCCAAATTCTTTGCCCACGGCATGGTGTGTGTCCATGTAGAGGTGCCTCAGTCCTGCGATCAAGTGGTGCAAGAAAGACCAAATCAAGGCCAACACGACCAATTTGATGAACCATGCGGGCAAAAAGCCGATGCCGATCAAAAACGCTGAGCTGAATTTGGTGAAAGAAATTTCTGAGGACACGGAGGTGTCAAACAACCAAATGATGAACGGCAACAGTAAAAACATGATGGCACCGCTGGCTCTGTGCAAAATCGAGACCCAACCGGCTGCCGGCAGTCTGTAGGTGGTCAAGTCTTTGAACGCATTGATGTTTCTAAACTGAGGGCGTTGTTTTTTTATTACTTCTGTCATAAGGTTTCTTTCATTTTTTCACGGTCTAGATGGATTGAAACAGAATTCAAAATTCTATTGCAATGCAATAGAAATAGTTGATCGGCCTGCAGGATGTTGAAAATTAAGGTTATTCAAGTTCAAATGTAGCTAAAAAGAGTTAATTTAAATCGTTTCTGTAATGGTGATGCTCAGTTTTGTACAAAGCTCGCCTGATTTCCATGGGCTTGTCTTGATAGGTGAACGCAATTCTTTCGACTTGAAGCAAGGGCGTATTGTCGTTGATGTTGAGCATTTGTGCATCCTCTGGGCTTGGATGCACGGCGGTGATCTTTTCTTGGGCCCTGACCATGCGAACGCCAAAAGTGGTTTCAAAGAGGGCGTAGGTTGGGCCTTGGTGGTTTTGCAGCGCCTCGGCGCTCAGGCCTTTAAAGCCTTCAGCGGGCAAGCACATGTCTTCCAAAATGGTGGGCACAGCAGCGAACGACAGCACGCGCCTGATTTGGAGAATGCCGCTTCCTGGTGAGAGCATCAAGGTTTTGGCAATCTCAGGGGTGGCCCGGCCCTTTTTGCACCAAAGAATGGTTCTTTGAGCGGGTCCAGCGGGCAGCAAGCTTTCTGCATGGGGGACCAATTTTAGAAATCGGTATTGGAATTTTTGCTCGGAGTGGGTGGCCACAAAGGTCCCTTTGCCTTGGCGGCGAAGCAAGAGGTGCTCTTGGGCGAGCTCGTCCACGGCCTTGCGCACCGTGCCTTGACTGACCTGAAAGCGCGCGGCCAACTCAAATTCGCTGGGGATCATCTCGCCAGGCTTCCACTCGCCGGACTTGAGGCTTTGTAAGATCAAAACCTTGATTTGTTGGTACAAGGGACTGAATGCCGGCACTTTAGGGCTGAGCACATCCCGGTCGAATGGACCGTCGGGAGGGGCATCGGGGAGGTAAGAAAGCTCGCGCATGTCAGGGGTATGTTTTTTCAACTGCACCCATTGTAATGGGCAAATGACATCTCTTTTATAAGACATAAGAGATCTTTTTTGGGGCTTTTCGAGGGTACACTCGGGGCATAGAATTTCGGATGCCCATTTTCTTTTTTTAAAATTTAGTTTGGAGTTATTTCATGAGTAAAAAGCCTGTTCGCGTTGCTGTCACAGGAGCAGCCGGTCAAATTGGATATGCGTTGCTGTTTCGTATTGCTTCAGGCGAAATGCTTGGCAAAGACCAGCCTGTGAGTTTGCAGTTGCTAGAGATCCCCGATGAGAAAGCGCAAAAGGCGCTCAAAGGCGTGATGATGGAATTGGAAGACTGTGCCTTCCCTTTGTTGCATGACATGCACGCTTATGGCGACGCCACACAAGCTTTTAAAGACACCGACTATGCGTTGCTCGTTGGCGCGCGTCCAAGAGGCCCTGGCATGGAGCGTGCTGATTTGCTTGCTGCAAATGCACAAATTTTCACTGCGCAAGGCAAGGCTTTGAACGCGTCCGCAAGCCGTGATGTCAAAGTGTTGGTGGTGGGCAACCCAGCCAATACCAACTCCTACATTGCGATGAAGAGTGCACCTGATTTAAAGCGCGAGAACTTCACCGCCATGCTGCGTTTGGACCACAACAGAGCGGCCAGTCAAATTGCTGCAAAAACCGGCATGCCAGTTGCTGGCATTGAAAAGTTGGCTGTTTGGGGCAATCACTCCCCAACCATGTATGCCGACTACAGGTTTGCAACCATCAATGGCAAATCGGTCAAAGAGTTGATCAACGATCAAGAATGGAATGCAAACGTCTTCTTGCCAACCGTGGGCAAGCGTGGTGCTGCCATCATTGATGCGCGTGGATTGTCTTCTGCGGCCTCCGCTGCCAATGCCGCGATCGATCACATGCATGACTGGGCTTTGGGCACCAATGGGCGCTGGGTCACCATGGGCATTCCTTCGGATGGTTGGTACGACATTCCAAAGGATGTGATGTTTGGCTTTCCAGTCACTTGTGAAGGCGGAAAGTACAAAGTTGTTGAAGGTCTGGCCATTGATGAGTTCAGCCACACGTGTATTCAAAAGACGCTCAAAGAGTTGCAAGAAGAGCAAGCGGGTGTAGCGCATTTGATTTGATGCACATTGCGCTTTAAGCCCATTAACTGATCAACATTGGACGGTTGTATTTCAATGAACAAACCCCACCCGCGTGAACTGCTGCTTGGTGCCCAAGCAGCCCAAGTGCGGTTAAGGGTTTGTGATCACTACAGTGGCGTACGCGCAAGAATGGAGAAGAGCCTCGAGCTCCAAGCGCAAATGACCAAGGCGTTGGGCGTTTGCGTTTTTGATGTCACGCTCGACTGTGAAGATGGCGCACCCGTTGGCGGTGAGCGAGAGCATGCACAAGGGGTGGCTGAGTTGGTGGCCAATAGCCCCTCACAGGCCAAAATCGCGGTGCGCGTGCACGCCCTGGATGATCCACATTTTGAGAGTGACATCGAATTGATCGTGGCCAAGGTGGGGGAGCGCTTAACCCACGTCATGGTCCCTAAAGTGGAGTCTTTGAAAGACATCCAAAAAGTCCATGCTTGCTTGGTTCAGCAGGGTGCGAAGGACTTGCCCATTCACGCACTGATTGAGTCCCCGTTTGCCGTGAACAACGCATTTGAAATCGCCTCTCACCCCAGTGTGCAGTCGCTCAGTTTTGGTTTGATGGATTTTGTCTCTGCCCATGGCGGCGCCATTCCCTCTTGGGCCATGACGGGGGAGGGACAATTCAAGCACCCGTTGATGGTGCGAGCAAAATTGGAAGTCGCCAGTGCTTGTCACGCCTTTGGCAAGACGCCCTCGCATGGTGTGGTCACTGAGATCAAGGATCTAAAGGCCATCAAAGACAGTGCGCAACTGGCCCACCAAACCATGGGTTTCACCAGAATGTGGAGCATCCACCCCGCGCAAATTGAACCCATCGTGCAGGCCATGTCGCCAAGCGATGATGAGGTCAACCAAGCCAGTGAAATTCTCTTGGCCGCGCACCAGGCCGATTGGGGCCCCATACAACTCGCTGGGCGACTTCACGACAGAGCGAGCTATCGTTTTTATTGGCAAATGATTGAAAGAGCGCATGCCACAGCTAGGCCAGTGCCTGCGCAAATCAACGCCTTGTTTTTTCAAAACGAAAGGCCCCAATGAGTTCTATGAATAAATTCTTTGGACGCCAAACATGGCTTGTGCAACTTCTTTGTGGCGCGCTCGCTCTTGCCTGGCTCTTCACCGCGGGCAGTGTCTTCGCGCAAGAACTGAAGGACACTTCGGCACACAAAAGCAAAGCGCATGTTGCTAAAAAATCAGAGCCCGCATTGAAGGCAGGGGTCGCAAAGAACACGTCAAGCACGACCGCGCTGCCTGGCCTTGTCAGCGAGTCCGCTGAGCCTTTGTCCCCAGAACTCCTAGAGATCGCCTCTCAGATTTACACCGGTCGCTTGCAGTGTGAGTTGGGACAAGTGGTCCTTTTGCTGCCGATACAAGAAATGCCTGGTCGCTTTCAGTTGACCCTCAAAAAACAAAAGTATTTGATGACGCCAAGCGTCACACCCACCGGGGCGATTAAATTGGAGGACCCGCAAATGGGTGCCTTTTGGATTCAATTGGGCAACAAATCGATGTTGTTCAACAGCAAGTTGGGCCAGCGAATGGCCGATGAATGTCAAGGCCCTGGTCAGCAGGCGGTGGCCATGAGAGAGCGCATTTCGCCTCCCCCCAGTTTGTTAGAGCCCATACCCAAAGTCGATCATTGAAATCAAAGTTTTATAGGAGAAAAAACAATGTTACAAGCTTATCGTGAACAAGCCAAAGAGAGGAATGCATTGGGCATCCCACCTTTGCCTTTATCTGCAGAGCAAACTGCACAATTGGTGGAGTTGTTCAAAGCCCCGCCAAAAGGTGAAGAAGCTACTTTGCTTGAACTCATGACCCACAGAGTTCCAGCCGGCGTTGATGATGCGGCCAAGGTCAAAGCCTCATACCTTGCAGCTGTGGCGCACGGAACTGAGAAAACACCTTTGCTCACCCGTGAAAAAGCAACGGAGCTGTTGGGCACCATGCTTGGGGGCTACAACCTCACGCCCTTGATCGATTTGTTGGACGACGCCGACGTGGCCAAGGTGGCTGCTGAAGCCTTGAAGAAAACATTGCTGATGTTCGATCAGTTCCATGATGTCAAAGAAAAAGCAGAAAAAGGCAATGCCTTTGCCAAAGCCGTTGTTCAGTCTTGGGCCGATGCGGAATGGTTCGTTCAAAGACCTGAAGTGCCTAAGAGCATCAAGCTCACCGTCTTTAAAGTCACTGGCGAGACCAATACCGATGATCTCTCTCCTGCGCCTGACGCATGGAGTCGCCCTGACATTCCTTTGCATGCATTGGCCATGCTTAAAAACAAACGCGATGGCATCACCCCTGAAGAAGACGGCAAACGCGGCCCCATCAAGTTCATCGAGGACTTGAGAGCACGTGGCAATTTGGTCGCTTATGTGGGCGATGTGGTCGGTACAGGATCGAGTCGCAAATCAGCCACCAACTCAGTGCTTTGGTTCACCGGGGAAGACATTCCCTTTGTGCCCAACAAGCGCTTTGGTGGTGTGTGTTTGGGCAACAACATTGCGCCCATTTTCTACAACACCATGGAAGATGCGGGCGCATTACCCATTGAGTTGGATGTCAGCAAAATGAACATGGGCGACGAAATTGAATTGCGTCCCTATGAAGGCAAAGCCTTAAAGGATGGCCAAGTCATCGCTGAGTTCACCATCAAGAGCGATGTGCTGTTTGATGAGGTGAGAGCGGGTGGTCGCATCCCGTTGATCATCGGCCGTGCGCTGACTTCAAAAGCACGTGAAAGCTTGGGACTGCCCCCAGCCACGGTCTTCAGATTGCCCGTGTCACCTGCGCAAAAGAAAACAGGCTTCTCGCTTGCTCAAAAAATGGTTGGACGTGCTTGCGGTCTTCCCGAAGGACAAGGGGTCTTGCCGGGTACTTATTGCGAACCCAAGATGACCTCTGTCGGTTCGCAAGATACAACGGGACCGATGACCCGTGACGAGCTCAAAGATTTGGCTTGTCTTGGATTCTCTTCCGATTTGGTCATGCAGTCGTTTTGCCATACGGCGGCTTATCCAAAGCCCGTTGACGTGAAGATGCACCACGAGTTGCCAGAATTCATGAGCAACCGCGGTGGAATTTCTCTCAAGCCAGGCGACGGTATCATTCACTCATGGCTCAACAGGATGCTGTTGCCTGACACCGTGGGCACAGGGGGAGACTCCCACACGCGTTTCCCCATCGGCATCAGTTTTCCAGCGGGATCCGGCCTTGTGGCCTTCGCTGCCGCGACTGGCGTGATGCCTTTAGACATGCCTGAGTCTGTGCTTGTGCGCTTCAAAGGAAAAATGCAGCCTGGCGTGACGCTGAGAGACTTGGTGCATGCCATTCCCTTGTACGCGATCAAACAAGGCTTGTTGACCGTTGAGAAGCAGAACAAGAAAAACATTTTCTCTGGACGCATTCTTGAAATTGAAGGCCTGTCAGAGTTGAAGGTTGAGCAAGCCTTTGAGTTGTCAGATGCTTCTGCCGAGAGGTCCGCTGCTGGTTGTACCGTGCATCTGGATAAAGCGCCTGTCATCGAGTACATCAATAGCAACATTGTTTTGCTTAAAAACATGATTGCTCAAGGTTACTCCGATGTGCGCTCAATCAACAGACGCATCAAAGCCATGCAAGATTGGTTGAAGAACCCCACTTTGCTGCAAGCCGACAAGGATGCCGAATACGCTGCGGTCATTGAGATTGATTTGGCTGAAATTGTCGAGCCGATCGTTTGTTGCCCCAACGACCCTGATGATGCAAAAACATTGTCTGATGTTGCGGGTTCAAAAATTGATGAAGTCTTCATCGGTTCTTGCATGACCAACATTGGACATTTCCGTGCCGCCTCCAAGCTGCTCGAAGGCAAGCGCGACATCCCCGTCAAACTGTGGATGGCGCCACCGACCAAAATGGATGCGGAACAATTGACGGCTGAAGGCCATTACGGTGTCTTTGGCAATGCCGGCGCCAGAATGGAAATGCCTGGTTGCTCCTTGTGCATGGGCAACCAAGCGCAGGTCAAGGAAGGTGCCACAGTCATGTCGACCTCTACGCGCAATTTCCCCAACCGTTTGGGCAAGAACACCATGGTGTACTTGGGCTCTGCTGAGTTGGCGGCGATTTGTTCCAAAATTGGTCGCATTCCAACTCGCCAAGAGTACTTGAATGATATTGGTGTGATCAACTCCAGCGCCGATAAAATTTATCGTTACATGAACTTCGATCAAATCGCTAGCTACAAGAAAGTGGCTGAATCGGTTTGAGGTCAAAGTCAGTCGAGTTCAGGGGCTTCAAAGAAATTTGAGGCGCCTGAACCCAGCATCAAAATAGGCGCCACGAGGCGCCTATTTTTTTGACGGCAATGGGCTGCTCGTGAGGTCAAGCCCGCATTTGATCCGCAAACCAGTCGGCTGTGAGGGGCCTGAATTTGTAGGGGATGTTAAAGCAGACGTGGTTGCCTTCTTCGTAAATCACCAACTCGGCTTTTGAGGCAATGGCTTGTCTTAAAAGCTCACCCTCACTGACTGGGATGATTTTGTCACCGGCACCAAACACAATCAATGTGGGGCATGCGATGTGTTGCGCCTTGGACTCGAGAGTGAGTTCGTGGGCAAACTCAAGGGCTTGATCCAAGGTGTTCAAGTGCGCGCGAATTCTGAACAAGTCTTGAGAGACCTTTGGCATTTGTGGCAAGACAGGTCCAAAACTGAAGGGGCCACAATTGGAGATGCAGGCCTTGAGTCTGGGCTCCAATGCGGCGCTCAAGGGGGAGTAAAAAGCCCCTAAACTTTGGCCCACAACACCCACGCGAGAGGCGTCAATGTTGGGGTGTGCGCTCAGTGCATCAATGACCGCACTCATCACGCCTCCCCAGTCCAGGGAAATGGGGAAGTGTTGAGCCGATTCACCTTGTCCGGGGCCATCCAAGGTGATGGTTGCCACACCGCGATCCAAAAACGAGTTGCTCCAGGTGTGCAGCTCTTCCTTGCAGGCATCAAGTCCCGGCAAAATAATGGCCAATGGGAGCGCTTGAGGCCCTGGGTGTTGAGGGGTGCGCAGGTAGGCGTGGATGAAATCGTCTTTGTAAGGGATTTTTAATTTTTGAAGGGGTGTTTTTGCGTTCTGCGCGGCCAATTGGTAGCACCTGAGCATGTTGTTTTGAGCCGTCTCAAACTGCTTGGGGTCAGCGCCAAAGAGGTGTTTGGCATAGTGGTAGTAGATGGCCGCTCTGAGCCACGACTCACTGGCCGTTAAGTGGTGGTTGAGGTCCTTTTCTCGGTTGCCATGCAACTCATGCTTTAAGGCTTCATCGGACCAAATGGCGCACCAGTTGGACCATGCATCCACACGTTGGACCAAGCGTTGCATGTCGTTGGGATCCACCCCTGTTGCAATGTAGCGAGGAATGAAGTGGTTAAAGATGAGGTCGACTTGTGGGTCTTTTGACATGTCATGGGCCTTGATGTGCTTGGGAGTGATCAGCGTTTTGGAAGAAATTCTTCCGTGTAGTATTTGCTTAAGTTTTGTTTGGTGGACATGATGCCCGTGTCCACCAAAGACTGAGAGATGACTTCAAGTGCTTGCGCATCAAATTTGCCAGAGTAATTGAAATGAGGCATCAAGGAGTCGTAGAGTTTGCCGGACAAGTCAACGCTCATGTTGAGGGTTTCACTGGCAATTTTGACAGACTCTGTTTTGTGGGTTTTCATGTAGTCAAGGCCGTCAAACCAGCACTTGAGAAATTTCTTCGTGGCATCGGGGTTGGAGGTGATCAATTTGTTGGTCGCATACATCACATGAATATGAAACTTGGGCACGACTTTGCCAAACTTCAACAAGGTTTTGCTGCTGCCTTCTTCCTCAAGGCGACCGGCCGTGCCTGCTTCAACAATCATGC
This sequence comes from uncultured Burkholderiales bacterium, assembly GCA_903861115.1. Classification (GTDB taxonomy): domain Bacteria; phylum Pseudomonadota; class Gammaproteobacteria; order Burkholderiales; family Burkholderiaceae_C; genus Limnohabitans. The sequence goes on from CAIOTD010000118.1 coordinate 35,133, forward strand.
CGTCGATTTGTTTGGTTTTAAGTGCGGCCGTTTGAGCGCTAAAGCTGCCCAAGGGAATCATTTTCATGCCGTCTTTGCCCCAGCCTTGTTGAAGCATCAACTCACCTGCAGCCCACTCGGTCAAGGAGCCCTTGGTTGACATGCTGATTCTTTTGCCTTTTAGGTCAGCGATTTGATTGATGCCGCTGTCCTTTAAAACGACCAAGGCCAAATCTTCAGGCGCATCGGACATGGCTGCAATGGCTTTCTCAGGCGCGCCCTTGGATAAAAAACCCATCTCAGGGCCGGCGCCCAGGCCAATGTCCACGCTGTCAGCGGTCAGGGCTTGGTGCAGTTGCGCACTGCCGCTGAAAACTGTTTTTTGGTATTCGACATCTGGCGACTTGCAAACACCCGACTTGAGGCCCACATCAAAGGGGATGAAAGAGTAGGTGGGTTGTGAGAGACCCACACGAACGGTGGTTGCGGCATTGGGGGATGCAAGAAAGCTTGCAAACACTGAGAGGGTGCCGATTTGAAGCAGGGATTTTAATTTCATCTTTCTTTCCTCATGGAGTGGGTGTTAGATAAGTTCAAGCGCCGATTGATAAAACGAGTCGTCATAAAAGTCGCTGATGGCGTGCTCTAGCGAGTTGCCTTCAAATTTTTGCCGAAGTTCAAGGACTTTTTTCATGCCTTGGACGCTCAGCTTTGCATCTGCAAAGAAGCCCGTTGTGGGGTGTGTGACCTGGGCATAGCACTCAAGGGCATGTGCGTGGGAAAGCTTTAAATGCTCTTGGATCAAGGCCACTGCATGCCATTGATGCGCGGGCTCTAGCACCCAACGAAGACCCTCGATGTAGGCGGCAAGGTAGCGGCTCAGGGTGGATGCATTTTCTTTGGCCCAACTTGCATGCACAAAGCCACCCGTTGATTGATAGGTGCCAATCGTCTCAAAGGGGCGATCGAGATGCAAGAGTCCATCGTCTTTGGCCAGCAAATTGAACGGCAAGGTCAATAAACTGAAGTCGATCGTTGCGTTTTTAAGCGCTTGGAGTCGATGCGACGTTGCACCCACCGCGAGGGTTTTGTATTGATCTGGAGAAATGCCGTGCGTTCTCAGCATTTCATAAGCAACCAATGCAAAAGCGGTGTCGGGTGCATCCACGCCCAGTGTTTTGCCCACCAAGTCCTTGTACTGCGTGATGCCGGCACGGGTGACCAATTGATTGAAGGCTTGGTCCAAACCAATGACAATTTTGATGTCCAAGTGCGCATGAAGAATCATCTCCAATGCGTTGTCTACCGCCGAGTGGGCGAGATCAAACCGATTTTCAGCAAGTCCTTGGCGCTGTTCATCGGAGCTTTGTGTGTAGTGAAGATCGACATGGATCTGGTGCTTTTGATAGTAGCCCTGTGCCAAGGCGGCGTAATGCGGTAAGTTTTGTATCCCTGGGAAAACAATGACACGAATGGTGCAGGGGGTGTTGCTTTGCATGGCGTCAGCCCTTTTTCCTAGACATCTTGTGCTGCACCTTGGTGAGCCAAGTGTTGGCAGACACAGATATCAACACCACGATCAAAATCAATCCAAATAGGGCCGTGGGGTCAAAGCTTTCAGTGAATTGTCGGGTGAAAAAGCCAATGCCGCTGGACGAGGCAAACAGTTCTGCCAACAAGACCCCTAACAAACTCGCCACCAGGGACAAACGAATGCCATTGAAAAAATTCGGCAAAATGGCGGGCAGCAAGATGAGTTTAAAGGTTTGCCACTTGCTCGCACCCAAAGAGAGTCCCGTCTTTAAGTAAATGGGGTTGATGTTTTGCAGACTCGAGCAAATCGTCAAGATCACAGGAAACATGCCGTGGGTGATGCCAAAAGTCACTTTGGAGCTGAAGCCAACGCCAGCAATGAGCATGATGATGGGTAAAATGGTGATTTGGGGGGTGCCGTACAAAAGCAAGACAATGGGTAAAAATTGCTTTCTTGATGTGGCCCTCAAGCCCACCATCAATCCAAGCGCCGTTCCAATCAGAACGGAGCCTAAAAAAGCCAGCGTCAACTCCAAAACCAACAAGCCCAAGGCATTGGCCAAGCCGGGCTTGGCCAAGAGACTTGGCAACGCGAAAAGTACTTTGCTCGCAGGACTCAAAAACATCGGGTCAACCCAAAGACGAGCACTCACCTCCCATAAGGCCAGGAGCAAGAATAAAAAGCCAAACCGAATGAAAAAAAGTTTGCTTTTGAAGCTGAATTCAAATGTTTGTCCCATATCAACGCTTTCCAATGCGTTCGAGTTGAGACAGGGCCATTGACAGTCCAAAGGAGATGGCAATGATCAGAAGTATCCATGCATACATCAACTCCGAGTCCATGGCTTGGGATGACTCAGCGATTTGATGCCCCAAACCATTGTAGGAGGCGATGGTCTCACCACCCAGCACCGATAAAAAGCAAAGCATGAGGCCCATTCTTAGACCCGAGACGATCAAAGGGATGGAGGAGGGAATCAAAACATAGCGAAAAAACTGCCAACGGCTCGCCCCCAAGGCACGAGCCGTTTTGCGGTGAATGGACTCAACACTCGTGAAGGCGGCAATCGAGTTGATGAGAATGGGAAAGAAGCTGATGGTAAAGCCCAGTGCTATTTTTGAGCCCTGATCGAGACCAAACAAAAGCGCATAAAGAGGGAAAAAGAGGATGGCCGGCACGGCGTTCATGGCGCTCAGCAGTGGCGCAAAGGCTTTGATCAGCAAGTCACTCGTGCTGAGTAAAAAACCAAGGCCAATGGCCAACAAAGAAGAGAGCAAGAACGCGGTGAGTACTTCCGAAAAAGTGATTCTCAACGGCTCCACCCAGTCTCCCGAAGCCAACAAGCTCAGCAACCTCACCAAGACCTTGTCCGGTTCTGGCAAAAGCAAACTGGAGACGTTCAATGCGTGCGTCAATCCAATCCAAGTTGCAGCGATCAAGGCAAGAAACAGAAACTGAGTCCATCCATTTTTTTGACTTTGAGGTTTGAAAGTGCTCATCAAGTCCTCAATTCTTTAAGGTGGCTTCACTGGAGAGCGTCTTTTTGACTTCCTCGTGCAAGAGTGAGTAGAGCTGATTGCGCAAACCGTTGAATTTCTCAGATGTCACAAAGTCTGATTTTCTAGGGTGATCCTCTTGTACTTCAATGATTTCTTTGATCGTACCTGGACGAGCACTGAAGACGGCCACTCGGTCGGACAAAAAGACAGCTTCACCGAGACTGTGGGTCACCAAGACGATGGTTTTTTGGGTTTTGGATAACAAGATGGACAAGTCTTCCCCCAGCACCATGCGAGTTTGCTCATCAAGTGCGGCAAAGGGTTCGTCCATGAGAATGATGTCGCTCTCCAGGCTCAGTGCTCGAGCCAGGGCAGCTCTTTGCTTCATGCCCCCAGAGATTTCATCAGGATAGTGGTGGGCAAAGTCCAAAAGACCCACATCCGACAAGGCTTTTGTGGCTCGTTCTAAATGTTCATTCTTGGGAATGTTTTGAAACGTCAGCCCCACGGTGATGTTTTCAAGAACGGTGTTCCAGGGGAAAAGAGCATTTTCTTGAAAAACGTAGGCGATGCGTTTTGGACTGGGGGAGGTGATTTCATGCTGCTCCAGCAGCACTTTGCCCGCTTGGGGTTTCAGTAAGCCCCCCATGACGTTCAGAAGAGTGCTCTTGCCACAACCGCTGGGGCCAATAAAACTGATCAACTCCCCTTTGCGAATGCTGAGAGATGTTTTCGTGAGGACTTGTAGCGATGTGTGACTGTCCGTTTGCGCAAAAGCGTGAGCGACCTCTTGGATGTCAATAAAGGGGGGCGGGACCAAAGGATTCATTCGTGTGTGTCAGTTAACATTTGCCAACGGCTGCAAAGCGCCCGTCGGGCTCAATTTGGGTTTTAAGGGCTTTGGTGAACAAGGCGGTGCTGGTGTAGGCGCTGATGGCCATGGTCAACTCAACAATTTCTTGCGGCTTGAATTGATTGCTCAGCGCTTGATAGGTGGCATCATCAACCTCCCCCTTGTTGCCCAGCATGGCCTCAGTATAAGCCATCACGGCTTTTTGTTTGGCGTCAAACATCTCGCCATGCTCGCGCCAAATCGGCATGTAATTGATTTGCTCTTTGCTCAGTCCGCAAATGACTCCCAATGGGTAATGCTGATTGATTTCGTAGTTGGACTCCATGATTTGAGCGGTTCGAATGATGGCAACCTCTCTGAGTACTCGGGGTGACATGGCATCAAATCGAAGTGCGTAGGCCATGGTGAGGTTGGCCGCGCCAATTTTGGGCGCATGCGCATAAGTCAAGTGCAAGTTGATGATTTGCCCGCCTTTGGCGCGCGTGTCATCCAGAAGTTTTTGAGTGCTGGGATCCAGTGGGCTGGTGAGTGCGGGCAGACGCGATATTTGCGTGTACTCGACTTGGGCCACAACGGGCGTTGTGCTTAAGCTCAAGAGTGTGCAAAAAAGGATGAATTTAAATTTCGTGTGCATCATGGCCAGTGTCCTTTGTTGGGGCGTGAGCCATGTTACAAGCAATGACCATTTCCTGCGATCGGCATTAGCCCTAAACAGTAGAAAAAATGAAGCGCATGCATTGCTTTTTGAAGAAAAAAAGCACCCCTTGGGGTGCCTTCGATGGCCTGTGCTGTGCGAGCGCTTAAAGAGCGCTTACATCAGCAAGTGCTCACCCGCATTGTCGCCGCCAAGGATCACGTAGTTGACTTTACGGATGTCCATGAGTTTGACGCCGCCAGAGTAGGAGATTGAACTCTGCACATCCTCTTGCATCTCTTTGAGGGTGTCTTTTAAAAGGCCTTTGATGGGCTCTAAAATGCGCTTGCCTTCAACGTGCTTGTATTCGCCCTTGTTGAAGTCGCTGGCACTGCCATAGTATTCTTTGAACTTCACGCCGTCGACATCAACGGTGAGGCCTGGGCTTTCGTCATGGCCTGCCAGCATCGAGCCAATCATCACCATGGTCGCCCCAAAGCGAATGCTTTTGGCGATGTCGCCATGCTCACGAATGCCGCCATCGGCAATGATGGGTTTTGTTGCAACTCTTGCACACCACTTCAAGGCCGACAACTGCCAGCCGCCGGTGCCAAAACCCGTTTTGGATTTGGTGATGCACACTTTGCCCGGACCAATGCCCACTTTGGTGGCATCTGCCCCCCAGTTTTCCAAGTCAATGATGGCCTCAGGCGTGCCCACGTTGCCCGCGATGATGAAGGTCTGTGGTAATTTTTCTTTGAGGTAGTGGATCATTTTTTGAACACTGTCTGCGTGACCATGTGCAATGTCAATGGTCACGTATTCCGGCGCAATCGATTCCGCCACAAATTGATCCACGGTATCAAAGTCGGCTTGTTTCACGCCCAAAGAGATGGATGCAAACAGACCCTTGTTGTTCATGCTTTTTACAAACGCCAAATTGTCCAAATCAAATCGGTGCATGACATAAAAGTAGCCGTTTTGTGCAAGCCACTCGCAGATGCTTTCATTGACCACGGTTTTCATATTGGCTGGAACCACGGGTATTTTGAAGCTTCTGGCTCCTAGCGTCACGGACGTGTCGCACTCAGAGCGGCTCTCCACGCGACATTTGCGAGGGAGTAAAAGGATGTTGTCGTAATCAAAGATTTCCATGTGCCGAGCTCTTAGTTAAAGTTCATTTGGGTGAGCACTTGGGGCTTGTGTCGGCATTCATGGCTTGGACAGAGGTGCTCTGCGCGAAGCAAAAAAAACCGAGCACAAGAATTCTTGGGCCCGGTGATTTATTCTACCCTTTACTTTTGGGTTTTTATAAAAATTTGAATGGCGCCCCTATTTAATTGTCCTTGTGCGGGCATGGAGTGGGCTTGAGACTCTAAAATGCGCAAATGACAGAATACAGCGCCCAGACCCCCCCTCATTCAAGCCCCAAGGACTTTTCACCATCTGAAAACCAGTCGGCTTTGTGGCCAGTCGAAAGTGCTTCGATGCGCATGCTGCAAGGCCTGAACCCTGAGCAGTTGAGTGCCGTGACCTTGCCCCACGAGCATGCGTTGATTTTGGCGGGTGCAGGCTCTGGAAAAACACGGGTGTTGACCACTCGAATAGCCTATTTGTTGCAAACGGGTCAAATCACACCAGGCGGGCTCTTGGCTGTGACCTTCACCAACAAGGCGGCCAAGGAAATGCTCACGCGTTTGGAGTCGATGCTGCCCTTGAATGTCAAAGGCTTGTGGATGGGGACTTTCCACGGTTTGTGCCACCGCATGCTCAAAGCCCATTGGAAGATGGCCAATTTGCCCCAAGCCTTTCAAATTTTAGACACCCAAGACCAACTCTCAGCGATCAAAAGACTTTGCAAGCAGTTCAGTGTGGATGAAGAAAGGTTCCCGCCCAAACAATTGCAGTGGTTCATCGCTGCAGCAAAAGAGGAGGCCAAAAGGCCCCAAGACTTGCCGGTGAATGACCCGGACTCCAAAAAGAGGGTCGAGTTGTACCACCTCTATGAAGAGCAGTGCAATAGAGAAGGGGTTGTGGATTTTGCTGAATTGATGCTTCGTTCATATGAGCTGCTGCGAGACAACCCTGCACTTAAAGAGCATTACCAAAGGCGCTTTCAACATTTGTTGATCGATGAGTTCCAAGACACCAATCGGCTTCAATATGCGTGGATCAAAATGCTCTGTGGCAACGACAGTGCGGTCTTTGCAGTGGGCGATGATGATCAAAGTATCTATGCGTTTCGCGGAGCCAGAGTGGGCAATATGGCTGACTTTGTGCGTGAATTCAATGTTCGTCATCAAATTAAATTAGAGCAAAACTACCGCAGCTCGGGCTCCATCCTTGAGACGGCCAACACCTTGATTCAGCACAACAGTCAGCGACTGGGGAAAAACTTAAGAACCGACCAGGGCCAGGGCGACTTGGTTCGTGTGTTGGAAAACGCAAGCGACTATGAAGAAGCGCAGTGCTTGGTCGACGAAGTGCATCACCTGTTGCGCGAAGGTCAAAATGGTGATGGGTCAGGCGCTCAGGGCGTCAAACACCGATCAGACATTGCATTTTTATACCGAAGCAATGCACAAAGTCGAGTCATTGAGTCTGCCTTGTTCAACGCCTCCATTCCTTACAAGGTCTATGGCGGCTTGAGATTTTTTGAACGCGCTGAGATCAAAAATGCGTTGGCCTATTTGCGTTTGCTTGAAAACCCCAATGAAGACACCTCTTTTTTAAGGGTGGTGAATTTCCCGCCCCGAGGCATAGGCGCTCGAACCATTGAGCAGCTTCAAGACGCAGCAACGCGACAAGGCTGTTCCTTGCACGCCAGTGTTGAATTGGTGAGTGGCAAAGCGGGCGTCAATTTACAAGCCTTTGTTGCCAAAATGGATGTGATGCGTGAGCAAATATTGGGTCTCACCTTGAGAGAGATCATGGAGCTTGTCCTTGATCACAGTGGCCTCGTTGAGCATTACAGGACAGAAAAAGAAGGGGCTGATCGCGTTGAAAACTTAGAGGAGTTGGTCAATGCGGCTGAAAGCTTTGTGATGCAAGAGGGGTTTGGTAAAGATGCGCCAGCCACCCAAGTGCAAACACACGCAGGCTTGGATCAATACATTGAAGGTGCTCAAGGTGTTTCATCGCCTAAGCAAGTCCCTGACGCGCAGGGCGCATCGCTCCCACAAGACGCTGAGTTGTCCTCCGGTTGGGTCAATTTTGATACTGGGGAGACCTTGTCGCCATTGGCTGCATTTTTAAGCCATGCGGCATTGGAGGCGGGAGACAACCAAGCGCAGGCAGGGCAAGATGCTGTTCAGTTGATGACGGTGCATGCGGCCAAAGGTCTGGAGTTCGATTGCGTTTTTATCACGGGTCTGGAGGAGGGCCTTTTTCCGCATGAAAATTCACTGAGTTCGGTCGAAGGGCTCGAGGAGGAGAGGCGATTGATGTATGTGGCCTTGACGCGAGCAAGAAAACGCCTGTACCTCAGTCACGCTCAGACCCGAATGCTCCATGGTCAAACACGGTTCAATATGCGCAGCCGCTTTTTTGACGAGATGCCTGAGCACACCATGAAGTGGATCAACGCCAAGAAGCCAAGCGTTCCATCCAGCGCACGAGGTTACTCCGGTGCATCCAATTCGAGGGACTTTTCATCAAACGCTTACACGCCCGCTTGGGGCCGCTCTACGAACTCGAGTTCGCGAAAATCAACCCCACAAGAGGCTTTGCCTGTGCGTGCGATCAAAGCCGACGCCAGTGATCCCAACGCGTGGATGAAGGTGGGTTTGAGGGTCTTTCACAATAAATTTGGTGAGGGAAAGATCTTGGCGCTGGAGGGTATTCAAGACGATGCCCGCGCACAAGTGGATTTCCCGCGTCATGGTGTCAAGTGGTTGGCGCTTTCACTTGCAAAATTAACCCAGATTGATTGATGGGC
>CAIOTD010000119.1 GCA_903861115.1 uncultured Burkholderiales bacterium
AAGCTCCCTCAGGTCTTTTATGCGTAGACGTTCACATTGTTACCGCTAGACTCTGTTGTAGCAGGGGGTTTGGGCAAGGTTGTGGCCAACTTGGCGAGCTGCCAAGCTGCAGTGCTGCTCAACGCAGGCGCTGGTGCGGGCGCGGCGGCGGCGGGTGTATAGCTGGTGCCCATTGCCGGTGCACTTGAAGCGATTCTCATTCCCATGTAGTTCTCCTCATAACGGGGCTGTTCAGCCGAAAAGATAAACAAAGTGGCCCATTACAGAGATGTAATCGGAATGAGTGGGTTGGTACTTGAGAGATTGAAATGTAAAGTTGAGTGCGCTAAGCGTAAAGATCAATTTGTGAGCCTTGGCCAAAGAGTTGGGCCAAACTGTTGGTGCTCACCCGTGCTTGCGCCAAGTTATTGGCCATGGTGGGGGAAGAGGGCGATGAGGGGGTGACTGGCGGGGGGCTGGCGTTCGGTCGGTCTTGTGAAGTGAAGGCCGCATAGTTGTTCTTGTAGGAGGCAATGGTTTGAGCGGCCTTGCTCGCGTCGTCCAATTGGCCCTTGGCCAAGGCGGCCCCAATTTGCGCCATGGGGCTAGAGGGCGTTAGAACAGGGCTATTTTTTGCAACATTCGCAAAGGCCTTTTGCGCATTGGCCAAGTTGCCCGATTGAAGGCTTGAAAACAGGTCGTTCACGCTTTGTTGGCGCTTTTGAACGAGAGCCGACGCATTGGCCTGAGCACTCCAAGCTGAAACGGCTGCATAGGCATTTAAACGCATGAAGGACTCAAATCTAGTTGAGCAGAGATTTTGCTAATTGCTATTCTGCTTTGAGTAGATCGGCTTGAGTCGTTAAAACTTGAATAGACGTGCGAAATGCGTTCTTACAGCGCAGAACCTCCAAAGAGGTGCGCTTGCTGAGCCAAGACGCACATCTGGTTGCAAAAGGGTCAGGGGATGTCTTGGCGCATGCAACGCGATCACTGCAAACCTTCTGGCCTCCTCATGACCCTGCAGGTGGCGACAGTTTTATTTGTGTTGCAGTGATGAATTGCTCGGCGACGTCTTCGGCCTCTTCTCGCGTCGAAGCTGCGGTCATTACAAAACCTAGACGATGTGCGTTTTCAAAGGGGTAAGACACGGGGTCGCCAGGTTTTTTAAACATCTCGACGCTTTTGATCGCTGGTGATTTGATGGGCGGTAAATCGATGCTGTCTAGGATCCCCACCTCTTGGACGGTGAGCCAGCGGGTGACTGCCGCCAAGTGCTCTTGCGCTTGAAAAGTCTCTGGGCGCCAAGTGCCCAGGTGCAAGTTGATCAAATCCAAGTGAACCGATCGATTGAGGGCATAACCCATCAGCCTTGCTATTTTTGCGCCGACGAGTCTAGGGTTGATTTCGATGAGTTGTGGGCCCTCATCGGTCATCATGAGTTCAATGTGTGTGGCACCGATGTCAAAACCCACAGCGTCCAGGATCGGGAAAATATACGCCTCCAGGGCTTGCCGGCGGGGATCGTTGGGCCAAAAGCAGCCGCCCTTGATGGCAAAGGAAGGCGGCGGGAACATGAGCTTTTCATTCACGCCCAGCAAGGTGTGCTGGCCATTGACGGTGAAGGTGTCGCAGCCCAAAAAGTCACCCTTCATGTAGCGCTCCACCATCAATCGATCGTTGGCCTTGACCCCCAGACCATAGTCGGCATGGCTTGGCAAGATGTGTTCAAGCGGGCTGATCCAGGGCTCGAGGTCCTCTTCATTTTCAAGCACAATGATGTTTTGTGATCCATAGCCGTCCACCGGTTTGATCAAGACGGGAAGTCCTAGACGTTCAACGGCCGCTTTGAGCTCAGCGCTTGACGTGGCCAAGACGTGCGGGGGTTGGCGAATGCCGAATTGCTCCAAGCGTTCTCTGACTTTGAACTTGTCCCTTAGAAGCGTTGCACTCTGCGGGTTCAAGTAC
>CAIOTD010000120.1 GCA_903861115.1 uncultured Burkholderiales bacterium
GGAAGACCTTTGTGCGATGTGGAGGCCTTGGTCAAAGCCATTGTGGCCTTTTCTGAAATGGCACAGCAGTTGAACGCGCATCTCTTAGAGGCTGAAATCAATCCACTGTTTGTTTTACCTAAAGGTCAGGGCGTTTTGGCTGCAGACGGGATTGTGGTTCTTTCATCGACCTCTAGCTGATCACATCAAGACGATGCCGCCTTTGGTCGTCATGGCATGGGCTTGGTTTGAAGGCGCTTGTCGCACATCGATCAACGCATGGGTCAAGCGAATTGCCAAAGCGAATTGGCAAAGCGAATTGGTAAAGCCCTAGTTGGATTTGACCTTCAGGGGGGCTGATAATCGGTAGCCCGAGCCATGAACTGTTTTGATCTCAAAGGCTTGGCCTTTGAAATTGAACAGTTTGGAGCGCAATCGGCTGATCAAAACCTCTAGACGCACTTTGTCAAACTGTGAAGGCCCAGTTGCTTGAACAGGTCTGAAAAGGAGTGATAGGCTTTGTCCATGAGGGGCTCTTCTTTTTGGTTTTCAAGTGCTCGGGTTTTTGTTGTTGAACCCATGGTCAAGCCCAAGAGGTGTTGTTTGGTTTTTTATCACTTTAGTGCAAAACCAGGACTCGGTCTGTGCGCTCTCTCACCTTGTCATTAAACATTCATATATTTCCAGTACAATAGAAGTATGAATGAAAAAGACGTGATCAAAGCACTGGCTGCTCTGGCTCAAAGCAACCGACTTCAGATCTTCAGGACTTTGGTTGTGAAGGGGCCCGAGGGGATGACGCCTGCAATATTGGCCCAAACGCTAGGATTGCCCGCAAATACATTGTCCTTTCATTTGAAGGAATTGATGGGTGCAGATTTGATTTCCCAAGAGCGCATGGGGCGCAACTTGATATACCGAGCCTCGTACGAGCGAATGAACACAGTTTTGGCCTTTTTGACCCAGAACTGCTGTGAAGGGCAAGTCTGCGAAGGCTCAAAATCTTCAGAATTTAAATGTTAATTGGAGCGTTACCATGCATACATCGTCACCTGTTTTAAATGTCTTGTTTCTTTGCACCCACAACTCGGCCAGAAGCATTTTGGCCGAAGCCATGCTCAATCATTTGGGACAAGGCCGTTTCAAAGCATATTCAGCGGGGAGCAGTCCTCGTGAGAATCAGACCCCTAATCCCCTGGCCCTGGAGACATTGAGTCACGCAGGCATTTCGACCGAAGGCTTGAGAAGCAAAACTTGGGATGAATTTGCACTACCCACTGCGCCCCACATGGATTTGGTGATCACGGTCTGTGACAATGCGGCCGGCGAGGTGTGTCCCTATTGGCCGGGTCAACCTGCCACCGCTCATTGGGGCTATGCCGATCCATCAGAAGTGCAGGGTGGTGTTGAAAAACAAAAAGAAGCCTTTAAGCAAACACTTCACTTGATTGGAAAACGTTTGGAAATTTTGGTCAACCTCCCCGCAGACAGCTTGTCGCGCCTTGCCATTCAAGACACGGCGCGTGAATTGGCTCAAAAACACTGAACACACCATGAACCAAGAATCAACAGTCGCTCCCATGGGGATGTTTGAACGGTACCTAACCATTTGGGTGTTTTTGTGCATCCTTGTTGGGATCGCTTTGGGGCAAAAGTCTCCAGACCTCTTTCAAGCCGTTGCAAGGTTAGAAATTGCACAGGTCAATTTGCCCGTGGGCTTTCTGATCTGGGTCATGATCATCCCGATGCTGGTGAAGGTTGACTTTGCTGCCCTGGGCGAGGTGCGAAACCACATCCGAGGCATTGGCGTGACCTTGTTTGTCAATTGGCTGGTCAAACCTTTTTCAATGGCTTTTTTGGCGTGGTTTTTTATTCGCCATGCGTTTGCGCCCCTGTTGCCTGCAGAGCAGCTTGACAGCTACATCGCGGGTTTGATTTTGTTGGCCGCCGCCCCTTGCACGGCCATGGTCTTCGTGTGGAGTCGACTGACGGGCGGAGACCCTTTGTTCACCTTGTCTCAAGTCGCGCTCAATGACAGCATCATGGTGATTGCCTTCGCACCCTTGGTGGCTTTTTTGCTCGGACTGTCAGCCATCACCGTGCCTTGGGACACTTTGCTCACGTCCGTGGTGCTCTACATTGTGGTGCCAGTCATTTTGGCGCAGTGGATGCGAAAGTCTTTGCTGGCCAGGGGAGAGGCTGTTTTTGACAGCGTGATGGCAAAACTTGGTCCGTGGTCGATCACCGCTTTGCTCGCGACCTTGGTCCTCCTCTTTGCCTTTCAAGGCGACGCCATTTTGAAGCAACCTTTGGTGATTGCGCTCTTGGCGGTTCCCATTTTGATTCAAGTGGTGTTCAATTCAGCGCTCGCTTATGGGCTCAACCGCGCTTTGGGAGAAAAACACAATGTGGCCTGTCCATCGGCCCTCATTGGCGCATCCAACTTCTTTGAGTTGGCCGTTGCTGCGGCCATCAGTCTCTTTGGTTTCAATTCTGGAGCAGCCTTGGCAACCGTTGTCGGTGTTTTGATTGAAGTGCCTGTCATGCTCCTCGTGGTCTATGTTGTGAACCACAGCAAGACTTGGTATGAACGCAATTCTTTGCCAGACAAGACATGAGCATGCCTCAAAACCATGAACTCCAAGCCATGCAGGTCTCATCGCATTTGGATGCGACTTGCTTTGAAGTGCCCAACTCGAGCGCGCTCAATGCCAAGCCTGCATCGACCCATCGACCTCGAATTTTGATGCTGTACGGCTCCCTCAGAGAGAGATCCTACAGCAAACTGTTGACGCTTGAAGCGGCCAAACTTTTAGAGGCCATGGGTGCGGACGTGCAGGTCTTCAATCCTTTGGGCCTGCCGCAGCCCGACGCGGAGCCGGAAACACATCCCAAAGTCCAAGCCTTGCGTGAGTTGGCGGCTTGGTCAGAAGGCATGGTCTGGAGTTCACCAGAGCGACACGGCGCAATGACCGGGATCATGAAAAGTCAAATCGATTGGATTCCCCTGTCCATGGGCGCCGTTCGACCCACGCAAGGTAAAACGCTGGCTTTGATGCAAGTCTCGGGTGGCTCCCAATCCTTCAATGCGGTCAATCAAATGAGAATTCTTGGGCGTTGGATGAGAATGATCACCATCCCCAACCAAAGCTCTGTTGCAAAAGCATTTCTTGAGTTCGACGAAGCCGGAAGAATGAAGCCCTCGGCCTATTTCGACCGGGTGGTGGATGTGATGGAGGAGTTGATCAAGTTCACCCTGTTAAGCAGGGACGTCGCCCCTTACTTGGTGAGCCGCTACAGCGAAAGAAAAGAATCGGCTCAAGCACTCTCCCAACGAGTGAACCAATCTGCCCTTTGAGTGCCGTCGATGGGCCAGCGAGCTGAGCGCTTTGAGCCTTAAAATAGAGACTTCTTGTCGCCTGGGTGCTGAGTAGATGCTCTTTGAACATCCACTCACACAAGGCACATTGGATCAACGCTTCGTTAAAGTTTCTACCATGTCCATCAAAGATTTACTCAACGCCCGTTATGGCTCCACGCAACACCCCTTGGCTCACTTGAGCAGTGAGGCATTGAACGCTCTACACACGGAGACCTTTGAAGGCTTACTGAAGCACCGATCCGTTCGTGCCTATGAGACCCGAGCAGTCCCAGAGCACACTGTGGAGATGATGGTGGCTGCGGCTCAATCCGCATCGAACTCCTCAAATTTCCAGACCTGGAGCGTCGTGAGTGTCTCCGACCCGGAGCGAAAAGCACGCTTGAATGCCGTGTCTGGCAATCAAAAGCACATTGATGCCTGCCCATTGTTCTTGGTTTGGATCGCTGATTTGGCAAGACTCAGGTCCCTCGGTGAGCAGCGTCAAGTGCCACACGCCAGTTTGGATTACTTGGAGTCCTTCTTGGTGGCCAATATCGATGCCGCTTTGGCGGCTCAATATGCAGCGGTCGCAGCCGAAGCGGCGGGCCTGGGTGTCGTGTACATTGGGGGCATACGCAACCAAGCCGATGTGGTGGCCAAGGAGCTTGGGTTGCCGAACTCTAGTTTTGCTTGTTTTGGGATGTGTGTGGGCTATCCTGACCCCAGCAAACCCGCTAGCATCAAGCCAAGACTGCCCGTCTCAGCCGTTCTTCACAAAGAGCAATACGATCAAAATGCCTTTGATGCCGCGACCCGTGAGTACAACACGATCATGAACCGCTTTTACACGGATCAAAAGATGAACACGCCAGGTGAATGGGACCTTCACACGCTAAGCCGTCTCTCAGGAGAGAAGGTCTTGAGGGGGCGGGAAAATTTGAAGAAAAACGTGAACCTTTTGGGCTTTGAGCTCAAATAACAAGCGGCGAGGGCGTTGAAAGCGCTGGATCCATCCGCTGTTTTTTTTCAATTCGCCTGCACCAAATGAGAAAAGCCCAAAGGATTGATCGCTGTTTTGAGCTTCAACGCCAGCTTCAAGCCTAAGCTGCAATCAATTGATTTCCGTGATGAAATCAGCACGCGCGCGCCTGACTTTCTTTAAGCTTGCCAACCAGTCGTTGCCCGCATCACGGTATCCCAAGGTGACGATCACGCAGCTCTTTAAGCCCTTGGCGCTCAAACCCAACAGCTCATCCAGCGCTTTCGGATCAAATCCCTCCATGGGGGTTGAGTCCACCTCTTCGAAGGCGGCCGCAACGAGTCCTGCCGTCATGCCAATATAAGCTTGCTTGGCTGCGTGCTCAAAATTCACCGCTGGACCCCGGGGAGGGTAGTTGGTCAACAACATTTGACGGTAGTTTTCCCAGCCTTCGCTGGTGAATCCTCGCTCTTTGTTCGTCAGATCAAACATCATGTTGATGCGCTCTGGGGTGTAGTCATCCCAAGCCGCAAAAACCAAAAGGTTGGAGCACTCGGCAACTTGCCCTTGATTGAAAGCAATGGGTTTGATGCGCTCAAGCAGCTCACGATTGTTCACCACAAAAACTTCAAAGGGCTGTAAGCCGCTTGAGGTGGGTGCCAAGCGAATGGCCTCAAGAATGCGGTCCAACTTGTCCTTGGAAACTTTTTTGCTGGGATCCATCTTTTTTGTGGCATAGCGCCAATTCAATTTCTCAAGTAAGCTCACGGATACGTCCTTTTAGTGATGTGTATTGATCAGTCAATTTCTTGTTCTCTATTGTACAACTCAAGCCTTGAAGGGTTGCAGCGCTTTGAAGCCCCCCAATTGATAGGCCATGGCGTATTTAAACATCGAGGACTTAACGCGCAGATGCTTCAATGCACCCGTGCCGTGTGAAATTCATGGGTGTTCCATGGGCTTAGCTCTTATAATCTTTGTATGACAGAACAGACTATTTTTAACGCCTTCGAGCACGAAAACACCGAGTACCATTACATTGATTTTGAAAAGTTGGCGCGCCTTTTTGCTGGCTTTCAATACCAAACGTTACCGTTCTCGCTCAGAGTGCTTTTGGAGAGCAATTTAAGAAAAAGCACCCACTTGGATCAGCAACGGGCTTGGCTTGAAAAATTCAGCAATCCCTCCCAAGTCTCCAATGTCGATGTCTACGCCACCCGATTGCTTTTACAAGATTACACGGGCATACCCGTCTTGGTTGATTTGTGTGCACTTAGGCAAGTTGCCGTTGAGGCGGGTCTGCGTGAAGAGACCGTCAACCCCTCGATTCCCATTGATTTGGTGGTGGACCACTCAATCGTGGTGGATGATTTTGGTCGCTCGGCATCCAAAGAGGTCAACTCGAACAATCAATTTGTCAGAAACAAGGAGCGCTTTACTTTCTTGAAGTGGTGCGCCGATGCATTTAAGAACACACGAATCATTCCGCCAGACTCTGGCATCTGTCACCAAGTCAATTTGGAGTCCTTGGCGAATGGTTTTTCAATTTCAAAAGTTGAAAATAAAACGATTTTGTCCCCTGAGCTTGTGATTGGAACAGACAGTCATACGCCGACCATTAACTCGATCGGTATTTTGGGCTGGGGTGTGGGTGGTATTGAGGGACTGACCACCGCCTTGGGGCATGCGATAGAGTTGCCGATGCCTGAAGTCATTGGTGTCAAACTCACCGGAAAACTCTCGCCCACCATCAAAGCCACCGATTGCGTCTTGACCTTGACCGCTATCTTAAGAAAGTACGGTGTTGTTGAAAAATTTGTGGAGTTTTTTGGGCCTGGCATGGGCTCTTTAACTGTGACAGATAGAGCGACCATTGCGAACATGGCCCCTGAGTACGGCGCAACGTGTGCCTTCTTTCCGTGGGATGAACAAACCGTGGCGTTTTTTAACTTAACAGGTCGAAAAAACACAGCGCTCTTTGAATCCTATGCCAAAAGATCTGGATTTTGGTACGAGGCCAATAGGGAGGACGTTGTCTACTCCCATGTGATTGAAGTCGATCTCTCAACCATTTTGCCCGTATTGGCCGGTCCCAAAAAACCAGACCAAATGCAAACATTGCAAAATGTGCCCCTGTCTTTTCTTAAAGAATTCAAGACTGAATCAAAGGTCAATGAATCCGCGTTTCCTGATGGGGCTTTGGCCCTTGCGGCCATTACGAGTTGCACCAACACGGCCAATCCCGATCTGATGATCACGGCCGGTCTATTGGCTCGCAACGCCTCAAATGCCGGTCTCGCTGTTGCGCCTTGGGTGAAAACCTTGTTTGCACCCGGCAGTTTGACCGTCAGTGATTACTTGAGCGCAAGTGGGCTTCAAAAATATTTAGATGACTTGGGTTTTTATGTGGACGGTTTTGGTTGCACCGCTTGCATTGGCAATTCGGGAGCCTTGGTCCAAGACATTGAAGAGGCCATCAAGCGCAAGGGATTGGTCGCGGTTTCGGTTTTATCAGGTAACC
>CAIOTD010000121.1 GCA_903861115.1 uncultured Burkholderiales bacterium
AAAAACTAAAAAAAACGCCTGAGAGGCGCATGAATATTGGTCTGCCCGGAGGGGATCGAACCCCCGACCCACAGCTTAGAAGGCTGTTGCTCTATCCAACTGAGCTACGGACAGGTAAGAAATTAAGCCTGTGATACAGCCAAGACTTAGTAGACTGTAAGGCTTTCAACAAAAGGGCTCCCTAGGGAGCCCTTTTTTCAACTATGGTCGGGGCGAAAGGATTCGAACCTTCGACCCTCTGGTCCCAAACCAGATGCGCTACCAGGCTGCGCTACGCCCCGATTCAATGATTGTAACCTGTATCTGAGCCATTACCCCCTAAAAACGAATTTTATTACTCAAAAGTTATCATCTTTTGGTCAATTCCCCACCGCCTCCTTCATCCAAAGGCCCCCTCTTAAATACTTTTTGAGCTATTGTTTGACCTACCCTAATCACCCAGATAATGACAGAGCAAAGTGAATCTTCCAGTAAGATATGTTTTTTTAAGCCCCACCATGGCCTACTCGCAATGAATGTTTTTTTCTCCCCCTCCCAAACTCAGCCTTTCAAAGTGCTGAAGTCGCCAAAGAGGCTTTTTACGCATATTTTTTGGGTCTATTTGGCTCTTTTTTTAAGCTCGAACCAAGGGGCTTATGCAGGAAAAACCTTGGATGCGATCAAACAACGTGACCAAGTTGTTTGCGGCGTGAACACGGGTCTTGCAGGTTTTGGTGCGGCAGACAGCCAGGGCAAATGGACGGGTTTGGATATTGACATCTGCAAAGCAATTGCAAGTGCTGTCTTGGGAAACTCCGAGAAAGTTAAATTCATTCCTTTGTCAGCACCACAACGCTTCACCGCCTTGCAGTCAGGCGAAATTGACATTCTCTCCAGAAACACCACGTTTTCCCTCACCCGAGACGCTTCATTGGGCCTGCACCAAACCGCGGTCACCTTCTTTGACGGCCAAGGATTCATGGTCCCCGTGAAATCCAATATTAAAAGTGCAAAACAGCTCAAAGGGGCCAGTGTTTGCGTCCAATCAGGCACGACAACTGAAAAAAACCTCACCGACTTCTCAAAAGCCAACAAATTAGACATCAAACCCATCGTTTTTGAAAAGTTAGAGGCCGCAAATTCAGCTTACTTTCTTGGCCGATGCAAAGCCTATACCACCGACGCATCGGGACTCGCTTCCATCCGTTCAAAAGAAGCCAAAGATCCCAAAGAACATTTGATATTGCCCGAACTCATCTCCAAAGAGCCCTTGGGACCCATGGTGAGAAGAGGCGATGACGAGTGGTTGGCCATTAGCAAATGGGTTATTTATGGCCTCATTGAAGCAGAAGAGTACCAAATCAATTCAAAAAACATCGACGCCTTAAAATCTCAATCAACCGATCCCATTGTCATGCGCCTGATTGGCAAATCTGAGGACATGGGGAAACTCCTCGGTCTTGATCGCGAATGGCTTGCAAGAGCCGTGACCCAAGTCGGAAACTACGCCGAAATTTATGATCGAAATGTTGGCGAAAAAACACCTTTGAATTTGAAGCGCGGGCTCAATGCCTTGTGGTCACAAGGTGGCCTTCAATACGCCATGCCCATTCGCTAAAAAGCGCTAGAACCACAGCGCTTGAAATCCACTGGGTACCCCTATTTTGAATCTTTCAGCATTTTGGCATAACAAACGCAGTCGACAAACGATCATTCAAGCTTGCCTTGTCACCTGTTTGCTTTTGCTCATTGCTTGGCTCTCTCATAACACTTGGACCAACCTCAAAACTCGAGGTATTCAATCAGGCTATGACTTCTTGATGGACAACGCGGGATTTGACATTGGAGAGCATTTTTTAATTGAATATGACTCCTCCGATCCGTATTGGCTGGCCTTTTTGGTTGGCCTCTTCAACACCCTCAAGGTCTCAATTGTAGGCTTGGTTTTTTCAAGTGGCCTGGGTCTGATCGTAGGTTTAGGGCGCACATCCAACGTCGCATTGATAGGTTGGTGCTCAAGACTCTATGTCGAGTGCATCAGAAACCTCCCACTGCTCTTGCAATTGCTGATGTGGTATGTCTTGTTGATTGAGTACTTACCTTCTTCTGAAACACCCTACGCTTGGTTTGATTCGGTCTATCTCAGCCAAGAGGGTTTGGCTCTGCCCCAACTCAACTGGGATTTCAATGCAAGCGCCCCCCCGATGTTTCATCTTTTTTGGTCATTTCCAACGCGAGATGCGTTGGGAATTCACAGCGATCTCAATTTAAGCCCTGAGTTCATGGCCTTGTCTTTTGCACTCAGTCTTTACACCAGCGCATTCATCGCCGAAGTGGTTCGTGCAGGCATTGAGTCCATTCCAACGGGGCAATTTGAAGCCGCAAAAAGCATTGGCTTGAGTGGGTTTCAAGCCAGTCGATTTGTGATCCTCCCTCAAGCCGCACAAATCATTCGCCCGCCACTGACCAATCAATACTTGAATTTGATTAAAAACTCCTCTTTGGCTGTGGCCATTGGCTACCCAGACCTGGTCAGTGTTGCCAACACTGCACTGAACCAAACTGGCAGAGCACTGGAGTGCATCTCCATTTTGATGGCCGTCTATTTGATCCTCTCCCTGGTGGTTGCATGGCGCATGAATCGGTTCAAAGACGCGTCAACAAAAGCGATTGAGATCGACCAAGAAAAGGCTCGCAGCTCAAAGACCAGTTCTTCACGAACGGATGGACATCATGGCTGATCTCCCCATTCAAACCGCTCACCATGTTGTGAACAACTCATTGATTGCAGCTCAAACGCCTTTGCCTCAAGCAAGGCGTTGGCCTCTTGCTTTGCACGAGATCAAACAAGGCCTAAAAAGGCACCCCATTCAGAGTGGGTTGTCCATGGTGTTGTTTGTATTTTTACTCTTTTTTGGAGCAACCGCCCTGGACTGGGCGATTCTCAATGCCGTCTTCAAGCCCGACGAAGTCGCCTGTCAATTGGCCAGACCCATGGGCGCATGTTGGGGGATGATTGCTGAGAAATACAACTTGATCCTATGGGGTCGTTTCCCATTTGAAGAGCAGTGGCGACCCATGCTTGCGGTGGCTTTGATCCTCCTGACCCTTTGGCTCAGTTCAATGCGACAAATGTGGCGCACCAATCAACGCACTTGGCTCTATGTTTTCTGGTTGGGCTGCGCATTTTGTTTTGAGGTGTTGATGTCGGGTCGCTTCTTTGGCATTGATGTTGGGCTGGGCCTCACAGCGGTTGAAAGCGAACTTTGGGGCGGACTGCCCTTGACGCTTCTTTTATCAATAGTCTCAATTGCACTCGCTACGCCCTTGGGTATTTTGCTGGCCCTTGCCAGAACCAGTGAAATGCCATTGGTCAAAAGCGTGGCCGTGATCTACATAGAATTGGTTCGGGGGGTGCCTTTGATTTCCGTGCTTTTCATGGCCAGCTTCATGTTCCCCTTGCTCCTGCCAAGCTTAAAGTCTCCCGATGTCTTGATCAGAGTCTTGGTCGGCATCACGCTTTTCTCTGCCGCATACACGGCGGAAGTGGTCAGAGCTGGACTCGAGAGCGTCAGTCAAGGGCAATTAGAGGCCGCCAAAAGCTTGAACTTGGGGTTTTGGAAAACTCAACGCTTTGTGGTCTTGCCGCAAGCTTTGTCCCATGTGCTGCCGGGACTGGTCAACAATTTCATCTCCATATTCAAAGACACCTCTTTGGTGACCATCGTGAGCTTGTATGAACTCACAGGTTCACTGGGTCTGGCTTTGAATGGAGATGCAGTTTGGAGGCCCTACAAACTCGAAGGCTACCTCTTCATTGGATTGATTTATTTTTGTTTTTGCTTTGCCTTGTCTCACATGAGTCAAGAAATTCAAAAAAATCAACGTCATCACTCATAGAGCGTGCGCATGAATAAAAAACCCATGATTGAATTCAAACAAGTCAACAAATGGTATGGCAACTACCATGCACTGAGAGATATCGACTTGAGCATCAAAGAGGGCGAGAGAGTGATCATTTGCGGCCCCTCAGGATCGGGGAAATCCACCCTCATCAGGTGCATCAATGCTTTGGAGAGCTTTGAGTCGGGTCGACTGAGTGTCAACGGCATCTTGCTTGACGAAGACCTCAGAAGCGAGCAATTGGTTCGGCAGTCCGTGGGCATGGTGTTTCAGCAATTCAACCTGTTTCCTCACCTCAGTGTTCTTGAGAACCTCACGCTTGCACCGATTCAAGTCAAAAAAATGAGTCTAGAAGACGCCAACTTCTTGGCCATGGCTCAGCTCACCCGCGTAAGAATTGAAGAGCACGCCCACAAATACCCGGCCCAACTCTCTGGTGGCCAACAACAACGCGTCGCCATCGCACGAACGCTTTGTTTGGAGCCCAAAATTTTGCTCTTCGACGAGCCCACTTCGGCCTTGGATCCGGAGATGATCCAAGAGGTTTTGGACGTCATGATTGAATTGGCATCTCAGGGCATCACCATGGTCTGTGTGACCCATGAAATGGGATTCGCAAAAAGGGTTGCCTCTCGCATCGTCTTCATGGACCAAGGTCAGATCATGGAGGAAGCAGATCCAGAGACCTTTTTTAGTCGCCCTGCTCATCCGAGAACCCAGGCCTTTTTGGCCAAACTTTTAGACCATTGACGGGCTTTAAGGGTTTAAAATCATTCAAAAAGGTTGACCCCATGAAAACACAAGTTGTCATCGTTGGTGCAGGTCCTTCTGGCTTGCTGTTAGGCGCCCTTTTGCACAAAGCAGGCATCGACAACATCATTGTTGAGCGCCAAACACCGGAATATGTCTTGGGCCGAATTCGTGCTGGCATCTTGGAGCAAGTCACCGTTGACTTGCTGCGAGACGTGGGCGTGGGCGCGGGTGTTGATACAGGTGGGACCATTCACCATGAAATCGATCTGGTTTTTAAAAACAAGCGCTATCCCATACCGGTGAGTCAACTCACGTCAGGAAAGGTTGTGACCGCCTACGGTCAAACCGAAGTCACCCACGACTTGATGACTCAGCGCACCGAACTGGGGCTCCCCTCCTTTTACAGTGCGGACGAAGTGGACTTGCACGACATTGAGAGCAAAACCCCGAGGGTCAGCTTTTCGAAGGATGGTCGGCGCCAAGAAATCAGCTGTGAGCTGATTGCGGGCTGCGATGGCTTTCATGGCGTGTCACGCAAACACATCCCCACCCATCTTTTAAAAGAATTTGAGCGCGTTTATCCATTTGGCTGGATTGGAGTGCTTGCAGATGTGCCACCCGTTTCACCCCACGCCATCGTTTACGCCAATAGCGAGCGCGGCTTTGCATTGTGCTCCATGCGCTCCATGACAAGAAGCAGGTATTACCTGCAATGCCCATTGAGCGACAAAGTCGACGAGTGGTCGGATGAGCGGTTTTGGGACGAACTCAAACTCAGACTCGATCCAGAGTTGTCCAACAAACTCATCACGGGCACCTCCATTGAAAAAAGCATTGCGCCTCTTAGGAGCTACGTGGCCGAGCCCATGCGACACGGGCAACTCTTTCTTGCTGGAGATGCGGCCCACATCGTTCCGCCAACAGGCGCCAAAGGCTTGAATTTGGCCGCCACCGATGTCAAGTATTTGAGTGAAGCGATGATTGAGTTTTTCAACGAAAAATCAAATGCAGGCATCGACAACTACTCGGAGAGATGCCTGAAGAGAATTTGGCGAGCCGAGCGTTTTTCTTGGTGGCTCACGAGCCTCATGCATCGATTTCCTGATACAGGAGAGTTCGGCCAAAAAATCCAAGAGGCAGAACTGGAGTACTTGGTCAACAGCCAGGCCCTATCGACCTCGTTGGCAGAAAATTATGTTGGCCTGCCCTTGGACTTTGGAAGTTAATGGACTGCGGGTGATAAGCTGGGTTGAATGGTCCATTTAGAAATGACCTTGGTCGGCCCCATCTCCTCATCAAAGCCCAAAATTCGAACGTTCAAAGCACCGTTTTTTCTGACCAAGACATCGGCCCAAGCATACATGCGATCTTTGGGGTTTTTGGCATCTTCCTTTTTTACGCTAAATGGAGAACCGCCCGAACCCACAATGATTTGCCAAGCCTTGCCCCCTTGAGCTTTCAAGGGCTGAGAGGCATCGTAAACATGCTCATGACCACAAAAGTATGTGGCGCCATAGTTTTCAATCACTGACCAAAACGCATCCCTCTCGGCAGGCATCACATCCAGCCCATCGGCTTGTTTTTTGCCGCCGACTTCAGGAAAATAAGTGAAGGGCATTTTGTGACCGAAGGCCAAAAAAGTGATGGCACCTCTGGCTTTGGCTTGTTCAAAATCTCGGGCCAACCAAGAACTGCTGACCACATTGTCTGCACCCACAGAATCCGTATTGACCACAGCGAAATGAATTTGTCCTACATCAAAAGAGTAATTCAATTGCGTTTGTGCAGTTTGCACTTTGTCTTGTTCGGGCGTTGACGTGTTGTTGATGTCCCAATAGGTGATGGGCTTCTTAACGATTTGATTCCAACGATCCACATCCAGGATCAAGTCCCCCATATTGTCTCGCCACTGCTTTTCCAAATAGGGTTGTGCCAACTTCACAGTTCCCTCGGGCGTTTTGGTGGGCATTTGCATCTCATGATTTCCGGGAACAGGCACAACATAGGTGCCCGCTTGCATAAGCGTGGCCATCATGCCGCGCCAAAACGCATATTGCCGCTCGTTCTCCATGGGGTCTTTAGCGTACCCCATGATCATGTCGCCATTGAAGAACAAGGCCTCAGACTTGGCATGAGAAATTTCTTTGATCATTCGACTCAAAACAGGTGAAGCGGTTAACCACCTTTTGTCTTGTTGGCTGGTTCCAGGAATGCGCTCATCGGTTCGACTGTCTCCTACACTTGAAAAGTGAAATATCACGGGGGACTTTTCCACTTTGTCGTGTTGACGTTTTAAAGCTTTGCTGTGCTTTGCTTTTTCTACCGATGATTGACTGGAAGTTTCTTGGCTCTGCGTGAGGGGCATTGAAATTTCAGCATGTGCGCTCAAATGGGTCACAAGCACCAGGCTCAGTAAAGTTGCACTGAATGCATGGAGTGTCTTCTCATGCACCGGCTTAAAAAAGATCATCTCTCTCAAGCAAAAAAAATCAGCCGTATTAGCGTTGAACATAAAAACCTTTTTTTTAAAACCAATGCATGGCGCAAGGGACAGGAAAGCGTATTTGCGACCAAATTCTAGCCGAATTAAAAAACCAAGAGCAGCGCCTCACCTTCATAAGTCAACGGCGCACGACAAAAGACTTGACGCATGTAATTTTTATCGACAAGGTACGCAGGACCATACGCAAGAGGCGCATTCACTTGGGAGAAGGTGCCAACGAAACCTTTGACGATGCATTGAAGATTTCTTTTTCTGTGTCACCCAGTGGCCACAAATGAATTGTAAAGCTTGATAAATGTTTAAAACCAATTGAAGGACCCCACGCAAATCAATTCCAGACGCGACTTCATCATCAAACTCTCCTCCGTGTCAGCCACGCTTGTAAGTGGTGAAATTTTGTCCGCCTGGGGCTGTGATTCGTCTCCCATCGTCAACTTCAGCGACGGCATTGCCAGTGAAGACCCCTTCACTGGACGGCATGGTATCCAGCAACTAAAAAGCCACGGCAGGCAAGACCATCACGGTGACCCCAGACATGAAGGACACGTATAGCTAAATCGTGGTTCCCAGCCATTCAGACGCATTCGATTGAAATCTTCAATGAACTGATCACTACTACCACAGGAAAGAATGGTTCTCGAAGTCAGTGCTTCACCATCTGGTATGCAGCATTGGCGAATATAAATTTATATAAAAATTTATTTGTAGACCTGTCTGTGACTTCATTTGTCACGGATTTGAAATATTGAAACACTAAGATCACTTTTTTTATAAACCTGCACATCTGAAAGATAAGCAACATGAACACTCAGTGTCCTTTTCAACAAAAAAACATCAACAAAGCCATTACATTGGCCTTATTGACTCTCTCAGGTTTTAGCGCATTGGCTGACACCGTTGACCTTGGCACCGTGGGCGGCAGCAGTGGCGTGAGCGCTGCGGTGACCACCAGTTTGAAAGCCGACAGAGGAACAGCAGCGTCTGTTGCACCTACTCAGGCGAACCTGAATGCCACCCAACCCCAGTCTTTTATCTCCAGATCTTATATTGAAGAATCCACGCCTCCCACAGGCAACTTCAATACCATCACATCGATTGCGCCAAGCGTTGCTGCAACGCCCTCAGTGAATGGTCCTGGATTGTCCGATCAAAAGATGTCAATGCGCGGCTTCCAAGACGGCGAATACAACGTGACTTTTGATGGCATTCCCTTTGGCGACTCCAACGGCCCTACACACCATTCCACGTCTTATTTTCCTGCCTCCATCATCGGTGGCATGTTGATTGAACGTGGTCCAGGCAATGCAAGCAACATCGGCTACTCCACCTATGGTGGAAGTGTGAACATGTTCTCCAAAGCGCCATCGGCCACACCTGTTCAAAGCGTGTATGGCTCCATTGGCACTTGGGGCACTCAGCTCGAAGGTGCATCGTACGAAAGCGGCCGCATGGCTGGAAGCGACGCGACCTTGCAGTTGAATTTGCAGCACATGCAAAGCCAAGGTTATTTGACTGGCAATGGCATCAACCTGAACAACTTCACCTTGAAGTACCAGCGTCCAGTTGGAGACAGCTCACTGTTGACCATCTTCGCATCTCCCAGTGATGTCACAACCTACGTGACAGACAACGCAAACGGCCCCAATGCAGCTCAAATCAAGGCCTTTGGTAAAAATTACGTGATGAACAACAATCCTGCCAGCCAAGGCTATTCAGGTTACAACGTTCAAGCCAAAACAACCGACATTGAGTATGTTCGCTTACAAAGCGATTGGGGCAACGGCTGGCAAACCGACAACAATGCTTACACCTATGCTTACACCAACAACACATGGGCAGGTCAAGACCCTTCTGTTTACGGTGCTTCGGGTGACTCTACTTTGGCCGTTACCACATTGGCCAAGACGTCCCTCAAATTACCCAACAACGATGTGCCTGGTTACTTGAAACTCAACGAATACCGTGTTTATGGTGACATTTTAAAAGCCACCAAAAAATACGACGCAGACTTGTTGCGCGTGGGTGTATGGTGGGAGTTCTCTAGAACAGAGCGTCACAACTTAGAGGCCGACTTCACAAACAACTTCACGGTGCTCCCAGGCGTCAATGGTCAGCCTGCAGGTGTGGTGACAACAGGCAACTTTGCACAGCAGTATTCACACTGGCACCAATACCAACCCTTCGTTGAATACGAATGGAATGCCGCTCCTGGCATGACTGTGACACCTGGCTACAAGATGATGGTGTATGGCATGGACTTGGCTTCTGCGTCCAACCAAAAGGCACAGATCCCACAAAGCTATGCGTACAAATATGGTGCGTCACTGCCTTTCTTGACGATCAACCAACGTCTTGATGCACAAAACTCGGTCTATGCACAGTACGCCACAGGCATGCAATTGCCCCCCACCTTTGGTATTGGCACTGCAACCTCCTCTGCCCCAGCCCCACAAACCACCACCAACTACCAAGTCGGTGTGGTTCACAAGTCAGACACTTTAACGGCTGCTGCTGACCTCTACTACATTGACATGAACAACATGCAGTTCAACACGGGCACCAATGCGAATCCCAACTGGATCAATGTCGGTGGTGGCATTTACAAGGGTGCAGAAGCTGAAGCCACTTACATGATTGGCAATGGTTTGGCGGCTTATGGTAACTTTGGCATCAATGACGCCAACTACAAAGCCAGCAACGCCTCTGTGGGCCAGCCCACAGGTCAGATCCCCAACGCGCCCAATGTGACCTACGGTTTAGGCGCCTTGTACAACCAAGGCCCATGGAATGCATCGATCATGTTCAAGCGCATTGGCAATCAATACAACGCCAAACTGGGCACTCAATTGCCTTACATGGACAACACCGACTTGAATGTTTCTTACAACTTCAAGGAAGTGAGCACCTTGGGTGCCAAGAACTTCAAGTTGCAGTTCAGCGTCTTTAACTTGACCGACCGTCAAAACTTGGTTGCTGCATCTGGCCCCGTTACGAGTGCCTCAACGCAATACCAATGGCAAGCACCTAGAAGCTTCATGCTTTCAGGCAAAGCCGATTTTTAATTAAACACGTTTGAACTCAGGGCCAGCGATGCTGGCCCTCTTTGATTGAAGAGACCATGAACTTAGATAAATTACTCACCATTGCCAACGAATCGGGTGGCACCTTGTACTTGATGGCCATTTTGATGCTGATTGCATTGACGGTCATCATTGAGAGAACCAGGCATTTGCTCAACATGCAAAGTGCTGGCGAAGCCCTCATGCAACTCTTAAGAGAGGACCCCGCCCTCAAGAGTGCCAATGCCAAAGAAATGCTACAACAATTTCAAGACATGCCCCACACGCGGATCATTCAAATTTTGGAGCACGAGCCCATCACCACCTCACAAGAAAGTGCAGCCGACCATTTGGAAGAGGCCTTGATGCACGAGGTTCCCATGTTGGATCGCTCCCTTTGGATGCTCGACACCGTGATCACTTTGGCCCCTCTCTTGGGCCTTTTTGGGACCATCATCGGGATGTTCAATGCCTTCTCCGTGTTGGATGACATTCAAAACGCTGCCGCTCAAGTCACTGGCGGCATTGCCGAGGCTTTGGTTGCAACAGCCTGTGGTTTGTTGATTGCCATGGTGGGGTTGATCTTCTTTAACTGGCTCAACACCCATGTGCGAGTCATTGTGCATCAACTCGAAACGATCAAAGTCATGCTCTTGAACCGCCGCTTGGTCCAGCAACGCACCTAACCCATCACAACCCAACCCACTATGCGCTACTTTGAAACCAGAAAAGCCCGAATCGAAATCATTCCGATGATCGATATCATGCTCTTTTTATTGGTGTTTTTTGCGATGATGACGCTCAGAATGATTCCAACCTCTGGGCACATCAGCAAACTGCCCACGAGCTCAACCTCTGTCAAGATGCCACCCCCTAAGTTGTTGGTTGAAATCAAAGAGGATGGGGTTCTTTTTGCTGAAGGCGCTGACAAGAGCCCTGATCAGATCACCAGTTTGGTCAAATCAAGAAATCCCAGCGAACTGGCCGTGACCATTGCTGGATCCGATCGGGTCAATCTTCAGCAATTGATGGCGGCCATTGATGCTGTCAAAAGAGGGGGTGCCATTCAAATTGGTTTGGCAGCCAAACAGGCGCCATAAAGCCATTTCAACCCCTTGAATATTCACTTACACCGCTAGACCATGAACGCCAGAATGCCCAACATGCAAGTCCTTCAACCTGCCTACACTGCGCCTGTCTTTGCCTATCAGGCGCCCAAGAAGGACAACTTTTGGTCGTCTTTGGGTTTGGCGTTCACCATAGAAATCTCTTGTGCCTTGCTCATCGCTTGCTATTTGGTGTTTAGACAAGTGGCGCCCTCTTTTACGTCGCTGCCCATTCAAATCGAGGACACCCCAAAGACCGAACCGATCAAGCAAGAGATCAAAAAACCTGAGCCGCCTAAACCCAAGATCGAACCCAAGCCGATCAAAGCGGTTCAGCCCCCACCCACACCCGTCGCCCCTGCCCCTCAAGTGCAAGCGACACCCGTGGTTGAGGCCCCCAATGCGTTTACGGCTCCTGCGCCACTGCCTGTACCGGCGCCCGTCGTTTCCAGACAAGTCGGCCCCAGCGACGAGTACAAAGCGAAAGTTCAAGCCGCTGTTCAAGCCGCCTTTTACTACCCGATGGCGGCTCAAGAAATGGGGCTCACCGGCAGAACGCGTGTGGGTTTTGTGCTGACCAACACGTCAGCGACTGACGCAAAAATTGTCACCAGCAGCTCCATTGGAATCATTGACAGGGCTGCTCTTCAAGCGGTGATGAAGGCGGCGTTCCCAACGCCCCCAGCGGATTTGAGAGACAAGGCCATCGCTTACGAAATTTGGATTGAGTTCAAGCCCAAGGCCAACTAAGCCCTCAAGCCCAAGGGCCATGCATGGCCCATAGAGTTCCCTCAAGTCGCTTTACCGCCTTGGTCTTGGACTAGGCTTTTAGACCGAAGGTTTTCGGCTTTTGCTTCGCAGTCCTGCCCCTGAACTGGCAACTCGCTTGCCTGCCATGGCCTTTGGAGGCAAGCCTGTATGTTGGGTCAAAATTTGACCCTTTTGCGGCGTTTTCTTAGAAAACACACCCTTGACTTGTGCGGTGGGCTTGGCCGCTGCCACTTGGGACTGGGTCGAGTTCTTTCGCCGGGCACTGGTGTAGGTGCCATCGGTCATGGGCTGAAAGGTGGGGATCAAATGGTGCTTGCCGTTGCCTATCAAATCGGCTCGCCCCATGGACTTCAAAGCCTCTCTTAACAGAGGCCAATTGTTGGGATCGTGATAGCGCAGAAAGGCTTTGTGAAGTCTTCTTCGCTTTTCGCCCTTGACCACATCCACCTCTTCACTGTCACGCGTGACTTTTTTAAGTGGATTTTTTCGGCTGTGGTACATGGCTGTGGCCGTGGCCATGGGACTGGGGTAAAAGGTCTGCACCTGATCTGCCCTGAAACCATTTTTCTTCAGCCACTGAGCGAGTCGCATCATGTCCTCATCCATGGTGCCAGGATGAGCGGCAATGAAGTAAGGCACCAAATACTGCTTCTTGCCAGCCTCTGCACTGAAGCGGTCAAACATTTGCTTGAACCGATCGTAAGTGCCCATGCCAGGCTTCATCATTTTGGACAGAGGACCACTTTCCGTGTGCTCAGGCGCAATCTTTAAGTAGCCCCCCACATGGTGCGTGGTCAGCTCCTTTACATATTCGGGCGACTCGACAGCCAAGTCATATCGCAGTCCTGAACCGATCAAAATTTTCTTGACGCCCTTGAGCTGACGAGCGCGTCTG
Organism: uncultured Burkholderiales bacterium; assembly: GCA_903861115.1. Lineage (GTDB taxonomy): Bacteria > Pseudomonadota > Gammaproteobacteria > Burkholderiales > Burkholderiaceae_C > Limnohabitans. The sequence goes on from CAIOTD010000121.1 coordinate 12,970, forward strand.
TACAACTTGATCAAGGGGCCATGATCGGTGTTGAGGTTGGAGCAAATACTGGGATAGACGCAGGAGGGTTTTCTGCAGGCGGCTTCAATCTCCGGCGTCTTGCAACCAATGCGGTACATATTGGCAGTGGGCCCACCCAAATCAGAGATGACACCCGTAAAACCTTGCACCTTGCTTTGAATGTCCTCGATCTCTTTGATGATCGAGTCTTCACTTCGACTTTGAATGATTCTTCCCTCGTGCTCGGTGATCGAGCAAAAGGTGCAACCCCCAAAGCATCCGCGCATGATGTTGACGGAGAAACGAATCATCTCCCAAGCGGGTATCTTGGTGGCGCCATCATGGCGGCCCAATTCATCTTCATAAATGGGATGAGGACTTCTTGCATAGGGCAAGCCAAACACAAAATCCATCTCCTGGGTCGTCAGTGGAATGGGCGGCGGATTGATCCAAACATCCCGAGCACTGTTGGTGCCCTCCCCATGGGCTTGCACCAACGCGCGGGCGTTGCCTGGATTGGTCTCCAAATGCAGAACTCGGTTCGCATGCGCGTACAAAACAGGGTCTGCCTTCACGCTTTCATAACTGGGCAAACGAATCACCGATCGCTCCCTGGGGGGCACTTTGTAAGCCCCTTTGCCCACGAATTGCGCATCAAAGTTGATTTGAACGGGCTCCTGGCTCAAGGTCGCTTGGGGTGTTTTCACGATGGGCACGACGCGAATGGCTTGTCCCGTCAGTCCCAGACGCTCGACCTCGCGAGCTCTTTGCTGCGCATCCACATCCACCTTGCATTCTTGGCCCTGTGCCAGCGCTTGTTCCGAGACCATCAAATAAGGGTTCACATGGGCTTCAACACGACCTGGTGCATCCACACTGCTTGAATCGATTTCAAACCAACCCAGTGGGGTTTGTCGCCTCACAAAGGCCGTTCCACGGATGTCTGTCATCTCGTGGATGTCTTCTTTGGCGCCGAGTCGATGGGCAATTTCAACCACCGCTCGCTCGGCGTTGCCGTACAGGAGCAAATCGCACTTGCTGTCCAATACGATGGAGCGTCTCACCTTGTCGGACCAGTAGTCATAATGCGCCGTGCGCCTGAGAGACCCCTCAATGCCACCCAAAATGATGGGCACTTGTGGATAGGCTTCGCGACAGCGCTGGCTGTAAACAATCGCCGCACGGTCAGGTCTTTTGCCCCCGATGTCGCCTGCGGTGTAAGCGTCATCGGATCGAATTTTGCGATCCGCTGTGTAGCGATTGATCATCGAGTCCATGTTGCCTGCCGTGACCCCCCAAAACAAATTGGGCTGACCCAAGACTTTGAAAGGTTCAGCACTTTGCCAATCGGGCTGAGCGATGATGCCCACTCTGAACCCCTGGGCCTCCAGCATGCGGCCAATCACCGCCATGCCAAAACTTGGGTGGTCCACATACGCATCTCCCGTCACAATGATCACATCGCAACTGTCCCAGCCCAACTGCTCCATCTCGGCGCGGCTGGTGGGCAAAAAGGGGGCGACACCAAACCTTGCGGCCCAGTACTTCTTGTAAGAAGTCAAAGGCTTGGCGGGTCGGTGAAAAAAGGAGACGTCTTTGAGTGCATTCATGGGATTAACCCTCAAGTGTAGTGCCTGGCTCAAAAATCTGTTGATGAAGGGCCCTTTGCCAACACGAATTAAATGTCTTTATGTCAATTTGAGGCCAATTTAAGACTTTTAATCGCTCAAGCACGCACATTGGGCGTCAATCGGTACAAAAACTTCTACCCTCCCCAAAAGGCGAACCCAATGCTGCATTGCACCTGAAGGGCTTTAAATTTCCAATTAAAATCTCCTCACACACCAACGCTCAAGCAAGATCATGACTCCACACCTTCAACGCGGCCCTGTTAGCCGCTGGGACCTCTTTTGGTCCTTCACAAAACTGGCGCTTCAAGGGTTTGGCGGCGTGCTCACCGTTGTCCAACGGGAGTTGGTTGAGAAAAAACAATGGCTCACCAACGAAGAGTTTGTGGAGGACTGGGCCATTGCGCAAGTCTTGCCGGGGCCCAATGTGATCAATTTGGGCCTGATGATTGGCGAGCGTCATTTTGGGTTTTCCGGGGCGATGACCGCTGCCGCAGGCCTCATGTTGATCCCCAGTTTTGTGGTCTTGAGTTTGGCCTTGATTTACGGCAGCGTTTCTGACAACCCCATCACACAAAGCGCCTTGAGAGGCATGAATGCAGTGGTCGCTGGTTTGATCATGGCAACGGGTTTGAAGCTGATTCCTGCGTTGAAGAAAAACCCACTGGGCTACACGTTGTGCCTTGGCATCGTCGTGCTCACCTTGATTTTGGTCAATGTGTTTAAACTCCCCACCATTTGGATCTTGCTCTTCATTGGAGGTGCCTCCACGTATTGGGCCAATCAGCAAATTAAAAGGGCCAGGCGAGAAGCTTTGCTTTGAAGGGACGAGCTTCTCTTGAATCAAAACAACTACGCATTGACCATGACTTTCCCCCTCGCAGATAGACCCCTATGAATTTGACCTTGGTTGATTGGTTTTCACTGTTCTTTAACTTCTTTGGCGCATCCCTTTTGGCCGTCGGTGGCGCCATCAGCGCCGCACCCGAGATGCACCGCTTTTTGGTCGATGAGCACCATTGGCTGGACGATGCGACCTTTGCAAGCTCAATCACAGTGGCCCAAGCCGCGCCAGGGCCCAATGTGCTCTTTGTTGCGGTGATGGGGATGAATGTGGGCTTGCTTGCAAGTGGTGGGGTCCAAGCCGGCTGGCAAGCCTGGATGTACGGCATGCTGGCGGCTTACACCGCCTTGTTGGGCATGCTGATTCCCTCTGGTATTTTGACCCTTTTCATCACCAAATTGGCTCACAAGCACAAAGATCTGAGCATTGTGAGATCTTTCAAGGCAGGTCTGGCGCCAATTGTGGTGGGTTTGCTTTTGTCCGCCGGTTACGTGCTCAACAGCCACAACAATCATCCCGCTAGCGACTGGCCGCTTTGGGTCTTGTCCTTGGTGAGCGCCCTTTTGGTCTGGCGCACCAAAATACATTTGCTCGTCTTGATTGGCAGCGGCGCCTTGCTTGGCGGCTTGGGCTGGTTACAGGCTTGAACGCTGCCTCAGGGACTCATACAGGCAGATCCCGCTCGCAACCGAGACGTTCAAACTCTCAACCGCCCCCATCATGGGCACGGAGACCAAGAGATCACAGGTTTTTTTGGTCAATTGTCTGAGGCCCGACCCTTCAGCGCCCAGCACCCAGGCCAAAGGCCCTTTCAAGTCAGATTGATACATCGTCTTTGGCGCCTCATCGCTGGCGCCAACGATCCAAATATTTCGCTCTTTCAGTTCGTTCAAGGTTCTGGCCAGATTGGTCACCATGAAATAGGGGACCGTCTCGGCCGCTCCACTGGCCACTTTTGCAACGGTTGCGTTGATGCCGACCGCATGGTCTTTGGGTGCAATGATCGCATGCGCACCGGCCCCGTCTGCCACACGCAAACAAGCGCCTAAATTGTGCGGGTCCGTCACACCATCCAAAACCAAGAGCAATGGCGGCACGTTGCTTGGGAGTTGATCGAGCAAATCGTCCAAAGAATGCTGTTGCGCAAGCGGATTCACGCGAGCAACCACCCCTTGGTGCCCCAATTGACCGCAAAGCTTGGACAAGCGCAAGCCATCGGCCTCGATCAGTCGGACATTGGCTTCTTTGGCCTTTTCAAGAAAGCCGCGCATGCGAGCGTCTCGCCGGGTGGGCTCGATGTAGATCTCAATGATGGAATCAGGGGCAGTTTTAACGCGCACGCCCACGGCGTGAAAACCATAAATCACTTTGGCTGTATTTGAATTCATCCCCCAAGTATGACAGATAACGCATCAACTTTGGCCCAACGAAACGACAAAAACACGTTGCGCCCATGCTTACAAAGGAGGGGGCAAGGTTTGCATGTGTGAACAGATCCGACCCGGCGTGGTGAGCCAAATGTCTTGCCTGTGGCGAGCGATGTGCTGCAATGCTCGCCTTAGGTGTCTGAGCCGGTAGGGCTGACCCACGATATAGGGGTGAAGAGCGATGCCCATGACCAATGATTGCGGTGCATTCGCTTGCCGCGTTTGATCAAGCATTTCATCGAACTGATCCATGATCATTTGAGAAAAATCATCCGCACCCATTTGCCTGTGAATGATCATGGGGATGTCATTGAGCTCTTGGGGGTAAGGGATTGACCAGATGGGACCCGCCTGTCGGGTCTTGACCAAAAAGGGCTGATCATCGTTGCACCAATTCAATGTGTAGTGGTAATTCAATTGTGCCAACAAATCGGGCGTATCGAGCGACTCCGATATCCATGGCGACAACCACCCTTTGATGTCTTGATCAGATTCTTTTTTGATCTTTTCCTTGCAATATTTCAAAAGGCCCAACTCCTCTTCTTGACTCATGTCGGACTGCCTCTGCGAGTTGGTGTGCCCATGACCTATCAGCTCATCGCCTCGGTCCACAAAGGCTTTGATCACTTCGGGGCAGTAATCATAAAGGGCGGTGTTGATCAAGGTGCCTGTAGGCATCTCCAATTGATCAAACAAATCCAAGCACCGCCAAACACCAACTCGGTTGCCGTAATCGCGCCACATGTAGTTGAGCACATCGGGCTGCTTTGAGACCGGCCCTAAATTGGCCCCCAAACCTTCACCAAATGAAAAGTGTTCGATGTTAAAACCCAAATAAACAGCCAATCGCTTCTCGCCAGGCCACAAGTAATCAGATCGCCCACGAATTGATCGATAGGGGTAACGGTGATCCAAGCTTTTGTGGACAGTGGGCTGAGAAGTGTTCACAACAGATGTTTGGCGAGATAGATGGAAATGGAAATAGGAAGTTAAACCTCACGCAAAAAACAAGCCATGCCAGCTTGATGATCATCACCAAAAACATGCACAAACAGATGATGGTGCATCCATCTCGCCTTTTACCGCACCAAAAACGACGGC
>CAIOTD010000122.1 GCA_903861115.1 uncultured Burkholderiales bacterium
CAGCAACTGGTGCTGGCGTGTTCTACACCATGAGCCCAGCTTTGACATTGAACGCTGCTTACGGTGTGTTGAAAGACGACACCAATTCAGCTAACAAGTTCACACAAACTTCATTCAATGCAGTTTACAAATTGTCACCACGCACTTCTGTGTACGGTGGTATTGCTAACGGCAAAAACGACGGTTTGATGGCGCAGTCTCCTATCTATTCAGGCTTAGCTACAGACACTGGAGCGCAAACTGTGAACGCTTACTTCTTTGGCGCACGTCACACTTTCTAATTCAACAGCTGACTTAAAGTCAGTTTAGAATTTTAAAAAGTTAAAAACCCCGCAGCTCGCAAGAGCGGCGGGGTTTTTTACTGGTAAAGTAACACAACGATGAATTGAGTTGTATGTGAGGTGCGCGCCATGAAAACTGCTGAACAAGTGAATTTTGAAAACATTGGTTTTTTGAAAATGTCTTTCACTGAGGCCGAGCTCGCGCCCGTTCGTGCGGAAGTTGCCAAGATCAGCAAAGACTTTGAACAAAGCAGAAGTCACAACGCAAAATTGGCCGGCAATTTAAAAAACTCCTATTTGATGACGGAGTCGGTCAAACATGTTTACAACTTGATGGCTCCCCATGTGTTGCAGTTCGATGAGAAGTTTGGGCGCTACGTCACGCAAAACAGCATCGCACCGGAGTCGTCTCCCATCTATCTAAAAGAGTTGTGGGTGAATTTTCAGCACAAGCATGAATTCAACCCGCCTCATGAGCATTACGGCATCATCAGCTTTGTGATGTGGCTCAAAATTCCCTACACCTTCGAAGAGGAAAAAAAAGTGTCGCCTGGCGCAGGATCCAATCACGATGTGTCTGGAAAATTTTGCTTCCAGTACACCAACAGCTTGGGTGACATTTGCAACCATTTCATTGAAGCAGACAAGTCGCTTGAAAACCATGGCTTGATGTTCTCGGCCAAGATGAAGCATTCGGTGTTCCCCTTTTATTCCTCCGATGATTACAGGGTCAGTGTGGCCGGTAATTTCGCCATCAAAGGGCAAAATGACAAGTAGGGCAAAGAACACGTGCCAGCGAAGTTGATTCAAAGAGGCGAGCGTTTCGTGCGCAAGACAAAGCCCTTGCAAGTTCAATGATGGTGATCCATGGCTATTGAAAAAACATGTGCACTGCGCCTAGCGCGATCTTGAAAGCGAACGACACCCTTGGAGAACACCTTGACCCTTCAGTTGCAGCAAGCCGTGTCTTTGCATGGTTCAGGAGAGTTGCGCCAAGCCAGCGAAATCTACCAAGATGTTTTGAGGCAAGATCCTCGGCATTTTGATGCCTTGCAGTTGTTGGGACTGGTTTATGCGCAGGTGCAGCAGTGGGAAAAAGCCCTAGCGTTGTTCGATCTCGCTTTGCAAGTCAACGCAAAGAGCCCCAATGTTCTCAATAATCAAGGCATTGTGCTCAAAGCCTTGAAGCGATTCAAGGAAGCGGAAGTCAGTTTCAGTGCTGCACTTGAAATCAAGCACGACTATCCTGAGGCCTACAACAATTTAGGCATTGCCCTGCAAGAGCAAGGTCGAGAAGTAGAAGCCTTGGCCAAGTACGAGGCAGCCATTTCGTTGAACGCCAATTATGCGCAGGCGTACAGCAACCGAGGCAATGCTTTGAGTCGAATGCATCGATATGACGAAGCCGTCGCCAGCTGCATCAAAGCGATTGAGCTGCAAAGTAACAACCCGGAGGCTTACTTCAACAAAGGCGTTGCACAAAAGGGTTTGAATCAATGGCAAGAGGCCTTGTCCAGCTATGACAAAGCAACCGAATTGAATGCCAGTTTCGCACAAGCGTACTTCAACAAGGCCATCATTTTCAATGAACGAAAGCAATTTGAAAAAGCGATCTTCAATTACAAAAAAGCGATTGAAGCCAGTCCAAGTTATAGTCAAGCCCACTACAACTTGGGACTGATTTTTACGGAAATGAAGGATTGGCAGTCCGCTTTGTTTAGTTTTGGGAAAGCGTTGGAGTTCAAAAAAGAGTTCCCTGAGGCCTACCTCAATTGCGGCAACATTTTCAAAGAACTCAAACAATTTGATGAGGCCGCATTGAGCTACAGTCGAGCCATTGAGACGAGGCCCGATTACTCTGAGGCCTACGGCAACCGAGGCAGCGTGCGCCATGAGGCTGGCTTTATAAAAGAAGCCATTGATGACTACAAAAAGGCGCTTGCATTGAACCCCGCATTGTCGAAGGTCAGATTTTTACTGGCGGCCTTAGGGGTCGGTGGCGTCCCAGAGGCGATGCCGGCGGAGTCGGTCGTGGAGCTCTTTGACAATTACGCCTCAAAATTTGATGCCGATCTGACGGAGTTGTTGGCCTATCAAGCGCCACAAATTTTATTCAATCAATACAGAAAATTCCAGGCCGCACAGATCCCCAGCCTGTTGGATTTGGGATGTGGGACCGGGCTTTGTGGTGAGGCGTTCAAGGGCGTCGCCCAGTGGGTGGTTGGCGTTGACTTGTCTGAAAAAATGCTGGATCAAGCGCGTGCAAAAGCCATCTACTCCCAATTGATCTGTGCAGATATTTTGACGCATGTGAGCAATGAAATGGAGTCCTATGACTTGATCGTGGGTGCGGATGTGCTGATCTATATGGGGCCTTTGGATGCGCTTTTTGGCCAACTCAAGAAGGTGCTTCGCACGGGTGGATATTTCAGTTTTACGGTTGAGTCTTGCATGAGCTCAAACTTTGAGCTCAAGACAACGCAGCGGTATGGGCATTCAAAGTCATACATTCACGCCCTCGCATCCTCCAATGGGTTTTCAGTTGTCGATGTGCAAGACATCAAATTGCGCAAAGAAAAGGGTGAAGACATCTTTGGCTCGGCCGTGCTTTTGCAAAGCACAGGGGCCCACGATACTTTGCATGGCGCACCCCCACCCATTTGATCGTTTAAAGAAAGGATCGATCAGACATGAAAAAGCGTTTAATTGGCTGGACGATTTTTGCAATGACACTGATGTCGTCCACGCTTGCTAGAGCGGAGCAGTTCAAGGTCACCCTGCTAGGGACAGGGACACCCGTGCCTTCCGTGACCCGTTTTGGTTTCAGCACCTTGGTTGAAGCGGGCGAGCAACGCTTGCTGTTTGATTTTGGTCGAGGCGTGTCGATTCGACTCAATCAGAGTCGCGTTCCCTTGGGCTCGATCACAGCGCATTTTTTAACGCACTTTCACTCCGACCACACCAATGGTTTGCCCGATCTGTGGCTCACGGGTTGGCTCAGACCCCCTTATGGTCAAAGAAACCAGGCGTTTTTGATTTACGGTCCCCAAGGACTTCGAGCGTTGACCTCGGGCCTGCGCGCTGCTTACGCCAAGGACATTTCGACGCGGGCCGAGGACGAAGGCAGTCCGCTGTCGGGCGTTGAGTTTGATGCGCGTGAAATAGAGGTGGGCCTGATCTATGAACGCCAGGGTGTCAAAGTGAGCGCCTTCAAGAACGACCACGGCTCAAAAGTACAACCTTCCTTGGGTTACAAAATTGAGTACCAAGGAAAAACGGTGGTGATCTCGGGGGACACGAAGTTCAGCGAAGAGGTGGTTCGACAAAGCATGGGTGCAGACTTGTTGATCCACTGCGTGACGGTCATCCCCGATGCACTTTTGAAACAGTTTCCTCAGTACCAATCCATTTACGAGCACCTGTCCTCTCCAGAGCAAGCGGCACGCGTGTTTCAATTGGCAAAGCCCAAGCGAGCCGTTTATAGTCATATCGGCTTGAACGGCGACGCCAGTGTTCAAGACCTCATTGCACGCACGCGAGCGGTTTACGATGGACCCTTGGTGGCGGGTGAAGATTTGATGGGGTTTGAGTTGCTGCCTTGAATCGTCAAGTCAGCGCAGCCAGTCCAGTCAAAGCGCGCTCAAATTGAGATGCTTTGAGCACCAAGCGATGGCCGGCAATGAATAGGGCGCGTGGCTGTGCTTTTGAAGTTCTTTGGGCAGATGCGGAACGCAACCTAAAAAAGGCGACTTGATGCGTTTTTGAAGATCTTGAAGGTTGGCATCTTGATAGCGCATGTGTGGCTCAAGGGTGTTGGCGACCCAGCCTGCGACTTTCAAGCCTCGCCGCTCGATGGCTTCCAAGGTGCACATGGCGTGGTTCAAACAGCCCAGGCGCATGCCCACCACCAAAATCACCGGCCACCCCAAGGCTGAGGCAAAGTCGGCCAATGACTCCTCTTCATTCAAGGGCACCAAAAAGCCACCGGCCCCTTCAACCACGACGGTGTTGAACTGCGTTAGAAGGGGTTCTAGGGCGGTGAAGATGGAGGCCACAGACAGTTGAAGTCCCATCTCTTTCGCCACCAAATGGGGGGCCGCGGGCGTGTCCAGGATGTGGGGGCAAATATCGGTCTGTGATTGCTTAAGGCCACTTGCCGCGATGAGGCTCAGAAGGTCCTCGTTGCAAGTTTGGCCGGTCTCGTTGGGGTAGGTGCCTGCAACCACGGGTTTGAAGCCGCTCACCTTCAAGTTCGCCGTGTTTTCTTTCATGTTGAAGATCAAGGCGCTAGCAATGAGCGTTTTGCCCACCTCCGTGTCGGTGCCCGTGACAAAGTAGCCTGAAGCCTTCATGGGCGCCCCAACTTGTTTTCCAGATCCATCAACAC
>CAIOTD010000123.1 GCA_903861115.1 uncultured Burkholderiales bacterium
GTCCGAGATCATTCGTGAAAAGGGCGGTCGCATGCCCTCGATCCCACGCTACATCCCAAGCTCGCCGCCGCAAGGTGACACAGGGGCCGTCAAAGAGGCTGCAAGGTTGTTGGCCAACGCCGTCAATCCCGTGATCGTGGCCGATCGCTCGGCCAGGACTCCAGCTGGCATTGGCCTCTTGGTGCAACTCGCAGAGCTATTGCAAGCCCGCGTGGTCGATCAAGGCTCACGCATGAATTTCCCCAACACCCACCATCTGTCAAGTCCCGCCAGCGTCATTGCCAATGCCGATGTGATCTTGGGTCTGGAACTCTCGGACTTTTGGGGAACCGTCAATCAGTACACCGACAACGGTTTGCACGATTCGGCTGGCACCCAAGTCAGTCGCATCAAGCCCGAAGCCCGGTTGATCAGCATCAACTCGTCTGAGTTGATCACCAAGTCCAACTACCAAGACTTTCAGCGCCCACAAGAGGTTGACGTGCAAATGCCCGCCGATGCGGAGGCCACCCTACCCGCCCTCATCGAAGCCGTGCGTTCGGCCATCCCCAATAGCGCCAAAGATGCGATCGCCAAGCGAGGCGAGGAGGCCAAGAAAGCCTACCTTCAAGTAAAAATTGCAAATCAACAAGCCGCTGCAGTGGCTTGGAACGCAAGCCCCATCAGCACGGCGCGTTTGTGCATGGAGACCTTCCAAGCGATCAAGCATTTGGACTGGTCGCTCGTGGCCTCTGAGGGCAACGTGAGCAATTGGCCCAATCGTTTGTGGCCGATGGAGAAACACTACCAATGGCTGGGCCGCTCAGGTGGTTTCGGTGTCGGCTATGGTGCACCGGCTTCCGTGGGTGCTGCTCTTGCCAATCGCGATGCAGGGCGTTTCTCGGTGAGCATTCAGTCCGATGGCGACTTGATGTTTGCACCCGGCGTTTTGTGGACCGCGGCCAAACACAAAATTCCATTGCTCTCAGTGATGCACAACAACCGTGGCTGGCACCAAGAGGTGATGCACATTCAGCGCATGGCCAACTTCAGGAATAGGAAAGTCAACAACGGCAACGACATGGGACCCATCGGCACGAGTATTCAAAACCCCGACATCGAATACCACAAACTCGCCGAGTCCATGGGCTGGTGGGCCAAAGGCCCGATCAAGGATCCTTCAAAATTGGCCAGTGCATTGAAGGAAGCGGTCGAAGTGGTGAAGTCGGGCCAACCCGCTTTGCTCAACGTCTGGACCCAACCGCGTTAAACCCATTCAAGCATTGCGACATAAGGACATAGTCATGACTCCATCATTCAATCAGACCCCAGCATTGCAGCCTATTCAAGCCAGTCCAGTGCGTCAACTCAAAGCGTTCAAAGTGAGCGCTGTGGTTGTGCTCACGGCCTCGTTGTGGTTTTTAAGTACCCACAGCGCATGGGCCGCGTCTGCAGAAAAAGGCAAAGAAGCATTCATGAAACACGGCTGCTGGCAGTGCCATGGCACACAGGGTCAAGGTGGCGCTGCTGGCCTCAAGTTGGCCCCAGCGCCCAAGCCTTTGGCCTATATCTCGGCCTTCATTCGAAACACCAATGGTCCCATGCCTCCTTACACCGAAAAGATTTTGCCCGAGAGTGACGTGGCCGACATTCACGCTTACTTGCAAAGCTTGCCGCCTGCTCCCGACCCCAAAACCATCCCTCTTTTGAACTGAGGTTCGCTCACCAATGATGGGCACGTGACTGGCTTGGCGCTGGGCCAGTCGCATCGGGTGGTTTGAGGCTTGCGTGAGTGCTTTGA
>CAIOTD010000124.1 GCA_903861115.1 uncultured Burkholderiales bacterium
ATGCGGCTTTGCCGATCAATGATTTGAAGAGTTTCATGGAATATGCGGCCAAACAAAATGGGGGCCTGAGTTGGGGCTCACCTGGAAAAGGCACGCACGGGTATTTGATTGGGGAGAGTTTTCAAGCGGCCACCAAAACTCGACTCGAGCACGTGGGCTACAAGGGAGCTGCGCCTGCGATGACGGACCTGATTGCGGGCCACATATCGGCGTCGTTCACAACCCTCAGCACCGCCAGCTCACACATTCAAGCCGGTCGTTTGAAGCTCATTGCCACCACAGGCAGCAAGCGGCTCAAAGAGTTCCGTGACGTGCCCACATTTGCTGAACTGGGCTACCCTAAATTGACGTCAACCACTTGGTTCTCATTGTCGGGTCCCGCAGGGATGCCCAAAGCCATGGTGGATTTGATCAACAAAGAGGTTCGAAAAATCATGCACAGTCCACAAGTGACTGAGCAATTGGCCAAAGTTTCGATGGAAACTTATGACTGGGATGTGCCTAAATTCAATGCTTACTTTGCGAGCGAACTCAAACGTTGGGCACCCATGGTGAGCGCCGTTTCTCAAGAGGACTAAAAAGAAACGCACACCTCAAGGCGCTGAAACCCTCGAACCGAGGGTTTGACGCTATACGGACTTTTGACTTTTTTGATGCAGATCAAAAAGTCAAAAGTGCTGCTCAGTTAAGCTTCAATGGTGATTTCTTCAGCGTCAATCTTTGTTTTGTACACTTTTAAAGGAATCATGCATGGAGGTGCAACGGGTTCACCGGTTTTGATGTTGAAGGAGCCATTGTGAAAATCGCATTCAACGACATCACCGGTGATGTCGCCTTCAGACAATGAGCCAGGACCATGTGTACAGACATCGTCTGTGACGTAGTACTCGCCTTCAATGTTGAACACTGCAAGCGTTAATCCATTTTTTTCAATCTTGATGGCTTTCCCTTCGGAAACATCTGATTTTTTACATAAAGAAAGGTATTGGCATCCTGCCGACATTTAAAACTCCTGTTGACAAAAACTGGTCCCCAATGATAACCTTGTTTCTGATGCAAGAACTGCGTTCTTCTATGTAGAACAAGTTTTTTTGGGGTCTTTTAAAAGTTTTTTACAAAAAAACAAACCGATTTTCCTTTATTTTGAAACTGTAGTGGAGCGCAACCATGCTTAAAAAAGAACAAAACGATTTAGTCACGCAAACTGGCCCCGGCACGGCAATGGGCGACCTCTTTAGGCGTTATTGGCTGCCGGCTCTTTTGTCGGAGGAGTTGCCAGCGAACGATTGTGCGCCTGTTCGTTTGGAGCTTTTGTCTGAGAAGTTGTTGGCCTTTAGGGACTCATCGGGCAAGCTCGGATTGATCGACGAGTTTTGTGCTCACCGCGGTGTCTCGCTTTGGTTTGGACGCAATGAAGAGAATGGTATTCGTTGTCCCTACCACGGCTGGAAATACGACGTCAACGGCGCCTGTGTGGAGGTGCCCTCAGAGGCCGAAGAGAGTGGCTACTGTGAAAAGGTCAAATTAAAGTCTTACCCCATGATCGAGCAAGGCGGGGTGATTTGGGTCTACATGGGACCGCCTGAGAAACAACCAGCTTTGCCTGCCTATGAATTTTGCACGGTCAAACTCGATCAAACCTACTCCTCCAAGAGATACCAGGACTGCAACTGGCTTCAAGCTTTGGAAGGGGGCATTGACTCCAGCCACGTGTCTTTCTTGCACGGTGGCAGCTTGAACAATGATCCATTGTTCAAGGGTTCTAAGGGCAACAAATACAATCAAAACGACTTCAAACCTGTTTTTGAAGTGGTCGATGCGGACGGCGGCCTCTTTGTGGGCGCCAGAAGAAATGCAGAAGATGAGCAATACTATTGGCGCATCACGCCTTGGATCATGCCTTGCTACACCATGGTGCCTCCAAGAGCGGATCATCCCCTTCATGGACACTTCTGGGTGCCCATTGACGACAACCGGTGCTGGGCTTGGAGTTTTGATTACCACCCCACACGTGCATTGAGCAAAGAAGAAAGACAGGCGATGATCGATGGACACGGCGTGCACGTCGTGGTTGATAAGAACTATGTGCCTTTGCAAAACAAGTCCAACGATTACATGATGGACCGTGACGCACAGCGCTCAGGCCTTTACTTCAGTGGCATCAAGGGCATCGGCATGCAAGATGCGTCCTTGCAAGAGAGCATGGGCCACATCCAGGACCGCACCAAAGAGAATTTGGTCTCCACCGATAACGGCATCATCATGGCGCGTCAGCGTTTGATGAAGGCGGCCAAAGCCCTTCAAGCCGATCCCAATTTCACGCCGCCAGGCTTGTTGCCCGAGCATCAAAAGGTGCGCTCCGTTGCGGTCCTTTTAAAGCGAGACGTGCATTACAAAGACGCCGCCAAAGAGCACTTGAAGGCCGAGCCTGGTAAGCCCCACCAAACGGTGTGAGCGGAGCTCAAACCTTAACCCCTAAAATTTAGCATCCCCTAGGCCCGAATGCTGTCTCCATGAAAGTGGAGACACCATTTTGGCCTTTTTTTATAGATCCATCCGTTGATGCGATCGTCTCCTACACAGAAAGTCATTTGTAGCATGTCCAACACCTTCAAAGCCGCCGTCGCACTGATCGACGCCAAGATTGAAATTCAAGAGTTTCAACTGCCCGCGCCCAAGGCAGAGTCGGGTGTATTGAAAATTGACATCACCGGCGTTTGCGGCAGCGATTGGGGGTATTTCCAAAACTTGCCCAAAACCCGTGGACCCGTTATTTTGGGCCATGAGATTGTTGGACGCGTGCAGTCCATGGGGAGCGTTGCAGCCAGAAAATTTGGTGTCAAAGAAGGCGATCTGGTGGCCTTGGAGGAGTACTTGCCGTGTGGACACTGTCACTTTTGTCGAGATGGCGATTTTCGCCTGTGCAACGCAACCGATTGGCGTCTTGGCGGTCACCGCTATGGCGCCACAGGTTTGAACGTGGGTTCAGGTTTATGGGGGGGGTACAGCCAGTACATGGAGCTTGACCTCAACACCGTCTTTCACCGCGTCCCCGATGGCTTGGATCCCAAATATGCCGCCTTGGCGTTGCCCATGTCCAATGGCATCGAGTGGACCTATCTTCAAGGGGGCATTGGCCCAGGGCAATGCGTGGTGATTCAAGGACCGGGTCAACAAGGTTTGTCATGCGTGATTGCTGCAAGAGAAGCCGGGGCTGAGAAAATCATTGTGACCGGCTTGGCCAACGAAACGGACAAAAGAAGACTGGCCATGGCCAAGCTTTTGGGCGCACATCACACCGTGGCAATTGGCGAGGAAGATGTGCTTGAAACAGTGGCCGACCTCACGGGTGGATTGATGGCCGATTTGGTGATCGATTGTGCCTCCGGTGGGACCGAGTCCGTGGTCACCGCTTTGCAGCTGGCAAGAAAGCGTGGTCGGGTGATTTTAGGTGGGCTCAAAAGCTCTAAAGTACCTTCCTTTGACAGTGACATGATCATTGCACGGTTTTTAACGGTCAAAGGCATGCGCGGACACAGCTTTGAATCGGTCGAAATGGCCCTTCAACTCATTGCACAAAACCGACACAATGTGCAAGCCATGAGCACCCACAAGTTTGGTTTGGCGCAAACGGAATTTGCCTTGAAAACACTGGTCGGTCAAGGCGCGCAAAACGCTGTCCACATGACGATTGATCCATGGGCGTGATGGGCCTTTGGCCTTGGCCTCGCTTAGCGCGCACTTGCAGTGCTGCGCGGGGTCTTTAAAGTGCAGGGCGCATTGCCAGAATGGACCGGTTTCAAAGTCCCAAGAGCGCCTCAAATGCCTGCTGCGCAGAGGGCGACAAGGGCTTGCTGACGATGACGGTGAGCCCCAAAACGGTTGTGGGCACGGCCGTCATGCCCACGCTATCAGGCGCTTCGTGCGCCTGCACGAGCGGGCTCAGATCAAAGGGCGACATCTGAAGCAAATGCGCACCCTCAGGACACGCAATGAAACCTTTGAGTCGCAACAGATGGGGGCCAAGACACGCTTGAAGGCGCTTGACTTGCAACAAACGTTCTTCTAATTGAAGGACTTCGGGCATGCTCCAAAAGTAGGCTTGCGCGTGGTGGTGCAAACTGGCGTCGTGGCTTGGGTCGTGATCATGTTGATGCCCATGCTCATGCTCATGCCCATGCAAGTGAGTACATGCTTCAGTGTGAACGTGATCGGGAGCCACCCAGTGGTCTGCAGGCGGTGAGTCAATGTCACTGGCTTTGATGGGCTGGGTCTCAGTCGTAGGCGTAGGCGGCGTTTTGGGTTTGAGCGCCAGCAAGAGCGCTTGCGCGCTCAAGTTTCCATGGCCAGACGAGAGCAAGGGTACCTTGCGGTCATGGTGCAGAAAAAACTCTGACAGGTGCAAGCGAGCCAACGCTTGATCGGCCTCAGAAATTAAATCCGTTTTTGTCAGCACACAGACATCTGCCTTGGTCAATTGAGCTTGGGCTTCCCTGAATTCCAGCAAAACCTCCTTGTAGGCATTGGCGCTGACACAGGTGATGGTACCGGCCCACTCGTAGCGCTCTGAAAGAAGAGGGCTTTGAGCCAAGGTTTCTAAAATGGGTCCTGGCATAGCAAGACCGGTGGTTTCAATGATGAGTTGAGGAAATTTGTGAACGCGACGCTGGAGTCTGGCCCAAAAGAGATCTTCTAAAGCCTCCGACAGGCCAGAGAGACCCGAACAACAAACGCAGGCATTGGCCACCAAGGACGCTGCCTCCGACGCATGGGTCAGGAGTGCCTGGTCAACCCCAACCTCACCCAGTTCATTGATGATGAGGGCCGAGTCCTTCAATTGCGTTTGTTGGAGCCACTCTTTTAAAAGGGTGGTTTTGCCACTGCCAAGAAAACCTGTCAGGAGGTAAATTGGTATTTTTTGGATGGTCATGGCGCACTTTGCTTGAATGGTGCTATTGTCCCTAAAAAAGAGAGAAAGCTATACTGTGAACTGTTAAATTTATCAAACTGTTGAAGTAGGGGCGCATCTGTGGAGAGAATCACCATTTCACTCGATCCGGAGTTGGCGGGCATTTTGGATGAAATGTCTGCTCAGCACGGTTATGCATCCAGGTCGGAGGCGGTCAGAGACCTCATCCGTGGATGGCATTCACAAGAGGCCATGAAGCGCAACAAGAGCGAACATTGCGTGGCCTATTTGGGCTATGTCTACGACCAGCGCGATCGAACCTTGGCCGAGCGAATCGCGCATGTGCAACATGAGCACCACCACCTGACGGTTTCAAACATGCAGTTGCACATGGACCATAACAATTGCCTTGAAGTGGCTTTCCTCAGAGGACCCAGTCGCGAGGTTAGACATTTGGCCGAACGGGTCATGTCACAGCGAGGGGTTAGGCACGGATCAGTGAGTTTTGTGCCAGTCACTGTTCAAGAAGATATCGAAGGACATGACCATGCACATGGCATGCCGCATATGCACTTAAAACCCAACAGTTGAGCTAGAGGTTTAAATCAAAGATTTTGACAAGTGCGTTGCATTTGGGCGGTGGCGCAGTTTGTCTAAAACAAAGCATGCCAATAGGGCCAGGGTGATGCCCATGCCAATCCACGCACCATAAGCAGACCACAACTCATCGATGCGGGTGTCAAGGTTTTTAACCAGCCCAAACGCGACCACCGTGAGTGATAAAAGTGCAATCACACCACTCATTAAACGAGCCGTTTGTTTGGCCAAGAGTTCACTTTGTTTGACAATCCAATGCACGATCAAGCCATTGAGTGAGTCAGCCAACATCATGCCTGTGCCAAAGCTCAAAGCAAAGAGCAAAATCATCGCAAAGCCGCCCATTTCATGGCCTTTGGCGGCCATGAGACCCGCTTGACCCAGGGTGTCAAAAGAGAGCGCAAAAGCAAAACCCACGCCCATCGGATGCGCAAAGGGACCCAGCGCTTTTAGGATGAAATTCTGTATGGCGCCATTCGGGTGCGCGTGTTGGGCGCCGATTAAACAATACCTTAAATTGGTGAACGCCAACCACAGCAAAAAAAGGCTAGAGATCCACAGCCCCAATTGATCCAACCACAAAGGCATTTCAATGCCTTGCCAATAAAAAATCAAAGTGGCGAGCAAAACCGTCAAGCTGTGTCCGCTTGCGAATTGAAAACCTGTGAGCCTCGCCGACCAGTAATTTTGCGCTTTGAAGCGCATGCGTGTGAGCCCATCCACCGCAGCAATGTGATCTGGGTCAAGCCCGTGCCTAAAGCCAAGTGCGAGGAGCAAACCAAGTGTTGGCCAAAGTGAGGTGGTGGTGAAATCATGCATATGACGAATTCTAAATTATTCTTACGTGCGCGTGGGTTCAATTGTTAAGGGTAAATACGGGTGCGAATCTTGGCGTGTTCACAAAGCCAAGACGTCGTGCCAGCCCATCAATCGTGTGAGTGCCCCTCATGACCGTGGTCATGGGCATGCCCGTGGTCGTGTCCGTGCCCGTGCTTGTGGTCATGGGCATGAGGATGCTCGTGTTTGTGCTCGCCGTGGTGATGTCCATGGTCGTGGTGATGTCCATGGTCGTGGTGCGCGTGCGAGTGATGCTCATGGCGGTGCATATGGCCATCGCCATGTTCGTGCCAATCGTTCAAATCAGATTTGCCGTGTGCATGTGGATCCTCGTTGAAGACCAAGGACTTGACGGTCACAGGCACTGTGTAAGAAGGCATTCTGATGCGACCCAAATCAATGAAATCAAAGCCCCAGAGGGTCACCCCGTCGATCACCAAAATCTCACTTTCAACGCGATCGTCTTCTTGAAAAATATGGCCTAAATTGTGTGCAATGTCGCCATCGGTCACGATGAACAAGGGTCTTTTTTGTGAGACCGTATTGGGCAGAGCTGAGATGATGCCATGGGCCAATTTCGAGAGACGATCGTAGGACGGGGCTCCTAGCCAGCGCAAAGAAATGGCCACATCTTGTGCGCCTTCTTTGAGGTCATGCCGCGTGAAGGATTGCTTTAAATCTTTGGTGATCTCACTCGGATCGATCTCTTGTTCAAGCACAGTGGGCAAGGGAATGACTTGAAGGTTCTTTCTGGGTAAAAGAAAAGCGGGCTCAGAAATGAAGGTGGTGTTCCCACTCAATTGAACGCTGTACTCGGAGGCACCAAGAACCGTTGCCCGAATGCACTCACCCGCAGGCAACAATTCGGTGCTGAGGGCATTGGCATCGAGTTGGTCTCGAATGGCTTGCCCGAACAATTTACCCAGGTCGCCAAAGTCTCTTAGCTCGCGCAAGTAGACGTACTCACCCACGCCCCCGGAGAACATGATGCCTTCCAACTGGCCAAAGCTCTCGATGGGGTCGGTCAAATACAAATGCTCTAAATCGGCCTTGGTAAAGGTTTGGTTGAGCACGCGCATGAGGGCATTGGCCATCCACTGTGCCACTTGGGCCATGTGCTTGCGCTCCACTTTCGTGCCAAGTTGCCAGTCAAATCCGGCCTGAGCTGCAAGGTATTGGCCGGCTGGATCGAGTCGTGTGATGACATTGGATTCATCCACCACCAATAATCTGCCGCCTAAATGCACGGCAGCCGTGGCCACCAATTCCCCGTTTTGAACCAGACCGAGCTTGGTGGTGCCCCCGCCAATGTCAACATTTAAAATTCTGCTCTTTTCGTCGTAGGAGCGCTTGGCCGCGCCTGAACCGTAGACCGCCAACATGGACTCCATGTGGTGCCCGGCCGTGGCGCAAACAAACTCTCCACCTTGTTCAGCCAAAATCTCAGCAATCGATTCGCTGTTTTCACGGCGAAGGGCTTCACCCGTCAAAATCACAGCCCCGGCGTCCACATCATCAGGGTGCAAGCCCGCTGCTTGATATGCACGGTCAATGATGGCACCCAAGGCTTTGGCGTCCATCGTGGTGTCGCTCAAATAAGGCGTGAGAGAAATGGGGGATTGATAAAGAGGCTGGCGGTCGACGACGGTGTAGCGAGAAGATAAATCTTCAGCGATGCGGCGCAAATGAATTTTAGAAAACACCACCTGAGTGCCTGAGGAACCCACATCAATGCCAACGCTGTGCAAGATCACATTGTCTTGTCGCCACAAGGACTCCTGGGAGGGATCGTCCCCTGTGAAATTGTCATGATCGTGGTCGTGATCGGCGTCCCCATCGTGCGTGTGCGCATAGTCTTCCCCGTATTGATGATCTTGTAGGGTGTGACGGTTGGACGCTTCGGGTGGTTTGGGTTGCTCGGTGTTGCTCATGGCGGATGACCTTGTCTTTGATCTTTGGGTGTTGTTTTACAAATGACTTTGTTGGGCGTGAAATGCTCTCAGGCGCTGGTTCAATAAAATTGATCAAAGTGAACTTGACTCATGGGGACCTTTTGATCCACCAAGAGCTTGATCATGGCCTGTGCCATGAGTGCTGGGCCAGCAAAGTAGATCTCCATGTTGCTCAATGCCTGTCCGTGCAAAGTTTGTACGACTTCATGGACAAAGCCTCTTTGAGTGCCCTCAGGCAACACCTCATCGGCAGGGGCATTGGAGACGACCGATGTGTAATGGCCCAGGGTCTTCCAAAGGGGCAGTTCGTTGAGCATGTCTAGCCCGCATATGTCACGCGACTCACGGGCACCATAAATGAAATGGATGTTTTTGAAGGGTGGTGTTTTTAAGGCCAAGGCGCCTCGTGCCAAGGAGATCATGGGGGCCAAACCAGAGCCCCCGCCCACCAGCAAGATGTCTCTTGGCGCGTCCTCTCTGAGGTAAGCCATGCCAAAGGGGCCGTCAATTTGAACGCTCTCACCCACCGGCATGGTAAAGAGTTTGTTCGTGCCACTGCCCCCTGGAATCAATCGAACTTGAAAGTCAATGCGCGTGCCGCTTCCACCTTCTTGACTCATCGAATAAGCCCTGGGTCCGGCGACACCTGCAAAGTGAATCAATGCGTATTGACCGGAGGAGAAGGTCAAGGGAGATTCACATTCAAAAGAAAATTCGTGCAAGTCATGCGTGATCTCTCTTTTGCTGATGAAGCGAGCAGGGGTCTTGATGGGAGGATGAACGGGTTGGTAATGCGCCATTTCCCTCAATTTGATGCGTGCGTTGCCACAGGGCTGGCTTTGGCATCCGAGCCAGCGGTTTTTGGTGCGATCTTTCTCGCTGAGGCCCGGAGCCTCGTTCCAGGTGTTTTGTAGCTCGCCTTCAATGAGCTCGAACTTACAGTTTCCGCATGAGCCGACATTGCACTCGTAGGGAAAGCCAATGCCCGCTCGAAGCGCTGCTCGCAAAACGGTGTCATCGGGGGCACAGCTAAAGTGTTGGGTCGTGCCTTCTATTTGAATTTGAAACATGGTGCTTGAAATGAATAAAGAGAATTAAAAATGCGTTGATGAGGTCAAGGCTCCCATTGGAAGCAATCGGGTCAAGGGCGGTATCCCAGTTGTGTGGAGATGTCTTGAGCGGTTTGAACGACCAAAGGCGCGAGTGCTCGGAGTTTTTTGAGTGTCAAACGCTGACTGGGGCCACCAACACCAATGGAGGCCACCACTTGAGAGCTGATGTCTCGCAGAGGCGCTGAAATCCCTCGCATGCCGATTTCTGACTCCTCGTCGTCAATGGCGTAACCGTTGTGCCTGACTTGCTGGAAAATATGGATGAGGGCATTGACGTCGCAACACGTGTTGGGCGTTCTTGGCTTGAGCTCAGAGTGGAGTACTCGTTGGATCAATTCATTGCTGCTGAACGATAAAATGGCACGCCCTTCGCTGGTACAAAAGGAGGGTTTCAGGGTCCCGATGTAATTCTTCATGCGGATGGCTTGACTGCTCTCTAGGTTGTAGAGATAAATAATGTTGGTCTCATTCATCACGGCCAAGTGAATGGTCTCTCCCGTTTTTTCACGCAAGACGTTGAGAAAAGGTTGTGCCATGTTGGAGACATCTAGGCGCCTTCTGACCAAGGCCCCCATGATGAAGAGGTTGATGCCTAAGCGGTAGCGACCATTCTCAGGATTTTGTTCGAGCAAGCCTTCACTCAGCAAGGTCACTGCCAGTCGATGGGCTGTGCTCTTGGCCAAACCAAGTCTTTTGGCCAAGTTGCTGATGCCAATTTCCGGCTCCATTTCGGTGAAGCATTTGAGCACCCGAATAGAGGCTGCGACTGAAGAGAGGCGGGCACTTTTAGAAGGGGGTCGTTCCATGAGATTGGGCTGCATACGAATATTGAATTGATCATACATCAATTTCTTTTATGAGGAACAACGTTCCTTATAAAAGAATGCTTAAGAGGGATGCCAGCGCAAACAGATGGGGTGTGCCCAAAGCAGCCTCAAGCGTCAACGACCTTGAGTAAAGGCTTAAACACTTCAGGGAAAACCCGCAACACATGCCCTTGACACCTAAATCAGATTCAAGCCTAATAATGGTTGTGCCTTTATACGGATCAATGTTCTATATACAGGAACGTTATGACCGAGTCCCCAAACGTTAAAAGTTTCTCCAAGAAGTCTTGTCTCAACGGGTGATTCTTATAATAGGTACAAACATGTCTATTGATTCAATTGTTGGAGAAACATCAGTGCAAAGCCCGGTTGTGTCGGAGTCTATTCGACCAGTGAAATTTAGTTTTGATCCCAAATGGTTGGTCATTGGGATATGTTTGATTGTGGTGGGCTTTTTGGCCTTGGTGCCATTTGGCTTCATGATTTGGCAGAGTTTTTTAACGCCCGAGACAGCGGACTCGCCTGCAACCGTCACGCTCTCCAATTACATCACCGCGTACACCGACGTTGAGACCATCACGACGCTGGGCAATTCGGTGCAATTCGCTCTGGGTGGTTCATTGGTGGCCTTTGTGATTGGGACCGCATTGGCTTGGATGAATGAGAGAACCAATACGCCCATGCGGCGTTTGTTTTATGCGCTTTCGATCATTCCGTTGATCATTCCAAGCATTTTGTTCACCATCGCATGGATCATGTTGGCCAGTCCAAAAATTGGCTTGATCAACATGGCCCTACAGTCCTGGTTTGGTTTAGAGTCGCCGCCCTTTAATATTTACTCCATGTGGGGCATGATTTGGGTCGATGGGCTTCATTATTCGCCCATGGCCTTTTTGTTGATGTCTGCCGCGTTTAGAGCCATGGATCCCTCCTTGGAGGAGTCGGCCGTGATGAGCGGATCGAGCATTTTAAGAACGCTTTGGCGCATCACCCTCAGGCTTGCCATTCCCGCGATTGTGGCGACCGTTTTGACCCTTTTTGTGCGGGCCATTGAATCCTTTGAAGTGCCCGCCTTGCTGGGCCTGCCTGCGGGCATTCAAGTCTTCACCTCTGCCATTTATCAGGCCATTCATCAGTTTCCAAGCCAATTGGGCTTGGCCTCAGCCTATTCAGTTGTTTTGCTCTTGATCACCTCGGTGGGCATTTATGTCCAAGCAAAAATATCATCGACAGGCAGCAAATATGTCACGGTGACGGGCAAAGGATTTCGACCCAGAAGCATTGACCTGGGGCGCTGGAGGTATTTGACGACAGGGATCTTCTTGCTCTATTTCTTGTTGATTGTGATTTTGCCGTTTTTGGTTTTGCTGTGGTCCTCGTTGCAAAAATTTTATGCGCCACCCTCCGCAGAAGCCTTGAAGCATTTGACGCTGGACGGTTACCGCTATGTACTGGACTCAAGCAACATCCTTCACGCTTTGCTCAACAGTTTGTGGATGGCCGTTGCATGTGCCACCATCGTGATGCTCTTGTCGGCCGTGGTGTGTTGGGTGGTTGTGAAAACAAAAATTCCTGGACGTTGGTTGCTGGACAATTTGGCCTCTTTGCCCATGGTGTTTCCTGGCTTGGTTTTGGGTGTCTCGATCATGATTTTTTATCTGACCTTTGATATCGGAATCTATGGCACGTTTTGGATCATCTTGCTGGCGTACATCACACGCTTTATGCCTTATGGTTTGCGCTACAACACCACCTCCATGATTCAAATCCACAAAGATCTTGAGGACTCTGCAGGCATGAGTGGTGCGGGTTGGTTGACGGTGTTCACCCGTGTGATTTTGCCCCTCTTGAAGCCCGGCATGGTGGCGGGTTGGATCTACGTGATGATCGTGTCTGTGCGAGAGTTGTCAAGTTCCATTTTGCTCTACAGTCCTGGCAACGAGGTGATCTCCATTGTGATTTGGGAGTTGTGGGAAAACGGTCAATACGTTGAACTCTCGGCCCTTAGTGTGATGTTCATCCTCTTGCTGTTGGTCTTGGTGTTGATTGCCCAACTCATTGGCAAGCGCTTTGGTGTGAAAGATGCGTAAAAGTGCACAATCCATTGTGTGCTTGAGACGATAAGAATGTATTAAAGGAAGCATGTCGTGTTAAATGTTACAGGTCTATTCACAGAATATGTGAGCGACAAAGGGGTGGTGGTTCAAGCTGCCAAGGATGTCACTTTCGAGGTGCCAAAGGGCAAGCTCTTTACCCTCTTGGGTCCAAGCGGTTGCGGTAAAACCACGACCCTTCGATCCATTGCTGGCTTGGAAAAACCAACCCATGGTTTGATTGAGGTGAATGGCAAGCCCGTTTACAGCTCGGTCAAAGGCGTCTTTACGCCACCCAATAAGCGGGGTTTTGGCATGGTCTTTCAGTCCTATGCCATTTGGCCGCACATGACGGTTTTTCAAAATGCCAGTTTCCCCATGGAAGTGGGGCAAAAGAAGTTCACAACGGCTGAGATCAAAGAGCGAGTCATGCGAGTTCTTGAATCCGTTGAATTGGCCCAATACCACGATAGGGATGCCACACGCTTGTCGGGCGGTCAGCAACAACGCTTGGCCTTGGCGCGCGCTTTGGTGATGGAGCCACAACTCTTGTTGCTCGACGAGCCTTTGTCCAATTTGGATGCAAAGCTCAGAGAGAAAATGCGTTTTGAGTTGAAGAAAATCCAGCGTGAGCTAGACATCACCACCATTTATGTGACCCATGATCAGTCAGAAGCGTTGGCGCTCTCGCACGAAATCGCTGTGATGTCTGCAGGTCGTATCGTGCAGCGGGGTACCCCCAGAGAAATTTACGAGAAACCCAAAAACAATTTTGTGGCTGACTTCGTGGGTGCCATTAACTTTATCGATGCCACGGTCAAGGACATCGATGCTCAAAATCAACTGATGGTCATGGACTCAGAAGTGGGCTTGATACAATTGCCCATTCAAGAGGCCTTCAAAGTCGGTGACACGGTTCAGGTGTGTGTGCGACCAGAGAATGTTCACTTGAGTGACTCGCCCCCAAGTGCGGACAATATGAACCGCTACGTTGGAACGGTGGATCAAAAAATCTTCTTGGGCGAGGTGCTGGATTTCCAAGTCAAAATTCGTGAAAAATTGATTTTGGCCCGAGTGCATCCCACACAGCTCACACCCGTTGGGCACCCCATCCATGTGTATTTTGATCCACGAGGATGCGTCGTTTTCAAAGCGGAGTAAAGTTCTTTGAACTTATTATTTTTTTAACCAAGAGCAATCATCATGACGATTAAAACGATTGAAACTTCTTCTGCGGACTACGTCCCGAATGAATCTCACTACCACAGCAAAAAGGATCGCACCTTTGTGCGCGCCATTGCGGGGCCCTACAATTTAAAGGACGAGCTCACACGCTTAAGAGCCATGCCACGCGTGAGAAAAGGCAAAGACATTAAATTCAACGATGGCCCCCAAGCCTTTAGCCGCCACTATGTTGAGCCAAAAGATGGCATCACACAAACCTTTCATATGCATTTGGAAGAGTACGGCCCAGGCGGGCGTTCACAAAAGCATGGTCACGTGAACGAAGCGGCTTTCTACATTTTGGACGGTGTGGGCTACGAAGTGCACGACGGCATTCGTTACGATTGGAAGGCAGGCGATGTGGCCATTGTGCACAACAACTGTGTGCACCAACACTTTAACGCCGACTCGGTCAAACCTGCACGTGCGCTGGTGATCAAAACCAAGCCCATGTACATGTTCATGAACATGCTCTTTCAACAACAAGTTGAACCCCGTCCCAGTGAGCCCGCCCAAGGTGGCGAAGGCTTCAAGGCGAGAAACGATGAGCAAGACTTTAACCACCCAGAGGGAGGATACTAAAATGGCATGGGACGAATCAAAAGCATGGATGGGCGGAGACGCTCAAGGCACCTTCTATCAAGGTTTACTCGATGATGCAGCGCAGGCGCCAGCCAGAAATGCAAAAAGAAAGAAAGTCGTTCACCCACAGGAGATGCCTTGGGAGATGGCCAAACAAGGATTGCTTAAGCATTTGCTTAATGAGGAAATGAACACGCGCATGGAAACCGTGGATGCGTACATGCAACTCATTCCTGCGGGATCTCACTCCGGCAAGCACCGCCATTTGGCCGAAGAGTGTGTTTATGTTTTAGAAGGCCGTGGCTACGATTTGCATCAAGATTGTGATGTGGAAATCACCGACACCTACCACTGGAAACCCGTCGACGAGATCAAGCGCTACGATTGGGAAGCGGGCGATGTGATCTACATTCCGCCCAACACCATCCATCAGCATTTCAATGCAGACCCTTCAAAACCCGTGCGTTTGATCTCTTCGACCAATCGCATCTTCAAGTACTGTGGCTTAAATGACATGGAGCAATTGGAGAATGCGCCTGAGTACGACCCATCCGTAACACTGAATGCTACAAATATTCTTAAATATTTAAAGAACAAGTGATCTCACTTGTTGAATTCGTGATGTTTGACCCAATAGAGAATTTCTTAAATGAGTAAAGACGCTTTAGTTTCCGAAGATTTGGCACAAAAGTTTGCCACCGAAAAAGAGACACCGTACACACGATGGGTCAAGTCTGAAGGGCTTGACATCATCAGTGCACACTATGTCAAGAATTTGAACACCGTGGATGTAAAGCCTTGGGCAAGACGCGGAGGCAAAGGTGTTTTTATCAACCACGAAGCATCGCGCACGTCCAATGATTGTTACGTGGTTGAAATCGCGCCAGGCAAACAACTCGAACCGCAGCGCCAACTCTTTGAGGAGATGATCTACGTTTTATCTGGACGTGGCTCAACCACGGTTTGGAACGATCAGGGGCACCGAATCACTTTTGAATGGCAAGCGGGTGCACTTTTTGCCATTCCTTTGAATTGTTCACATCAGCACTTCAACGGATCGGGCAAAGATGCCGCTCGCTTTGTGGCCGTGACCAATGGTCCGCCCGTGATCAATCTGTACGAAGACCTTGAGTTTGTCTTTAAAACGAAGCATGATTTCGCAAATCGATTCAACGGCGAACCCGATTACTTCAGTGGTCAAGGCGAACAAAAAGGCTTGCTCTTAGAAACCAATTTTGTGGCCGATGCCGTGAACTTGCCTTTGATCAGTGCCAAAGAGCGCGGTGCTGGGGGCGGACATATTCGCTTTAACATGGCGCGTGGTTCCATGAACAGCCACATTTCTCAGTTCCCGGTCGGCACCTACAAGAAGGCTCACTGTCATGGTCCTGGGGCGCACGTGATCATTTTGAGTGGCGAGGGCTACAGCTTGATGTGGCCCGAGGGCGAGGAGCCCCGCCAATACGATTGGGAAGTTGGCTCGATGATTGTGCCGCCCAATATGTGGTTCCATCAGCACTTCAACACAGGCAAAACACCCGCCAGGTATTTGGCCTTTAAACATGAAGTGGTTTCTGTACGAAATGCGCAAGGTGTTCCAAAAGCCTGGATCAGTCGTCGCGTTGGGGGGGATCAAATTGACTATGCGGATGAAAGTCAATTGGTGAGAGATCGCTTTACCAATGCCTTGTCCGTGCACGGTTTGACGCCAAAAATGGCGGAAGCTTATGAGACGGAATTGGCCACACTGCCCGCTAAAAACTAAGTACGGTTTTGAGGTGAAAAGGCTCTGCGCTAGGGAAAACCCTGTGCAGGGTCTTTTTTGATTCAATTCACTGCCTTGGAACGTCTTTTATGAGCTGAGTTGGATTCGCTCTTGAAGATTTGGTCATAATGCTGACATTGGACTTGCAAGAAGTCTTTCCACTCTTAATTTGTTCTTACTATTTTTGTACACCTATGAAAAATACTGGCTTGAATCGTCGTGGGGTTCTAAAAAGGGGCTCCTATGCATTGGGCGCCGCCGTGTTGCCCACCAGTGTCATCACTGCCACCTGGTCCAGCGCTGTGCATGCGCAAAGTGAAGCTCAAAGTGCTTTGCCAACAGGATTGGCCTCTGCCTTGAGTGGCCCTGAGCGAACCAATAAATTGGTCGAGATGGCCAAAAAAGAAGGTCCTGTGTTGGTCTACTCTTCCATGCCGCAAGATGACATGGCCGCCTTGACCAACGAGTTTGAGAAGCGCTATGGTTTAAAAACCAAAGTGTGGAGAGCGGGC
Organism: uncultured Burkholderiales bacterium; assembly: GCA_903861115.1. Taxonomy (GTDB): domain Bacteria; phylum Pseudomonadota; class Gammaproteobacteria; order Burkholderiales; family Burkholderiaceae_C; genus Limnohabitans. The sequence goes on from CAIOTD010000124.1 coordinate 16,411, forward strand.
TCAGAGAAGATTCTCCAACGGGTTGTTTTGGAGGCCAAGTCCAATCGTCACGAAGTCGATGTGATCGACACCAACGGTCCTGAGATGGAGGCCATGCACCGAGAGCATCTCCTTCAAGTCTGTAAGTCACCTTTCCTCAGCGAGTTGATCCCACAGGCCATTCAGCCTCACAAAGAATGGATCGCAAGTCGCTTGAATATTTTCGCCTGTGCTTACAACACCCGTCTCATTAAAAAGGAAGAGTTGCCCAAATCGTACAAAGACTTGCTGGACCCCAAATGGAAGGGCAAGATTGCGGTCGAGTCGGAGGACAACGATTGGCTTGCTGGCGTGGTCACTCAAATGGGTTACGACAAGGGTGTTGCCTTGTTCAAAGAGATTGCCATCAAAAACGCGGTGACTGTGCGAAAGGGACACACCTTGTTGGCCAATTTGGTGGCGTCTGGGGAAGTGCCTTTGGCCTTGACGCTTTACAACTACAAGGTCGAGCAGATGAAAAATGCAGGTGCCCCCATGGATTGGTTTGCACTGGACCCCACCGTTGCAAGGCCCAATGGCGTGGGTGTGAACAAAAATGCACCTCACCCCTATGCAGCGGTCTTGTTCCAAGACTTTATCTTGAGCGTGGGTCAAAGCATTTTAGGCAAGCGCGACTTCATTCCGACAAGTACAAAAGTGCCGTCAAATTTGAACAAAATGCCACTGACCTTTGCAGATCCCAAGATCACCTTGGACGATAACCAAAAGTGGTCCAAGCTGTATGAGGAAATTTTCAGCCGAAAGGGTGCTTAAGCACAATTTTTGTTTGTTCACTGTGGATCAATGTTTTCGCTTTGCACAATGCCAGATCGCAAGGCCAATTGAGGATGGATGAGTCAACCGATGAAGCAATGGTTTTTCCCCTGTCTGTATAAAACGCTCGTGAGTGCGTGTTTGCTTGCCTGCTTTGCAGGTGCGCTGCATGCGCAATCGACGGGTTCCCCTGTGGCCAATCAGTCCAGTTGGGATGTTGTCAAAACCGCATCCAATGAGCGCACTCAAAAACTTTTGAACTTGGCCAAAAATGAAGGGGGGAGCGTGAGCCTTTACACCTCCATTGCCGAGAAGGATTTGAAAATTATTTTTGATCCCTTTGAAAAAAAATACGGCATCAAAGTCACGACTTGGAGAGCCAGTGGAGACTCGGTGATGACACGCACCATCAATGAAGCTCGTGCAAAGCGCTACACTGTTGATGTCTTTCATGCGGGGGCCGTGGAGTTGGAAGCGTTGTCCAGAGAGCACTTGATTCAGCGTGTGGCGTCCCCGCATTTTGCCGATTTGATGGAGGGCAGTTTGCCCGCCCACAAGGAATGGGCCGCGACTCTTTTCTCACTGTGGGTTCAAGCCTACAACACCCAGGCCTTTAAAGAGTCCGATTTGCCCAAGAGTTATACCGACTTGTTGGATCCGAGGTTCAAGGGTAAATTGGGCTATGAGATCGAGAACGTTGATTGGTTTGTGACCGTGATCAAGTCCATGGGTGAAGCCAAGGGGATTCAATACTTCAGAGATTTGAGCAAGAACAACGGTATTTCCGTCAGGAAAGGCCACACCAATCTAACAGGCATGGTGGCGTCAGGGGAGGTGCCCATGGCGCTCACTGTTTACAACTACATGCCTGAAGCCTTCAAGAAAAAAGGCGCACCGATTGACTACGTGGTGATTCAACCCGCTGTGGCAAGAGCCAATGGCGTGGCTGTTTTAAAGAATGCGCCTCACCCGGCGAGCGCGGCCCTTTTGATGGACTATTTGTTGAGTGAAGGCCAAGTGGCCAGTGCAACATTGGATTACTTGCCCAGTAATTTAAAGGTGCCCTCAACGCTTAGGAACATCAAAATGATGGTGGTCGATCCTGGTGAAAGTCTGGGCCAGCGAGACAAGTGGAAGAAGTTGTACGACGAAATTATTTTAAAGGGCAGCCGACCATGAGCATTGGTGTGATACAAGATCCTTTGGGCCCATCCCCAGAGAACAAAGTTCCCTACAGAGACATGGGGCTCATCACCATTGGTCATGCCTTGACCCATTGGTATCCCGCCACCTTTTTTATGCTGCTGCCTTTGATTGGCCAAGAGCTGGGACTGAACTACAGCCAAATTGGTTTCATCATGACGTGTCAGTATGCGGCGGGGGCGATTTCAAATGTGCCAGGCGGCATGCTGGTCGACATTTGGGGCAAGAAGGGGCAATTGATGGCCTTGTCTCTTTTTTGGGTGGGGTTTCCTTATTTCTTGATGGGATTCACAAGCACGTATTGGATGCTGCTGGTATGCGCGATGTTGGTTGGAATGGGCAACAATTTGTGGCATCCCACTGCAATTCCTCTCCTTGGAAAAATGTTTCCTGAGCGCAAAGGTTTGGCCTTGTCCTTGCATGGCATGGGTGGCAATATGGGCGATGCGCTTGCACCGTTGGCCGTCGGTGCTTTGCTGAGCGTATTTTCATGGCACCAGATCGTGATGTTGAATGTGGTGCCTGGTGCCATCATGTCCATGCTCATTTTGTATTTTTTAGGCACCCTTAATTTTGTCGCCAAGGGTAAAAAAGAAAACGCCACGCCTTCAGTGACCAGCTTGGGTGAAGTCAAGGGACGCCAGCAAAGTTTTCAAAGTTATTTGAGTGGCTTAAGACTTCTTGTTCAAACACCCGGCTTGTTCATGCTCATCATGAGTTCCTCATTTAGGTCCATGACGCAAGCCACCTTGCTGACTTTTTTGCCCCTTTACTTGGCCAAAGAGATGCAATACAACGTTTTTTGGGTGGGTGCTGTGATGGCCATTTTGCAAGTGGCTGGTTTTGTGGCGGCACCGATTGCGGGACATTTGTCTGACAAGCTTGGAAGAAGAACCCTGTTGATGTCATGTTTTGCAGTGAGTGGTGTGGTGCTGCTTTTGATGACTTTTGCAGGCGGCTCGACCCTCTTTGTCGTCTTGATTGCACTGCTGGGCTTTTTCCTTTATGCGGCCAGACCCGTGATGCAAGCCTGGTTGTTGGAGTCTGCTCCAAGCAATATGGGTGGCACCAGCATTGGATTGATGTTCGGCATGCAGTCTGCGGCTCAAGCTTTGGCGCCCATCATTGGGGGTGTGGTTGCCGATCGTTTTGGTTTGATGGCCGCTTTCTACTTTTTAGCGGGCACGATCCTATTGGCCAACTTGATGGTCTTTTTTATACCCGCCCCCAAGTTGCAATAAGGACAGGCAAAACAAGCACAGAGCAATGAAAGTGTAATAGACTTCTATTTGAAAGCGCCTAGCGCTTTAGTAAATTCAGCACACTTTTATTTTCATTCACTCGTGATTTCTACACAAAAAGCCATACAACTCCTCGCTGAAAAAAGCGAAAAAACCCTCTCTCCTGAGCGTAAAAAATTCAACACGCTCAGCAAGCAGATCGCCAAGGCTCGCAAGCAACACGTGAATTGGCAAGCCCAATTGCCTCTTTTTAGAGTTGAGTGCGCCAATACACTGGGTCCTGTCCGGCAGGACTACGTCAAGGTCAGACGGGACATCGCATTTGCTTTGGGCCGCGTGCTTGACCACG
>CAIOTD010000125.1 GCA_903861115.1 uncultured Burkholderiales bacterium
CGCCCAATGTCTTTGATGAGGTTTTGATCACTTTAGAGAATTTGATGTTGAAAGACAAAGTGGTGAGAGAGGATATCCCCGTCTTCGTTTGGCACATCTTGGATTTGTGTGAGGAGACCAGATGTCAAACGGTGGATACAAAAATAATGATTCTCAAAGCCGTTGAAATCAATCAAGAGACGATCAAGGAAATGTACGACAAGAACAAGGCAGATGCCCGAATTGAAAAAAACGGCGAAGTTTTTGTCACCAAAGGTTTGACGTATCCCATTTGGAACACGCTCAAAGCGGTTGACAAAACCATCACCTTGGTGGGACGCGCATTTGCCAACGATCCTGGACGCGTCAAAGACATGAACGAGATCAAGGAAAAGGCCGCGCTCAAGGTGCCGTTTATGACGTTCAAAAGTTATGAGTCGGAGAAGGTGTCTTTCATTTACGCTGAACACAAGTTGTCTTATGCGTCTGGCATACCTGTTCGATTGATTCTCAAGTGTGCGCGGGAGTTTTCCACCGCTTTCAATGAGGTTTTGGCCGCGGACAAGGACCAAGTGCTGAAAAATTTGACCCGATAAATTTAATTTGCGAAAGTTGTCATGCACGAAAAAATCATTCGATTGAACGACCATTTCCGCTGGCCAGAGGGCAAAAGAGTCGCCATCATTTTTAACATTGCTTATGAGGCCTGGTCCGATGGACAAGCGCCTGGCATTGGGCCGATGGGCAATGTCCTTAAACCTGGATTTTTTGATACCAACGCCGAGTCTTGGGCAAACTTTGGGGCTGTTCGAGGGATTCATCGCTTGCTGGACTACGCGGACAACAGGCGCATCAAAACCAGTGTCATGGTCAACGGTGTTTTGGCGCAAAGAGACCCCAAAACGGTTCGCTCAATTCATGAACGCGGTCACGAGATTGTCAATCATTCTTGGGGCATGGATGTGATTCCTGTCTACTTTGATGAGGCAAAGGAGAGAGAAAACATCGAACGCAATCACCAGATTTTGACCCAAGCCAGTGGCGTGGAGCCCACGGGGTGGATCAGTCCAAGGGGCACGGGCAGTGCGATCTCAACAAGACTGCTCGCGCAGTATGGATACACCCATCATGGGGACTGCAACGACGATGATCGGCCTTATGTCAAGGCGTTTGGCGACAAGCGCATCGCCTGTATTCCGCTGACCATGGATGTCAACGACTTGCCAACGAGCATCCGATACGGTCACGAACCAAGGCACATGCTTCACGCCTTTGAAGACACGCTCAACGCCATGCTCAATCGAGAGCGTGTGCCTTTGATGCTGGATGTCACCGCTCACACACACGTCTTTGGGCGTCCCTCTGGTGCCTGGGTCTTTGATGAAATCATGGCCCAAGTGCAATCAAGGCAAGATGTGTGGGTCACGACCCGACAAGCAATGGCCCAATACGTCTTGGAGACGACTTTGAACAAAAAAGAGTGGCTTTTGAGCTAAGAGACGTGCCATCTTGTTTAAGCCGTTCCATCCAACCGACTCCTCTTTGAGTGAGGATTTAAAAGGCGCCTTCACCATGAAAAGATCTCTCTTAAAAACGCCGCAGTGGATGCTGCCCTTTTTGCTGTCCCTTTGCAGTTTTCAAGCCTTGGCGCAGCCAGCCCAGCACCCTTACCCCAATAAGCCCATCAAGTTGATTGTGGCCTTTGCGCCTGGGGGGCCAGCCGACATCATCGCCCGACTGATGGGGCAAAAACTAAGCGAATCCATGGGGCAAGCCGTGGTGATTGAAAACAAAGCCGGCGCGGGAGGCAATATTGCAAGCCTGTTTGTGACCAAATCCGCGCCTGATGGCTACACGGTATTGGTCAATACCAGCTCTTTGGCGGTGAACGCTTCGCTTTTAAAGAACCCAGGCTTTGACGCAGAAAAAGACCTGCTGGTGGCAGGTGTCGTGGCCTCTAGTCCAAATTTGTTGGTCTCCTCCCCCAGTTTAAAAGCAAAAAACTTGCAAGAAGTGGTTGCCGAGGCCAAAGAGGGTAAGTACAACTTTGGCTCCGCTGGGGCTGGCACCACGCCGCATCTGAGTGCCGAATATTTGTTCAAAGTGCTTGCAAAAATTGACGTCACGCACATTCCGTTTCAAGGAGCGACACCCGCTTTGCAGGCCTCCATGGCGTCTCAAGTGGAGTTGGCCAGCGTCGCACTGCCAGCCGCTGTGGAGATCGTTAAAAGCGGAAAAGTCAGGGGCCTGGCGGTGACGAGTTCAAAACGAAACGCCTCTTTGCCCGAGGTGCCCACTTTGGCTGAAGCGGGGTTCCCTGGGTTCGTCGACTACACTTGGGTGGGTTTGTTTTTCCCAGCCAAAACCCCCAGTGACATCATCAAGCGCATGAACCAAGAGATGACGGTGCTCTTGAAAAATCCAGATTTCTTGAGCAAACTGAATGCCGTTGGTTTTGAACCCGTGGGTGGCACGCCCCAAGAGGCCGCCGAATACCTTCACCTGGAGCTGAGCAAATGGTCCAAGGTGATCAAAGAAATTGGCCTAAAGGCTGAATAAAAAAGGCAAGGCCGCCCCCCACGCATCTGGGCGCACCCTTTTGTGAGGCCTCCAGGGCGCTTGCTTTGGGTTCTCAGTCGGGCTTGATCTTTGACGCTTGCACCACTGGGCGCCAGCGTTCGATTTCACTAGCAATCAACTTGCCAAACACTTCAGGTGGATTGGGTGTTGCCTCTGCGCCTTCTGTTTGAAGTCTCGTTTTGATTTCAGCCGAGTTCAAAATGCTGTTGATCTCTGTGTTCAACTTCATGACAATCGCCTGGGGTGTGCCAGCGGGCGCCACGATCCCATACCATTGATCGGCTTCAAAACCGGCCAACTCCTTCAGTCCACTCTCAGCCACAGTCGGCACGTCAGGCAGGCTACTGAGTCGACTTTTACTTGAAACGGCCAAGGGCCTCAGTTGCCCGCCCTTGATGAACCCACTCACGGCAGGCGCGCCAGTGAACATCACTTGGATTTGTCCTGAGACCAAGTCGGTGACGGCTGGAGCCGTTCCTTTGTAAGGCACGTGAACCATTTGTGTTTGTGTCTGGAGCTTAAAGTACTCAGTGGCCAAGTGCGCTGCACTGCCATTGCCGCCCGAGCCAAAGTTCAGTGCATTGGGTTTGCTTTTGGCGTATTCAATCAACTCTTTCACGTTTTTGACGGGCACACTTGGGTGGACCACCATCACATTGGGGACTTTCGCAATCCATGCCACAGGGGCAAAGCTTTTGATGGGGTCATACGGCAAATTGGGGTACAGCGAGGGGGTGACCGCCAAGGTCCCAATGTGCCCCATCAAGATGGTGTAGCCATCTGCAGGTGCCTTGGCCACTTTGTCGGCACCGATGGAGCCTCCAGCGCCAGGGACATTGTCAATGAGAACGGTTTGCCCAAAAGACTGCGAGAGTTTTTGACCTATCGAGCGCGCCAAAATGTCTGTGCTACCCCCAGGTGTGAAAGGCACCACCATGCGGATGGGCTTGCTGGGGTAGGTTTGCGCATGCACCGAGGCAACAGTGGCCAAGAGTGCAAAAGCTAGGAAAAGAGACTTGATGCTCGAAACCTTGGGGCAATTGAAATGAGGGAGGGGCAGTTTCATTGAATTGAACGCTTTGTGAAGAGTGACTTCATTCTAAAACCAATGTTGACTTTTTGCTCAAAAATTGTGCTTCCAACGCGCCAAGGGTTTTAACAAGCATTAAAAGTGCCTGTGGCGGTTGATCTGAAAGGCAGGGATATGGGGAAAGACCCTAGGGGGTGTAAAAAGAATGGCGAGCACTCGATCACTTTCTAAAGTGGATAGAATTGTCTCTTTTCAAGTTTAAAAACAGATTTAGGAGATAAAAAGAGATGTCTTTGCTCAAACTCACGATCGCAACAACGGATTACGATCACTTCAGGGATTTCAGAATGGGGCAAGTCAAGGCCGAAGGCATTGACTTGAATTGGTTGAATTTAGGGCATCATGAGTGCTTTGCGCGCTTTACGGCCAATCGTGAGTTTGATCTCTCTGAGTTGTCGTTTGCAAAATTTTGTACCCAAGTCACCCGTGAGGACAGCGACATCATTGGCTTGCCTGTGATTTGCTCAAGGCTGTTTCGCTTCAGTTCCTTTTACGTCAACAAGAAAAGCGGCATCAAGACTGCGAAGGATCTGATTGGCAAGAAAATTGGCTCTCCCGAATGGGCGCACTCTGCGGCGGTGTACATGCGCGGATGGCTGCACAACGACATGGGCGTTAAATTGCAAGACGTGCACTGGTACCAAGCGGGCGCCAATTCACCTGGGCGCGCAGAAAAAGTAGAAATCACGCTCCCAGAGGGGGTGAAGTTGACCCGCGTTGCTGACAAATCCTTGAGTGAAATGCTCGCGTCTGGAGAGATCGATTGCGCCATCATTGCGAGACCCCCCACTTGCTTCTTGGAAGGGCACCCTGACATCGTTCGTCTCTTTCCTGATTACTTGGAGATGGAAGAGGATTACTTTGCCAAAACCAAGGTCTGGCCCATCATGCACATCATTGCGATGAAAAAATCCATTGCCGAGCAGTACCCTTGGGTTGCAAGAAACATGTTCAACGCGTTCCAAGAATCTAAAAAACGCAGTTTAGAGAGGCTGTTGGACCCAGCGGTTTCTAGGTACCCCATTCCTTGGCTCACCACTTACGCTCGCAAAATGCGAGACATGTTCAATGGCGACACATTCCCCTACGGGATTGAAGAAAACCGGGCCACCTGGGAATTGATGTCCTTGTACACCTTTCAGCAAGGGATTTCGCATCGCCCCTTCACGCCAGAGGAAATTTTTCCTAAAGGCATCATGACATCCGTGATTATTTAAATAAGCGAGTTCCTATGAGTTCAGTACCCCCCTCAGGCGGACCAGTTGATCCCTCGTTGATCAAAGACTTGGCTGCAGCCAGCAGAATTTTGGCCAATCAAGGCGTTGTCGATGGTTTTGGACATGTCTCGATGAGGCATCCAACCGCCCCAGACCGCTACTTGATGGCCAAATCGACACCGCCAGCTTTGGTGATGCCAGAAGACATCATTGAATACGACCTGGATAGCCAGCCGTGCAATGCCAATGGGAGAAACAGCTTTTTGGAGCGTTTCATCCACAGCGAAATCTACAAAGCCAGGCCTGATGTGATGTCCGTGGTTCACAGCCATTCCCCATCGGTTGTGCCTTTTGGCTTGGTTCGCGTGAAAATGCAAGCCATGTTTCACAATGCCGCCTTTTTGGCTCAAGAGCCGCCCATCTTTGACATCAGCGAGAAGTTTGGTGAGACAGATATGTTGGTGGGCAATATTGAAAAAGGCGAGGCGCTCGCTGACGTGATGGGCCAAAAGGACGTTGTGATGATGCGAGCTCACGGCAGTGTGGCTTGTGGACCCTCTTTGCAAACCGCAGTCTTTAGAGCCGTTTACACAGAAGTCAATGCAAGAATTCAGCACATGAGCACCGCGTTGGCTCAAGGACTGCCCATTTCTTTCCTCAGCCCTGAGGAAGGCCGTTTGGCCGATCAAGTCAATCAAGGCGCAGGCTTGAGGGCTTGGGATTTGTGGCGTGCTCAAGTTCGAGCAGAGCTGAATTGGTAAGAATTAATCAAGGAGATCTAAGCATGTCTGAGGTGTTAAAACTCAAGCAACAACTGGTGGATTGCATAAGAATGCTCGAGCACGAGGACGTCATCGATTACAACGGGCATGCCAGCATCAAACTGTCAGATACCCAAATGTTGATCAACACGGGATCTTGTCAAAGAAGCGCATTGACGGTGGATGACATTTGCACCATCGACTTGTCGGGCAATTTGATTGAAGGGACCGTCAAGCCACCCTTGGAATTTCATTTGCATGCGGGCATTTATAGGGTCAGACCTGATGTCAAAGCCATTGTGCATGCCCACCCCAAGTGGTCGACGTATTTGAGCATGGTGGGCGAGCCCTATGCGCCAGTGTTTGCCCAAGGCTCCTTGCTCTATCCCATGCCAGTGCTTGACTCGCCCAACTCCATCAACAACACGGCGATGGCGGATAGATTGGCTCAAACATTGGGCAACCATGGTGCTGCACTGATGAAAGCGCATGGTGCCGTCACTGTGGGCAAGTCCATCGTTGAGGCGTTTGTCTTGGCCAATTACATGGAAGAGAATGCCCACAGGCAGTACATGGCCATGCAAATCGGCAAGCCCTATCATTTCACGGCAGAAGAAATGGCTTTGTGCAGAGAGAAGCTTTGGTCAGACGTATTGTTCCAAAGGGCATGGGATCACTTCCATGCCAAACTGGCGCATTAAGACACCATACTTCTTTCTAGCAACACCCGAAGTTCATCGGTGACTTCGGGTTCGATTCCAAACCAAAGCTTCCAAGCCAGGGGGCCTTGGTGCATCAGCATGCCAAGCCCATTGGTGACTGGGTGTCCTTTGGTCTTGGCCGCCTTCAAAAGATCGGTCTCTAAAGGGATGTAGATGATGTCCGTGACCAACGCAGATTGATCGAGGTCACTCAAGTCAATTTCTAGCGCGGGTTGACCGACCATGCCAAGGCTGGTGGTGTTGACCAAGGTTTTTGCCCCACTCAAGCTTTCATTGAGCTGCGACCAGGGCAATGGTTTGATCTGAGGGCCCAGACTGCTCGCAAGCGCTTGTGCTCTTTCAAGATTGCGGTTGACCAACCTGATCTCTTTGGCGCCCTCTTGGATCAGGCCATAGCAGATGGCTCGAGAGCCCCCGCCAGCGCCGATCACCGTGATGGGGCCTGCGTCAGCACGCCAGTTCGGATTGCTGGCTTTTAGATTGCGAATAAATCCAAACGCATCGTTGTTGGTGCCGTACAGGCTGCCGTCGGCTCTAGCGTGAATGCAACTGACCGCTCCCATGGCCTTGGCCGCGGGAGACAGTTCATCTAAAAAAGGCATGCAAGTTTGCTTGTGAGGGATGGTCACGTTGCAGCCGGAAAATCCGAGTGGATGCAAGCCTCTTAAGGCGCCTTCAAGATGTTTGGGGTGGATGGCCAGCGGCACATATCGACCCACCAATTGGTTTTTCTCAAGCCAGTAGTTGTGCATGAGAGGTGAGCGTGAATGCATGATGGGAAAGCCAATCACGCCAGCGAGTAAAAATTGATCGGTGTGTTTCATAAGACGTTTTTTTAAAATTTGATTTCTAAATTATCAATCAAGCGTGTTTTTCCAATTTTGGCAGCGGCCAGCACCACCAAGTCAGAGCCATCTATTTTTTCACATGGACTTAAATTGGAGGGGTGACAAAGCGAGATGTAATCAACCTCCCAGCCTTCTTGTGTCAACCGTTGATGGGCATTTTGACAAAGCGCAATCGGATCGGCATCGGACCCTTTGCACTGAGCGGCCACGTTTTGGAGCGCCCGGTACAGCTCGACGGCTTTGAGTCTTTGCGGCGCGCTTAAATAGCCATTTCTAGAGCTCAAAGCCAAACCGTCTTGAGCCCTTTCGGTCTCAAGCCCAATGACGCTGATGGGCAAATTGAACTGGCGAGCCATTTGTTGAATGACCATCAACTGCTGATAATCTTTCTTTCCAAAAAACGCACTTTGGGGTTGAATCATTGAGAAAAGTTTCATCACCACCGTGCACACGCCTGTGAAAAACCCCGGTCTGAAATGGCCTTCTAAGATGTTTGCCAATTCTTCTGGAGGGGACACCTTAAAGCGCTGCGTCTCTGGGTAAAGCGCGTGTTCATCGGGAGCGAAAACCACATCACAGCCATTTTTCTCAAGCAGTTCGCAGTCTTTCTCTAGCGTTCGGGGGTACCGATCAAAGTCCTCATTGGGGCCAAATTGCAAGCGATTGACAAAGATCGTGGCAACCGTGATGCCGCCCTTGGCGTGGCTCGCTTGGCGAGCCGCTTGAACCAAACGCAAGTGACCTTCATGCAAGTTGCCCATGGTCGGGACCAGGGATTTGTAAGACGCACTGGACAGCTCTTCGTGCAATTCATTGACGGTGTGGATGATTTTCATGATCGTTGGTGTTGCGTCTTGAGATCAGGTCAAGGCTTGATGAATCGCAAGGCAAAACGATCATCGCGCTGCTTCATTTTTGAGAACAGCTCTTCTCTGGGGTCGAGTGGATTGCGCCAGTCGCCAGATTCGGCCTCCAATTGAAAACCAACCGAAGTGAAATCATTGATGACGGTTTGCTCATCAATGCGGTGAATGGTTTTGATGTCTTGAAGGCCGGTTGCATTTTTTGCAGAGTGGTCAATGACGACAAAATGACCACCCGATTTCAAGGCTTTGAAAATTTTTTGATTCATTTTCATCCTGTCAATCGGCATGAAGGCCACATCGTGGTACGACAAGACAATGGTGATCAAGTCCAGGGCAGGCGCATTCTCGGGCGCGGGGTCATCAAATGGTTTAACAATCGTTTCTATATAGCTTTGAGGGCTTTGATTGAGCCGGGACGCGAGCGCGGCTGAAGGCTTGTCGTTTTGAGCCCAAACCTTGCCCCCAGGTTGAGTGGCCAGGGCCAATAACTGTGCCGTATAGCCCCCACCCGAGGCCAGGTCAAGCACTTGGTCGCCAGGTTTGACCCTCGTAAATGTTAAAAATTCAATCGGTTTTCGAGAATCATCGGCCTTCAAGTCCGCCGTCGAACGCATGGGGTGAGCCACCGCTTTTGCGTAAGCATCTTGAGTTTGCGCAAGGGCTGAGGTCGATAAATGGCATGCATTCAAAATGCAAAATACAACTGCGTAGAGTGTTTTCATCGTTATAACCGTTTCATGTTTGCGCTCAAAACTGGGTGAGTCTCTTTTAGACTCAGACGGTCGGGCCGTTTTTACGCCTGAACAGACAGAATAGCCTTCTGAGGGTGATTTTACTTGAACAGCGAAGGCCGCTTGATTTTTTTGCCTGTTAAACTTCTCTCCAAGCCCTGTCTTTATAAGCCTCTTTTTTTAAATGAATCAAAAAAAATATCCGCGCTTGGCGCACAGCCACCATTTTGATGCTGGCAATCAAGCTGCTGAAGCGGGAACCAAGGTGGTGATGTGGATCTCGGCGGCCATGATGGTGATCGAGATTGTTTTTGGCTGGTTGTTGAATTCCATGTCTTTGCTCGCAGATGGCTGGCACATGAGTTCACATACACTTGCAATCGGTTTGAGCGCATTTGCATACGCTGCGGCACGCAGGTACGCCGATGACGAAAGGTTTGCCTTTGGCACGTGGAAGATCGAGGTCTTGGGAGGCTACACCAGTGCCATTTTTTTATTGGCCATCGCTTTGGTGATGTTTTTTAGTTCTTTTGATCGCATCTACCAGCCCCAGATCATTCAGTATGAGCAGGCCATTTGGGTCGCTATTTTGGGCCTGGTGGTCAATTTGGTTTGCGCCTATATTTTATTCAACTCGGGGCAGCACCACCACAGCCACCACCACCACGACGATTCACACGATCGCCATGGCCATGAACATGAACATGAAAAGCAGCCCCCTTTTGCGCATGCTCACGAGACGCAGGCACTGGGGCATGATTTGAATTTGCGAGCTGCTTATTTGCATGTGGTCTCTGATGCAGCCACGTCCGTGCTGGCCATTGGAGCACTTGTGCTGGGGTGGCTTTATGGGCTTGATTGGCTGGATCCCTTGGTGGGCATTTTGGGTGCGGTTTTGATTGCCTTGTGGTCGAGGAACTTGCTCAAAGAAACTTCTAGGGTGCTGCTCGACTGTGAGATGGATCATTCAGTCGTGTCAGAGATCAAGCACTTGATTGCTGATGTTCCTGCCTCGGCAACGATTGAAATTGCAGACCTGCACGTTTGGCGGGTGGGCAAGAAAAATTATTCCATCGCTGTTGTTTTGGTCAGCGAAGACCCGAATGTTGTACCAAACACCATCAAAAAAGAGCTTGAAAAAATTAAATCCATTGCGCACACAACCATTGAAATCAATTATGTGCACTGGGCTTGAGTCGTTTTGATCGCGTCCTTTGAGGCCTGTTGAGGGCCTTTGTTCTTGATCCAGAGGGTCAAACGCGGCTCAAAAATCGCATCTTTAAGTTCTTTTTGATGTTTATGGACTTTTTTGTGGTCCGGGATGCTTTTTAGCATTCAATGTGTTCATTGAGACATCCCTTTTCCCTTATACAATATCGCCAAAGGCTAAAAACCAAGTTTTACTCTTCTAAGAGTTTAAAATAGACAAATTATCAAAAGGAAAATGTAATGGGAAACAAAATCGTCACCGAAGCAGATCGCAAGCGCACCCCCGCACCTAAACCCCTTCCTGGGACTACACCCACCACCCACGGTCGTGGCCAAAAGATCAGCTTGGAGCGTGGCGTTGCAACTCGCTCGAAAAAGAATCCTGGTAAGAGATCTAAAAAGGGCGGTTAATTCACCTTGGGTGAGCAAGACGCGCTGCAAAGTAACAAGGCTGATTTCGATCAGCCTTATTTTTAAGGGCTGGACATGAAAGCTTGGAAAACCATTCTCCGACCCGTTGTACTGTCCCTTTTATTGCATTGCCCTATGACGTGGGCGGATGTTTTTAAGATGAGTTGTGACGTGGAAGGCTCCATTGAACAACTGGATGACAAAAAGCTTGCCCCCGCCAAGGTGGTTGTTGAGATCCAGTCCATTGGTAAAAATATCTTCATCAATTTGACGGGGCCCAAACTCTTTGAAATGCGCATCAGCAGTTTGAGCACGGATAAATTTTTAGGTAAAAATTTAACAAATTCTGACCATCTGGGGGTCAGCTCTAAAAGTGTGGAGAATGGGCAGTTGTTTGAAGTGGTGATTGGACGTGAAAAGGTCTACTTGAAGGCATTCAAGGACACGGTCTACGCTGGTGCCACGGTCCGAGTCAATTTTCAAGGCCCTTGCCTTTTGCCTTGATCCTCAGGTGCTGAGCTCAAGCGTCATTTGAACGGCTGTCGCAACGACTGCGTTGTTTTTTTATCTTTCTCTCGTTCGATCCACCTCTAATTGTCTGTGCTCATCTAGAGAATTGATTGATGTTCGAGGGAAACCACTATGATTGAGTGCGATTTAATTCGTTTAAATTGATTGGCTTCAGGTGCTTTGAAATCTGCGGCATTTTGCTCTAAAACTCTCATGGCCTCAACTTGAGGTCGCTCCCTTTTTAAATTCGCTGA
>CAIOTD010000126.1 GCA_903861115.1 uncultured Burkholderiales bacterium
CGAACCCACGACAACAGGAATCACAATCCTGGACTCTACCAACTGAGCTACAGCCACCGTAGACTAGAAATTATAACCTAGGAATTTTGATCTCAACCTTGAATTTCTCTTTCAACAGGTTGTAATAAGCCAAACCTTCGGCGCTGGCCCACCATTGGGCGAATTGTGTGTGTTCTCGATCGCGATTTTTCTCAGCCGCTTCGTCGCGTGACAACACTTTCTCCACTTTCACCACCGCAAAACCTGCTGCGCCTAAATCAACGCCAACCCAAGCAGGCAGGGTTTTGGTGTTGACCTTCAATGCGGCTTCAATGACTTGGGCAGGCAGCTGCAATTTTTGGTCGCGCGAGACAGTCACGGCTTCACCAATTTTGACGTCGCCAGCAGATTTGTACTCAGCAAGTTTGCCTTCGCCCGTTGTACGCGCCAAGCTTGCAGCTTGATCGACCATAACCAAATCATGTACGCGGGACTTGACTTCATCAAAAGGCAAGGTGCGCGCAGGGTTGTATTGGGTAATGCGAGCAGAAGCGATTTGGTTCGTGCCGATGTCCACCGCTTCGGTGTTGTGTTTTTTCTCTAATGAATCAGAGGAGAAAATTGCAGCCAACAACTTGGGGTTAGACAGCACAGGGTTGCCCGGCGCGGCTTCACGGCTGATTTGAGAGGCTTGTTTGATTTCCAACTTGAGGCGATCAGCGACAGGCTTGAGACTGTCTGATTGCTCATACACCATGTTGGTGAATTGCTCAGCCACTTCAGCAAATTTGCGCTGCGCGAGTTGGTGGCGCACCTCTGCTTGCAAGCTTTCACGAGACTCTTCAAAAGACTTCTGTTTGGGCAAACGAATATCGGTCAAGCGAATGATGTGGTAGCCGTATTCAGACTCCACCACCCCGCTGGTCTCACCTTTTTTGAGGGCAAAGGCTGCATCTTCAAAAGGTTTGGTCATTGCACCGCGAGCGAAGTAATCGAGGTCACCGCCTTTTTCAGCAGAACCTGGGTCTTGCGAGTTTTTACGTGCCAAGTCTGCAAATTTTTCGGGGGACTTTTGCAATTGTGTCAACAAATCTTCCGCTTGAGCACGCGCTTTGGCGCGATCAGCGGCACTTGCCGATGTAGGCGCATTGATCAAAATGTGACTGGCTCGACGCTCTTCGAGAGCGGCCAAACGAGATTGGTTTTGTTCGTAATAGGTTTTGAGTTCGGCCTCAGGCACCACAACGGTTTTTTCGACATTTGCCAAATCTAGCACCACGTACTCAACATCTGCCCGTTCTGCCGACATGAACTGGTCAGGATGGGCTTTGTAATAGGCTTGCAAGTCCGCTTCCGTAGGGTTGACTTTGCTGACAAATTCAGACGCATTGAAACGCGCCACTTGCACTTGGCGTTGCTGGTAGTAGGCGTTGAGTGCCACATCAGCCAAAGCTGGAGGCGCAAAACTGCTCGCTCCCAAGCCAGCCATAACTTGGCGCGTAGACAAGTCAAAGCGCACTTGGCGTTCAAAAGTCTCAGGCGTCATGCCTTGCGCAGCCAAAGCCTCGCGGTAGCGTTGCAAATCCAAGCTGCCATCGGGGCGACGCAAAGAAGCAATATTGGGATTTTGTTGCAACTCATTGGCCAAGCGCTGATCGCTCACCGCCAAATGTGATTTATCAGCAGCCGCTTGGAGCAAACGATCGCGCACCATGCGCTCAAGCGTGGCGTATTTGGCTTGCGGGGTGTCAAACAGCTTTACATCGATGTTGGGCGATTGAGCTCGTAAACGCTCAACTTGCACGCGATGCGCGTTGTCCCATTCGGACTGCGTGATGTCCACACCGTTGACGCTGGCGACAGCTTCACCTTGTTCATGAAAACGGTTGTAGCCCTGAATACCAAACAAGACAAACGATGGAAAGATCAGCAGAAACAAAATGAACTGCATGATCTTGGTGTGACGACGGACAAAATCAAACATGATTGACTCGCGCAAAAAAACTCATACGAAAAACAAAAAAAGGCGAACAAGTGTGTTCGCCTTATTCCGAAGATGGTGGGTGCTGACGGGCTCGAACCGCCGACCTACGCCGTGTAAGGGCGCTGCTCTACCAACTGAGCTAAGCACCCCACCCCTTGTGGGTATCAGTTCAAAGCGTCTTTGAGGCCTTTGCCTGGGCGGAACTTAGGTACTTTGGCCGCTTTGATTTTGATAGCTTCGCCAGTGCGTGGGTTGCGACCAGTGCGGGCAGCACGTTTGCCAACCGCGAAGGTTCCGAAACCAACCAAAGAAACAGTGCCACCTTTTTTCAAGGTTGTTTTAACGGCACCGATGGTGGATTCGAGTGCACGAGTGGCTGCAGCTTTGGAAATATCCGCGTGCTTAGCAATGTGCTCAATCAGTTCAGTCTTGTTCACAAAAATCCCCTCTCAATGAGATGTGATGTTGATCGAAATTTACAGCATGCTTTTGCCAATTGGACTCTTAGATTTATGCGTTTCTTTTTACCAATGGTCATGCTTTCCAATCTATGGCATACCCAAAATCACAAGAAGTGAATACATCATCTTTGACCGACAAGAGCTCAAGTATCTTGATTTGATTTCAAAGTTTCATTGCACGTATTGCGCCTATGGCGTAGGGGTGGTGAGTTTTGCAAAAGAGGTGATTGCATCTACTGAGGCATATTTTTGCCCAATCAAACACCAAAAGAAAAAGCTGACTGCGCACCATCAGCCTTGGCAACAAATTGCATTTGAGCAAGAAGTAGGTTTTGATTTTGATACCAAGCTCAATACGATGCGAACTGAACTAAATAAGGTCAGAAAAGAAATGTCAAAGAACGGCGAAAATCAATGAAAAATTTACTGCCAAGGCTCAACTATTTTGCTCTTTCACTGATTGTTTCATGCTCACTACTCGCAACCCCCCAATGCAACGCAAGTGACAGCTTCACGAGTGAAATGAGCCATGTCGTTGGTGGAGGTGTCATGGCTGGATACATCACTCACAGATATTCAGATTCAGAATACCGTTCTTGGATTGGTTTTGGGGTGAGTACAGCAATCATAGTAGTAGAGCAGAACTATGAAATATCCAAATCAGGAAAACGATCTAGTCAGCAGCTTGACATGGTGGCACATGCTCTCGGATCGGCTATAGGTGCCTGGTACACAGACAAGTACCTGTTGATGCCGATTGTGAAAAGAAACTACCTAGGTCTGACGATTCAAATACC
>CAIOTD010000127.1 GCA_903861115.1 uncultured Burkholderiales bacterium
CGTGTGCTCTTCCGATCTACAATTGAAATTCCAATCGTGATGGGAGACATGACCTTTTTCCTTTGGGTTGTATGAAAACAATTGGAATTTCAATGCGACCGTTTTTTTAGCCTGAAATGGCGTACACCAAGGTGTTCGCGCCCCCTATACAACTTATTCCCACCGTTGCTGGGCTAGAGGTGGGGGCCAGAGAAGTTTTGATCGTTGTGGCGCCAATCTTTAAGGCGCTCACGACCGAATCCAAGCTCACGCCCAAGATTCTGCAAGCTGCATCTGGCACATTGGTGAAGGTATAAGCGATGCTGTCTGAAGGGTGGGTTGCATCAACGGCGACCCCATCGCCCCGAGCTGCCGCGACGGTGATCGTGCCGCCCCATTGGTTGGCCACTGTTGCGCCTGCTGTGCCGATGCCCGTCACCAAATTGTTGGGGAAAAATCCCAAATTGGCCAAAGTCGCAATCGCAGGCGCCGTGGTGACGCTTAGGCCTTGTGTCGAAATAAACTTGCTGGTGTTGGCTCGTATGTCTCCAATCAATGCGATTTCATTGTTGACTTTGGCTTGATTGAGGTACGTAAAGCCACTGATGGCGCCAAGCACCGCAATGACACTGACCAAGACGCCAATGGCAATTTGAACATTGGTGTATCCAGCTTGCTGGATTGTCTTTTTGGATGGTTTGAGAGATGGATGTTTCATTTTCTTCCTTGGTTAACGGTTGATAAAAAAATACAGTTTCACTGAAGCTTCATACCTTTCTCCTCTACATTTGCGAATTAGAAAATTGACGAACAGCATCGTTGATGCCCAATTGCTGAACCGAGACTTGGTAAAGAAATGCACAACCAAAGATCAGTGAGATGATGGTTGCCGTAAATTTTGCAAGTAACTTTACTTTTTGAACAATCCTCGGTAAGGCCTCATTGCCCAAGTAGCGCAGGGTGTCATCAAAACTGCGATTTCTGGACGCGTCCTCCAAAAGATCCACCAGGTCTCTAGAAAAAAGACCCGAATCGAAGGCTCGCAGGGTGTTCTCACCGGATTTGAGCATTCTTGATTTGATCTTCCTGACCTGCCATGAAAGCCAGGGCGTCGTTTTCGCAGAAATTCGGTCCAGTGCTGCAGACAACTCCATGCCAGATGACAAAAGGCCAGCCAAAATACCCAGACATGCCACCGCTTGACGGTCTCTGTAAAGACTCCAGGGGGGGAGTTTGTCAAAGACCTCCCTCATTGAGCCTGTCCACCTTGATATCGAATAAAAATAACTCACCCCAACAATGAGGGCGATGAATGTCAGTTGCCAATACTTCACTACCGCTAGCTCGAACCGAATGAGCGGCAAACACCAAGCTGGCCAATAGGACTCATTGACGACCGCCAGCATTTGCGGCCACAAGTAGACGCCACAGAAATAGGATGTACAAAGAATTGAAACCAAGGTCATCATCGGCTCGGCCATGGCGCTCGCAACAATGCCCCCAATCTCTTTGTCACTTTGGTACTGCTTTTTTGCCGATACAAGCGCCTCCAAGAGCTTTCCTGATGCATCTCCTGCCTCAATGATCAGGGCTTCTTCCCTGGGAATGAAGGGCAAAATGGCTTGAGAAAATGCGATGCCACGGTTCAAGCGGCTGATGATGCTTTTGTAAACCAAGGCAATCGAGCTGCCTCTTTTGGATTCCCGTATTTCCCAAATCGTGAACAACTCTCGCAAAGTTGAAATTTGCCGAGACCCAGATTCTGATAAATTGGAGTAAATCAGTTCATAAACTTCACCTCTTCGATTGGAGAATTCACGTTTTGCAAAAAAAAGCTCAATTTCAATCAAAAGGGTTTTCATGTGATTTGAAGAACGTTGTAGGTTTGAAAGGATTCAAAGTCAGTTTCTATGTCCAAAGGATCCAAGATGCCGATGCTGGCTTTGTACAAGGCATGCTCAAACGCTGTTTTTCCCTGCATGTTCGAGCTGTCAAAGGCTTCGCGTCGACTTCCTCTCCATAATTTTTCAACGCTCGCCCAGTCTTCAATAGCAATGGCCTGAAGTATTTTTTTGTTGGGAATGAGTATTTCAGCAACAATGCTCAGTCCCTTGGTCCCTGCCAAGCCAATTTCTTGGACTTTGCAGTGATCGCACCCACGCTCATTGGCGCAAAACATCGAGTCGATGCTCAGTAAAAATTTATCGGTCAAGCAGCTTATTTGCGCTTGATCAAGGAAATGACGGGCCGGTAATTTACAAAATTCACACAATTGGGGCAGCAATTTTTGATACATCACGGCCGACAAAAAATTCTTGCCTGCCAAGGTGTTGCTTGAAATGCCAATCTCATCGCTGCACAAACGTGACAAGACATCGATGCATCCATCACCGTGCACCGTGGTGAAAACACGGTGTCCTGTGCGATTGAACTCAGACGCAAGGGATGCCGACTCTTTGTCTCGAATCTCACCCAACATCAAGACGTCAGGATCCATGCGCAAAACGGATCGCAGTGCCGATAAGAACTTCATTTTGACCACCTCATCAGGGTCGTCAGAGCTTCTTTGTATGGAAATTTGACTCATGAAGGGATTGAGGTATTCAACAGGATCCTCTACCCCGTAAACCTTGAGACCTTCAATGTTTGGGAGTGTCGCAATAAAAGCCCTCAATGCCGTCGATTTTCCTGAGCCTGTTGACCCTGCGATGGCCATCATGCCTGCATTTCGTGAGATGGCGGGTTCGATTTGTTCCTTGATATGAAAGTCCGTGTAGCCCAGGGACGAAATGCTGGGAATTTTGACCTTGGGGTCGTTGTGGAGCAGTCGAACAACCACATCGTAACCATTGACCAATGGAAACCCATTGAATCGCCCATTGATCTGGAGCCCGTCAATCAATTGTTCAGTCATGGTGTTCATGGGGCGCTCCAAAGACA
Source organism: uncultured Burkholderiales bacterium (assembly GCA_903861115.1). Classification (GTDB taxonomy): domain Bacteria; phylum Pseudomonadota; class Gammaproteobacteria; order Burkholderiales; family Burkholderiaceae_C; genus Limnohabitans. The sequence goes on from CAIOTD010000127.1 coordinate 2,920, forward strand.
AGGCCCCTGCTGAATTGGTCCCACTTTTTGACCTCGCTGAATAGGCCGCCGTTAGAGCGCCACGCAGCAGTTCAGTTGGAAATTTTTTCCAAGCTTTCAGGCGTCCATAAATACGCAACCGGACATGGGAATGTTCTTGATGCCTGATTTCAAAATGCACATCGGTGGCATTGAGTTGGATGGCTTTGGCCATGATTTCGTCATAAAGAACAATGAACTTATTGCCCTCGTCAATGATCAAAGACTTTTTTCTGGTGTTGCTCTTGATTTGTGAAATTTGAATGATTTCTTGAATCAACTCATCACTGGTGATGAGTTCTTTGATCACGGTCAATAAAAACCGTTGGCTTTTGCTCAATGCCAGAAGTCCGAGGTGTGCACCTGTTCCTAAAAAGCTTTGGGTATAGACAAGCATGACCTCAGCACACCCCATGTCGAGCACGACACATCGAGGCTGTGCCGTCAAGGGGTAGAGTCCCATGATCAAGCCTTTGAATTCACCAATTTCAGAAATCTCTGAAATGGGCAAATAGGTTTCATTTTTAATGAGCGACAGCATCATTAATCCCTCACGCTGGCGGTGAATGCAAGGGTCTTGAACTCGCAACGCTTTGACTTGTCCTTGCATCGTTGAAGTTCGATGTAACTGGGCTCGATATTTTTCAAGAGCCAGTTGTTTCTTAAAAGGTCTCCTGGAGCGTAGTAATGAGCAATACCACCGATGATGATTTCTGCTTTTTGAACGTCCCTTGCATAATAAATACCAACCAAGTCCATGGGTTTTTCCGGCATGGCTGGCTCAAAGTAGGCGCTGTTCATATCTAGCTGGCCCGGATTGGCCAAACGGCTGCTTTCAAGTGAGGCGGGCAGTGGAGGCGGTCGTGTCAAGGTCGAGGCTTGGCTTGGAATGCTCGGTTTTGAATTCTCCTGAGATTTCGTTGCTTTGTCTTTATCCACCAAATCATTGATTCGAAAGGACGATGATTCCGTGTCCGGTGATTTGTTTGCCTTGAAATTCTCAATGTCAGCTTGCCCCATTGCATGTGCAACGATCATTGACAAAACAAGGCCTGTCCCCCATTTACTTCTTAACATAGCATTTTCCATGGGTGCTCAGAACGGGTGTTTGCGAATGGAGTTCAAGTTTGAGTGAATCCAAGGTGCAGAGATCTCCAAACGCATGCAATGCTTCCTCGGTCTCTCTCCAGCCTTGGTCATTGGCTGACCAAGGGATGGACAACAGGGCCAGTGGGTGGTTTTTAATGGAAACATCGACACCCTCTGTGGGGGTCTCTATTTGACTGGGTGCATTCAAAGCAGATTCCCAACCTTTTTTATTCAAGCTTCGCAATAAATCTCCCATAGCGAAGGTGAAGTTTTCAAACTTAGGGAGATCTTTGAACTCCGGCAATAATTCTTTTTTTGCGGACACGGTGAAACTGCTTTGGAGTGACTTCATGTCTCCCAAGAGAGAGCCGTTGTGGGTCTCTAGTGCAATGTTGCTCCAATTGGGCAAGGCCGCATTGATGAACTCTTGGTATGTCCCCCCAATACTGGTCCAGTTCACAAAGCAAGTGTAATTTTCACAACGGATGCTTTGAACCTTCCAATTGGCCATCACAAAAGGGAACGATCCAATTTCCTCCAAAATGAGGCTGATGTTTGTTTTTGCCAGCGTTAAAGGTGTTTTTAGAAATAAATTGATTCTTTGTGCGTAAACGTTTTCGGGTGAATTGATCACTTTGAGCTTGCTGCTGAGAGCGGTTTCGCTGCTCAAAATGCTCTCTTGCCAGATCCCATAGAAAAAATAGGCCAGCAAGAAAACAATCAAACCGATCACCAAATAAAAAACAATCAAACTGTTTTTGAGCGTCTCAACATATTTTTTATTGTGGGTGGATTCTCTCAGTACGTCATCGAGTGTGATGATTTTGTTGACAGGCATGTCTTTTGGTGAGATGTCTCCAAATATCTCTACTTGGCTTGTCGTGAATATGTTGATTTTTGAAAAGTCACTGACTATTTGAACGAGATCGCTTCCCTCAATCAATTGATCAATCACCACATTGCCGTTGATCAGTCCGATTGCAAAAATACTTTCATCGCCAGAGGCTGTATTTTTTAGAAAGACAAGCAAGGACCGCTCACGCATTTGTGAATTCATTGCGATTTGGTGCGCAATGCTGATGATCTTCAGATCTTTTTCGGTTTCTGAGTGAATGTCTCGTCCAACACCTAGATTGATGTCTTTGCCGTTTTTGTAAGTGATCCCAATGTAGCCACCTGTTTTGATGTATTCAATCAACTGTTTGTGACCAAGCAGCGAGTTCCCAAAAGGGTCCAGCACCTGCCAGTTCAAATCAGTGGCGACTGCTCGTTTGTGCTTGGTGCTATGGATGATCAACATCAGGCGTTTTTGATGATTCTGGGTTTGATGATCAGGACAAAAATGCTTTTGCCGTTCTTGCTCTCTCTTGAGGCGCCCTCCAGGCTGTTGTTGGTGTTGTTGGTGAACGAATCAGACGATATGCCCGCTGTGACAATCGACTCGTTTTGATTGATCAAAAGATTGACCACCGACTTCGCGCCAGTGGTGTTGGCCCATTGAATTTGTTGATAGGATGCACCCGCGCCCGTTGTTGCATTCCCAATGTTATTAAGAGACGACAAGTCAAGGGATAGATTGACAAGAATGGAGTTGTTTTCTTTGATGGTCGGCAACACTCTCAAAAAAGAACCCACGGTGACAGAGCCCGGTAAGAGACCCGGTACGCCAGATCCGCCTGAGACGGCGCCACCAATTGCGGGTGTCGTTTGTGCCAAAAAGCCTGTGGTCGTGTAGTTGCCTGTCATCACAGGCACCCGATTGGTTGTATAAAGTGTCGTCGTGGCGTCTTGTGTGATGTCACCAAAAGCGTTCAGCCCCGCTAAGCTCAAACTGGTCCCCGTGTATTTGCTGCTGGGGTCAGGCACTGTGAACGTTAAACTCCCCGCTGAACTGGTTGCGTTGGTGTTGGGGGGTGTTGCACTCAGAGAGCGCAAAATCGCTGTTTTGTCTCCATTCAGTGCACTGTAGACCAGCCCCAAATTGACACCGATTTGAGATTCTTTGTTGAGATTGACTTGAATGACTCGAACCTCAACCGCAACTTGTTTGCCAAACGACGTATTTTCTTCTTTGATGATTTTTTCAATCAAATCAACCTTTTTTTTCGTGTCTGTGACCGTGACCGTTCCAAGGGAGTCGTTGATGGTTATTTTTCCCTCAGCGCTTTTAATGGCTTGAAGTTCGTCTTGAAGCGCTTTCCAGGGCGCGATGATGCCGCGCAATCCAAGGCTGGATGAATTGCTGAAACTTCCGTTGGCCGTTGCGTTGGCTGTGCCTGAGGAGCCCGTTGATGCTGTTCCTCCTCTGTTGAGCGTATCGGTGACGGTGTATTCACCCGTGGTGATGTTGGAGATGTCAAAAGTCTTTGTGATGAATCGGTACAAATAAATGCCGCCGTCTTTCCATTCCCAGTTGATGCCTGCATACACACTGATGGATTTTAAGTAAGCAAGCAAGGTGCCCGTGTAATTGAGTGGAACAATTTGTTTTTTATAATTTGAATTTTTTCCCGCAATGGGCAAATTTTTTCTGGGGTCGTTCAAGGTCAACAGATCGTCTTTGGTCTCCTCTGCGGCTGACAGATTGACATCGCTGTTCACATTGACTGCAATGTCGGTTGCTAAACTGATGTTTCTTGCGGCTTGCTCCACCGGTCCATAAGCCAAACCTCGGGATTTCAAGCTTATTTTTTCAAAAAAAATGCTGGGTAAGCTTGTGTAATACGGCAAATCAATGGGTGAGTCACCGACGAAATTGGCGTCTACAAATGAAAGCAAACTTTCTTGTTTTTGCTGTGTTTTCGCTACCTCCAGATAAGTTCTTGCACTTAGCGCATTGCCTTCGATCGTCTTGCTCGCTTCATTTGAACTGATGGCGCAGGACTGAAGAATGAGTGCGCCAATGCTCAGCACATATCCTCGGTACTTACTCAAAAGACACTCCCTTTTGACGTTCACAAACTTTTGTTGTGGGTATGATTCGAAGAACTCTGTTTTTGTAGATGCAGGCGTGCAATGGATAATCGGTGTTTTCGATGTCTTTCATGACCTTAAGAACCACTTCCTCCATGTTGCTGGATTCGTAGATGGTTTGAATCGCTGGGAAATCCTTCACGGCGTCCCACACCAGTTGATAACCTTCTTGAGTTGACCAACGCTTCAATGCGATCGATAGGGTTTCATCGTCTTGGGTGATTTCAAAGCGGTTTTCTTTGTTTTGAGGAATTTGATCTTCTGACTTGAAGGTTTCGCGGCCTAGCTGTTGGAATTTTTTGTCAAATTTCACGATTTGTGAAATGTTCTCCACCGCATTGATTTTGTATTTGGCCTCTTTCACTTCAACGTGTTCCACCTCTGGAGGGGGCGGTGTTCGTTTTTTGAGGGGCTTGGGGTCAAGGTCGGTGATTGAACGCACATAAAGAGCAGGTCCATCGAGTGCCTCTTTTTCTTCTGGTTGAAGTTCATTTTTTTTGTTCGAGGTGAATGGACTCTTATTTGCTAGGCTCGATGGGCTTGCCGTCAAGAGTCGGGCGGGAGAGGGTTCTTCATAGGGGGACTGTGCGAGCACCTTCTTTGTCGAAGAGTCAAGGGCGTTGGATGAGATCAAAATGCGATAGTCGATGGTTTGCCAAACAAAATGCATTTCTTTGGCCAATGCATTCAAAATGGTCGAACGCTTTTGATTCAAGATTTGCCATGAAATCATTTTTTCTAAATTCGCATCTACATTCAATACGGCGACTTCCTTTGGCAATATCTTCGAAAGCGTTTGTGATAGGCTCATCTGTCCAGTGCCGCTAAATCGGTCGTTTAAAAAATCGGCGTGATCGTTCACCGTCAATGAAAATACTCTGGATGCATTCATCAACAAAAATGCAACAAGTATTGTGTTTTGGTGTTTTTGTATTGGATTACGCAATTGATTTGTCTGATTTGTTATTGACTGGAAAGCAGGTGTGCTTACAAGCAAGGAGTATGCGTTTATTCTTTTGTTGAATGATCGACTATGTCACCGATGTTGGTAATTAGTTCCGCTATCTTTTTTTGTTTTGAGTGCTTTGAGCAGTTGTTCTTTCGTGATCGGTTTGATCAAAACGGCATCGAACCCTGCGGCTAGAATTTTTTCAATTTCCCATTCCATGGAGTGCGCTGTATAGGCGATGACGATTGTTTGCCGATGAGAGGGATGGGATTTAATTTTCTTGCAAATATCGATTCCACTGATGTTTGGCAATGAAATATCTAGCAGCAAGAAGTCAATGGAATTGAGCTCTAAAATTTCTAACACCGATTGACCGTTGTCAGTTTCAAACAATTGGTATTTTTGTTTGTCCAGCAAAAGGCCTGGTAATATTCGGTTGGCATAGTCGTCGTCAGCAATCAAAATGGTTTTCATTGCTCAATTCCGTTCTTGTTCAGTGGGAGTGTGAAATAAAAAATACTACCAACGTGTTCTGCCGAGTTGAAGTTGATTTCCCCACCCATCAAGGCAACCATTTTTTGAGTCAAGGCCAATCCAAGTGCCGATCCACCGTGCGCGTTGGCAATAAAATCCTCGATTTGCCAAAACTTGTCGAACACGTGTGTGTGCATTTTTTCCGGGATTCCGTGACCATCGTCCTTGATGGAGATGTACAGCGAGTGGATGTTTTTCAAATAATGGACTGATAAAACAATCTCCCCAATGTCTTTGCTAAAAACGATGGCGTTGTCTAGTAAATTTGTAATCACTTTTCTAAAAAGTGATTCATCCAATGTCACGGTTGGCGGACATGTGGGGTCGTATTCATAGCGAAGAGAAATATTCTTTTTATTGGTCCGACTTAAATGCGTCTTGCATAAATCATCTATGCTTGAGTTCAGGGAAAATGCATTCTTTTTCACTGTCTTACCTCGCGTCTCTATTTCTGTTAAGTCAATCAGGTTGTCAATCAGCCTCAATAAATGCTGACTGCTTTCAAAGATAATTTGCGCAGGAAATTGAATCATCGACTCTTTTGAACTGTGTTGTATGTACTCGGCATAACCAATGATGCCGTTGAGGGGTGTTCTAATTTCATGCGATATGGACTCCAAAAACGCGGTGCTTTGTATCTTTTCTTTTTTCAGATTGAGGCTGTTTTCGATATTTTTTTCAATTCTGTTGTTGCTTTTTTTCATGAGCACGTAAATGCTTATTAGCAGTGCCATCATCGCCATTAAGACGATCGCAAAGATTTTCAATGCGAGGTCCAGTTGAATTCTTGGGTTGTTGCTCGGCATCAGCTCAATCCCGACTGTTCTGCTAAAAAGTTCTAAGCAGCACACCAGGCTTGACAACACCAAAAGCAGTGCTGTGCTCGTAACAGAAAAGCGCAAAACCACCGCATTGCTTAATCGTCTCGGTTTGTTTTTTTGTTCAATCAAGATCTCGGGTCTGACTGCTAAATTCGCAATGTTTTCATTTGTCTTCATCGTGTCTGTTCTTGCATCGCTTCTTTTGAGCTTGGGGATTTTTTTAAACGTCAATATTTTTGAGATTTTTTAAATCTCAAAGGTCAACCGGGTGTTTTTTTCTGATGGGTTTGGTTCACGGCCTGGATGGATCTCTCGGTTTGCCAAATCTTGATGGATGTAGTTCTTTAATTTGTGCGTTAACAGATCGTCGTGTTTAGAAAATAATTCTGAGCGTTCCTTTTCCTGTTCTCTGTCTTGAATTGAAACCAAATAGAAGTGATTTTTAATGATGTAATTGATTTGTTCTGCATATTCGATCAATCGTTTGATCAATTGATTGGTCGGTATGGCGCATTTGCTTCTTCCGTCTTTTTCCAATGAGACGAATTTGACCAGTCCCTGCGCTTTGAAGTCTTTTAACTTGTTTCGTATGCTTTTTTCACTGATGTTGTCGGTCCTATAGATGCTCTTGAGCGGCAATGCGTCACTGTTCTTATCTTGATCTTTACAAAAGTAAGTCACGAGACTTAAAAAGATAAATCGCCCACTCATGGTTTCCATTTCTGGAAAGTGTTCACTCTCCCAGTTATGAATTTCCACTGCGATATCGAGCATGGTTCTGAGGTTTTTAAATTGTTCCATCGATGTGTCGTTGTGAATGGCGTTGTTGCTCTTTTGACATGGACCTTGTTTCAGGTTTTTCTCTTTAAAGTACCTCTATAGGTTTCAATTTATACGAAATATACTATATACTTAGTCATATAGTTACATTGTTTGCTTTTTAATGAGTGTTTTAGTGGTAACTATTTCCGCTATTTTTCCCCTCGTAAGGAGAAAGCTATGTGTATCTCAAATGGACATCAATCGATGGAATGCCGATGAAGCTGTATCTAGATTCGCCCGCCCATAGGAGCTCTCCCTATCAGCAGTTGTCCCCAAGGTGCTTGTCCATCGTGAAGCACTTGGACCGCCAGTTGGTGGGCTATCTCAAATATGACTCGAGCAGTTACGGCAATGAGCACATTGGACAATTTTGCTCATTGCGCATGCATAAAGCAGATGGGCATTGGCGAATGTTTTTGGCAGATGATTTTCCTGAACACCTCCTTGGCCTAGGTGGCTTTATTGATGCACTGAACCATGTAGTTTTTGATTTTTTGGGCGTTGATTTGGATGACGCTCTTGCGCATTTGCGCATGTTTGAGAGGCGGGATGTGTTTTTCAACCACATCGATATTGCCCTCAATGGATCCAAGTCTTACAAGATCAAGTCGCTTTGACAACACCGCTTGCTGCGGTCAAGCGCTCTGGCCGAGCGTGGTTTTCATCTCCGAAAGTGATACCTTGCCGGATTACAAGCTGGTTTGTTGAGGTAAATCAAAGTGTGTTTGGTATTTTTATTCACAATCACTGCATTGAAGGATTAACTTTAAAGACAGGGATGGATGATGTTTAAACATGTTTTATTTGCAACCGATGGTTCTATGGCGTCTGAACACGCGGCCTTGTTGGCCATTGATTTGGCCTCCAAATACGGCGCAAAGGTCACCTCTTTGTTTGTGATCGATCCTTATCCGTTTTTAGGCATTGGTTCGGCCAATCCAATGGCGTTTGAGGCCTATGTCAATTCAGCCAAGGCCATGTCCTTTTCAATTCAAGACAAAGCGCGAGCCTTGGGTTTGAGTGCCACACCTGCTGTAGACATTGAAGTGGTGACCATGGAGGAGGTGAGTGTGGCCACTGGTATTTTAAAAGCAGCCAGCGACTTGGGTTGTGATTTGATCGTTTTGGGCTCACACGGTCGTGGTGCCATGGAGCGCATGTTGCTTGGAAGTGTTGCGACAAAAATCGTCAATAGCGCGACAGTACCCGTTCTTATTACTCGGTGATGTTGCTTCTTTGGCCATTGGATCAAACTTGTACTTATTTCTAAAGCTTCATTTCAAAAAAATACTTCTGTTCTTCTTACTGCTGAGTCTCGCTGTTGGGTTGACCTACAAGTGGTATATGGGGCAATCGGTCCCTGTTTTTGAGGTCAAAACACGAAACTTTGTGCAAACTGTTGTGGCCAGTGGTCAAGTCCAAAATCCTCATCGCAACGATGTAGGTGTTCAGATCACCGGAACGGTGCTGAACATACCGGTTCTTGAGGGGCAACATGTGAACAAGGGAGATTTGCTGATAGAGCTTGAGTCCACTGAGCTCAGGGCTGCTTTAAAGCAAGCGCACCTGAGTGTTGAACAAGCTCAGGTCAAGTTGTTACAAATTCATCAATTGCTGGAGCCTGTTGCTCTTCAGACCTTCAATCAAGCGCAAGCCAACAATGAAAATGCTTTAAAAACCTTGAAGCGAAACCGAGAGCTTCTTGAGAAAAATTTCATTGGTCAATCCAGTCTGGACGAGTCGATCCGTGCTCAACTCATCACGCAAGCGCAGTGGATGACAGCCAAGAGCCAACTTGAGAGCTTAGGCGACGGAGGAAGTGAGTATTTGAGTGCGCAGTCGGCCTTGTCATTGGCACAGTCCGCACAAGAAGGCGCTCGCTCTAGGCTTGACTATGCCAAAGTTGTGGCCAAAGCCTCCGGGACCTTGATTTCAAGAAATGTTGAGCCCGGCGACGTGGTTCAGCCTGGCAAAAGTTTGATGCGCCTGTCTCCCAGTGGACAGACACAGTTGGTGCTTCAAATTGACGAAAAAAATCTTCAAAAATTGAAACTTGGTCAAACTGCGTTGGCCTCTGCAGACGCGTATCCCAATCAAAAATTTGAAGCCACCGTGGACTATATCAATACAAGTGTCGACCCGCAACGTGGATCCATTGAGGTTAAATTAGGGGTCCCCAAGCCCCCAGAGTTTCTAAAACAAGACATGACGGTTTCTGTTGATGTGGAGGTCTCAAGGACCTTGTCGGCCAAGCCTGTGCCGCTTTTGTGCATTCACGAGATCAGTACTCGCACACCTTGGGTTTACAAGGTCATGGGGTCGAAATTGATTCGACAAGTTGTGAGCTTGGGTGTCAGCAGTGCGGGTTTTGTCGATGTTGTCGAGGGTTTACAAGAAGGGGATGTGATCACGATCGATGCCTTGTTACCCCTCAAATCAGGTCTTCGTGTTCACCCGACATCAACACCGAGCTTTCAGTGAAAGGGCCTTCATGAAAAGCGGGAGTTGGGTACCTTTTGAGGTGTTTGTGGCCATTCGGTTTTTGAAGGAAGGCATGATACAGACGCTCTTTATCATCGGTGGCATCTCCATCGGTGTGGGTGTGATCATCTTTATGTCGGCCTTGCTCTCGGGTCTGAAGTCCAACTTTGTGACAAGGGTGCTCACTGGGCAGTCGCACATTCAAGTGATCCCTCCCAAGGAGGTGGTGCGCCCGATGAGGTCTTCAAACAGCACCGCGGTCGTCGAATCCACACTTCAAGCGCCCTTGCAGCGCATCAAAAGCATCGATCAGTGGCAAAGCATCGCACAACAAATATCCCAAATGCCTTTGGTGTCTGTCGTTTCGCCCGCGACCACAGGTGCGGCTTTGGTGATCCGCGGAAATGCAAGCCAGTCTGTGAATTTAATTGGCATGGTGCCCGATCTGTATTACAAAATCGTGCCCTTGCCTGAAAAAATTGTTCAAGGGCAAGCCGTGTTGAGGGGGGAAGATGTTCTGATCGGAACGGAACTGGCCAGCAATTTAGGGGTCACGGTGGGGGACAAGATCAATTTATCATCTGCTGCGGGCAGCTCCAATATCTTCACCCTGAGAGGCATCTTTGATTTGGGGAACAAGGGCGCCAACACAAGAACAGTCTACGTGGCCATGCGGTCGGCTCAAAGTCTTTTGAACCTAACCGGGTTGGCAACCGTTTTGGATGTGACGCTCAAAGATGTCTACGAAGCAGAAAACGTCGCCAAAAGCATCACCGCTTTGACGCAGTTGGAGGCTGACAGTTGGATCAAGACCAATGAGCAGTTCTTCACCGCCATTGGGGCTCAAACCACCGCCAACACCGCCATTCGTTTTTTTGTGGCCCTGTCCGTTGGGTTTGGGATCGCCAGCGTGTTGGTGGTGTCTGTTGTACAGCGCTCAAGTGACATCGGGATTTTGCGGGCCATGGGCATCACGCGAAGTCAAATCATGCGCATTTTTTTAATTCAAGGCGGGGTGCTGGGTTTTGGGGGCGCTTTGGTCGGCGCAACACTCGGTGCGACGGCACTCACGTTGTGGGAGGTGTTCATGCGCAATGCAGATGGGTCGGTCATGTTTGTGCTCAAACTCGATGTGATCATGTTTGGACAATCGTTGCTTTTGGCAACACTCACCGGCTTGCTCGCCGCCTTTGCGCCAGCGCTGCGTGCTGCGCGTTTGGATCCTGTTGTGGCCATGAGAGGATGAAATGAGCACTGTGATCCAACTCGATGACGCAAGACCCGTCTTGGATTTAAAAGGCATCAGAAAGTCTTTTAATCAGGGCAAAAGCAATGAAAGCGAGGTCTTGCATGGCATTGACTTCAACTTGTCCAGAGGCGAATTCTGTGCGATTGTGGGGCCTTCTGGTTCTGGCAAGAGCACCTTGTTGAACATTGTAGGCTTGTTGGATCGACCCAGCAGTGGACGCTTGTCCATTTTAGGCCGGGAGACGACTGAACTCGGGGACGATGCCCTCACGCAATTGAGGGGCTACACCATCGGTTTTGTATTTCAATACCATTACCTCCTGAGCGCATTTACTGCGCTGGAGAACGTGATGATGCCCATGACTGCGGCCAAAGGGTATTCGAGTGAGTCCATTCGGCTTCGTGCGCTAGAGTTGCTTGACAGTGTGGGCTTGAAGCCCTGGGCCGATGCGCAAGCGAGTCTTTTGTCCGGTGGTCAGCAGCAGCGTGTGGCCATCGCGCGCGCGCTCGCCATGAAGCCCGCTTTGCTTTTGGCCGATGAGCCCACAGGCAATTTGGACACGCAAAGCGCACAGACGGTTTTTGAATTGTTGCGCTCGATTTCAGCCGAGCAGGGCACAAGTGTTTTGTTTGTCACACACAACCCAGAATTGGCTTCAAGGTGTGACAAGACCATCCAAGTCGTTGATGGAATGATTCGCTGAGGGGGTTCCTTCTTGAAGGTGAAGAACCGCTTTGTATTCTTGAATCTCGTGTTTGAGTTGCACAATTTCTTTGAGGTATTGAACACAAATCACCACGCTGAACAAATCCAGGTCAAAGTCTGTTCGCTGCTTGCACGCGATTTTTAAAATTTCAAGCGTCTGGGGTGAGTAAAAGTCCTCTTGGTTCACGCTGTAGTCGGCTTTGATTGCGCCGTAATCGATCAAATCCACTGTTTCATCGGCGCTTAAGGCGCAAAATCGGGCCAACTCAAAAAAGGTGAAGTGCTCGACGGGTTCAATATCGATGACGTTAATGGTTGTGCGTGTCATGGTGTGTGTCCTTAAGCAATTGAATCTCGAGGGTTGAATTTGGAGATTTTGGCGAGTTGTTCATACAGTTCGATTTCCTGCGCTGAGGCATGCGTTGGCGACTCGATGTGAACCACGGCATACAGATCGCCTCTTGAGCCCTTGAGGTTCCCAAGGCCACGACCTTTGAGTCTGAGTTTTTGAGCGTTGCGAGTGAGCGCGGGAACACTCAGCACCACTGGGCTCTCAAGGGTCGGGACTTCAATGTCGGCGCCAAGGATGGCCTCCCAAGGGCTCAGGGCCAGGTTGAAATACAAATCTTGGTCGAGAGGTTTAAAAACAGGGTGCGCTTGGAGTTGAATGTGCAAGTAGAGGTCCCCGTTGGCACCTCCGTGCAGGCCCTTGCCGCCCAGCCCCTTGAGGCGCATTTTCTTGCCAGTGTTGACCCCAGCAGGAATCAGGGTTTCGAGTTCTTTGGTTTGTCCGTTCTCCATGACCGTGAGTCGCACACTGGTGCCTTTCAATGCTTCAAGCAAAGTGATGCTCACGCTTTTTTGGATGTCCTCTCCGGGTATTGCTTGCCGCCTGTCATAGGAGCGAGAGGCGTGCCGATGGATCGAGTTCAGCAAATCCGACAGATCCATTTCTTCAAAGGAGGTCGGTCCATCTTGGTACTGGTCTTGCCAATTGGGGGGAGGGGTGAAATTCCCTTCAGTTGATGCGCGTCCCAGCGCATCATAGGCCTCGCGCTTTTCTGGATTTTTTAGGGTGTTGTAGGCTTCGGCAATGTCTTTGAACTTTTCTTCTGCACCTGCTTGCTTTGATAAATCAGGGTGATGCGTTCTGGCCAATTTGCGGTAAGCTTTTTTGATTTGATCCAAGTCCGCATCCTTGGACACGCCCAGGGCCGCGTAATAATCCTTGTATTTCATATCAAACTCGACGCCGCCATTTGAACCCATGGCGCTTTGATGGCATAGAGAAGCGCGGCTTTTGAGGGCCTGCCCGCAAAGACCGTGAGGCCATCGAGTCGTAAAAAGTGTTCCATGCTGTGACCTTAAATCAATGCGGGCAAACACTTTTGATAATTGTCAAC
>CAIOTD010000128.1 GCA_903861115.1 uncultured Burkholderiales bacterium
CAGCCGCGTTGGGCTCAATACTTTCATCCGACTCTTTTTGCGACATCGTTTGAAGTTCTTCGTGTTCACTCGAAGCATGGGCATCGGCATGGACATCGGCCAGTGCACTGTTTGGCGCAATCTGCGCTTCCAGTGCGGCCAAATCAAACTCGCGCAGTTGCTCAAGCCTGTCTGGCTTCAAATAGCCCCTGAGCGTATCGAGCAGTGCCGGCCCAATGTTGCCAGCAACCGCCACGCTCATGTGCGCGCGGCGCAACAACGTGGCCGTCAAAGAAGTGACCGTGGTCTTGCCGTTGGTGCCCGTCACGGCCAACACATTTGGCGCGTACAGGCTTTTGCGTTTGAGCTCGTTCATGGCCAAGGCAAACAAGGTGAGTTCAGTGCCCACCGACAAACCCACAGCCTGCGCATGCGTCCAAAGATCTTTCACCACCTCGGGCGAGAGTCCAGGACTTTTAAAAACCGCTTTGACAGGCACCGCATTCAGTACACCGGCCTCAAACCCACCGTGAATGAATTGAACTTGGGGCAACTCCGCTTTGAGCGTCGCCAAATGCGGCGGCGTCTCACGGTCATCGACCACCCAAACGTTTGCACCACAAAACACACACCACCTGACCATGGACAAGCCTGACTCGCCCAGCCCAAGAATCAAGATGTTTTGATCTTTTAAATTCAACATGCCATCAACGCAATTTCAATGTTGACAATCCCACCAAACACAAGAGCATCGTGATGATCCAAAACCGTACCACCACTTGCGTCTCATGCCATCCACTTTTTTCAAAATGATGGTGCAGGGGTGCCATTTTGAAAATGCGCCGCCCCACACCAAACTTTTTCTTCGAATACTTAAAGTACGACACCTGCAGCATCACCGACAGCGCCTCCACCACGAAGATGCCGCCCATGATGGCCAACACAATTTCTTGGCGCACGATCACGGCAATGGTGCCAAGCGCTGCGCCCAAAGCCAAAGCACCCACGTCACCCATGAAGACTTGCGCTGGATGGGTGTTGAACCAAAGAAATGCAAGTCCAGCGCCCGCCATCGAAGCGCAAAAGATCATCAACTCGCCAGAACCCGGGATGTAGGGAAATATCAAATACTTGGAATACACCGAGCTGCCCGTGACATAGGCAAACACACCCAAGGCCGAGCCCACCATCACAACAGGCATGATGGCCAAGCCATCCAGACCGTCGGTTAAATTCACCGCGTTGCTCGACCCCACAATCACCAGGTAAGTCAACACCACAAACCCAAGGATGCCCAAGGGGTAGCTCACCTCTTTCATGAAGGGCACCATCAAGCCCGCTTTGGGCGGCAAGCTCAAATCAAAACCCGATCCAATCCAACTCCAAAAGAGCTCCATCACTCTTAAATTGCTGCTCTCTGAAATACTGAACACCAAATACAAAGCCGCCACCAAGCCAATGAGCGACTGCCACATGTACTTCTCTTTTGAAGGCATCCCTTCGGGATCCTTCCTCACGACCTTTCTCCAGTCATCTGCCCAACCAATGGCACCAAAGCCAAAGGTGACCAGCATCACGATCCAAACGAATCGATTCGACCAATCGGACCAAAGAATGGTGGAGACGGCAATGGAGATCAAGATCAACACGCCACCCATGGTGGGCGTGCCACTTTTGCTTAAATGCGTTTGCATGGCATAGTCGCGTATGGGCTGACCAATTTTGAGCGACACGAGTCTTCTGATCACCCAAGGACCCGCCACCAAACCAATCAACAAAGCCGTGAGGGCGGCCATCACCGCTCTAAAGGTGATGTACTGAAAGACCCTGAAAAAACCAAAATCAGGTGACAAGGCCTGTAGCCACTGTGCCAATATCAAGAGCATGAAATTTCCTCTTTCGCCAAATTTTGAGACAACACGGCTTGCACCACTCTCTCCATCTTCATGAACCGGGACCCCTTGACCAACACACTTCCCACGTCCGCGAGTCGTTCACGCAACGCTTGAATCAGGGACTCCACATCCTCAAAATGCTCTGCGCGTTGGCTTGCACTCGGATGCGAGCCGAAAGCCTTCACCGCATGAAGCGTCAATGCACCCAGACACAAGACGTGCTCAACGCCTTGTTCAAAGGCGTAATGCCCCACTTCTTCGTGGAACATCACACCGTTTTCTCCGACCTCGCCCATGTCACCCAGGACCAGCACGCTGGGGCCTTCTAAACGCACCAATAGATCAATGGCCGCAATGACTGAATCTGGATTGGCGTTGTAGGAGTCATCGACCAATCCGAAGTGGTGCTCGCTGTCCAAGCCGCTCAAAGCGTCCCTTGTGTTGATGCACACTGTTTTGAAGTTGCTTCTTCCTTGAACGGCCAGAAACTGCGCCAACCCTTGCTGAATTTTTTCTACCGGTGCGCCAAGGCTCACAGCGCAGGCAATGCTGGCCAAGGCGTTGTGCACATTGTGCTCACCCGGCAAACTCAAACCAAAGGGCGTGTCCTGCCCCAAGACCCGCACCACCATGTGCCACGCCCCACGGCGCCAATGGTGACTCAAAAGCACCACCTCGGCATTTGCGTTTTGACCAAAGCGGCAGACCTTGTGGCCTTGACTCATCTCTGACCACAAGGCACTGTATTCATCGTCCATGGGGAAAACGGCAACACCGTCGGCACCTAAGGCCTTGAACACTTGCGCATTTTCAACGGCAACCGCTTTCACGCTGCCCATGAACTCTTGGTGTTCACGCTGCGCGTTGTTCACCAAGGCGACTTGTGGCTGCACCCATGAGGCGAGCGCATGGATCTCTCCAGGGTGGTTCATCCCAAGCTCAAGCACCGCGCAGTGGTGGGTTTGGCGCATGCGCAGCAACGTCAAGGGCACACCCACGGCGTTGTTGAAGTTGCCAGCCGTTGCCAAACTTTTTTCGCCCTGCCAGGCCTTTAAAATGCTTGCCAACATTTGAGTGACGGTGGTTTTGCCGTTGCTGCCGGTCACCGCAATCACACCCAAGCTCAGGGCTTGCCGCCAAGCTTGAGCGAGCACACCCAAGGCTTTTCCTGCATCCTTGACCTCAATGCCTGTCCAGTTGGCCTCTTGCAATCCACGCTCACAGATGGCCGCAACTGCACCCGCACTTTTGGCTTGCAGCAAAAATGCATTCGCATCGAATTTCTCACCCTTTAAGGCCACAAACAAATCTCCGGCCTTCAAGGTTCTGGTGTCTGTGTGAACACGCGCAAACTGCATGTCTGGGTCTTGCGCACCCACCCAGCGGGCTTGTAGACTTTCATCGGCCTCTAGCCAAGTCATGACTTGCTTCGCCCGCAACTGCATGTATTGGTGCTAACTATTCTGCCGAGCGCTGGTTAGTGGCCACAGGATTACAGACTCAAGGGCCAGGTAGCTTTAATAGCACAACATTACTTGACTCACCCAGTGCAAACAACCAATCAGCGACCGGCAATACTCAGTGGG
>CAIOTD010000129.1 GCA_903861115.1 uncultured Burkholderiales bacterium
AAACGGCAACAATGGGGTTGAGCCGCCTTGAGGCGGCCAGCCAAGGAATTCGACCGGCAGTCCATTGCCACCGTTTGTATCCTCTGAGCCCCTCTCTTTTTTAGACAAGCCCTGCGAAGAGCAAGAAATGTGAGGCCACGCACGGTCAAAAACGACATCCTACGGCGAAGAAAACATCAAAAGACGACAATGATTTTAAGCATTCGTCCCAAAACAAGCCTTAAAGTATTCAGTTCAAGCTGTGATCAAGTCTCGGGGGGAGACAAAGATCCCTCTCGTCCTTGTTTGCAAAGTGATCTTTACACTGGGCCTTGGACATTTGGCACAGGCATTGCTCAGTTCAATGACACCCCTTGAACGAAGCCCCCCATGCACTCCAAAACCGATCAAAAACCATTCAACTTCACCCACGCGCTCGGATTTTTATGGTGTGCCGTGGCAACCCTAGGCCTTGATCTGCAAGCGCACGCTCAAGCGAGCATGAGTGATGCCTACGCCTACCCCTACAAATCTGTGCATCTGATCGTCCCCTTTCCTGCAGGAGGCGCCTTGGACATGGTGGCCCGAATCATTGCCAAACCCTTGGGTGAGCAATTGGGCCAAACCGTCGTGGTGGACAACAAGCCGGGTGCCGATGGTGCCATTGCGGCTGAATTTGTTGCCAAATCCAATCCCGATGGTTACACCCTCTTCATGGCCACCTATGGTGCCATGTCAGCCTTGCCCTCCCTGCACAAAGCCCTGCCCTATGATGTGATCAAAGACTTCACGCCCATCACCAACACCGGTAAATTTGAATTTTTCCTCTTCACCAACGCAGCAGTCCCCGCGCATCAATTGAGCGACTTCTTTGCGCATGTGAAGGCACACCCTGGAGAGATCAACTACGGGACGGGCAATGTGGGCGGCATCGTTGGCAGCGCCGAGTTGGCCAGTCAACAGCAGTTGCACATGGTTCACATTCCTTACAAGGGAGAAGTTCCCTTGATGAACGATCTCTTGAGCGGTCGCATCCACATGATGATTGGCACGCCCGCCAACGCACTGGAGTTTGTCAAAGCGGGCAAACTGAACGCCTTGGTGGTCTTTGCCGATCAACGAAGTCCTTTGATGCCAAGCGTGCCCACCATGACGGAGAGCGGATACAAGAACTTGTCGAGTGTGGCCTGGTCTGGCATCTTTGGTCCGGCCAAAATGTCGCCAACGATCTCGGCCCTATTGTCAAAAAACATCAATGCGCTGATGCAACACCTCGATGTCCAACAAGCGTTTGCCAAACAAGGCTTTGAGTCCAAAGGCTCAACACCTGCAGAGCTTGGCCACTACGTGAAAGAGCAGCTTCGCGCTTGGGGCACATCGATTGAAATGGCCGGTTTGATCTCTGATTGAGCAGAACGATTTGCGATCAAGTCCGCAAGCTGGAATCAACGCAGGCTTGGGTTTTTAGAGAATAATTTGTCATGGGCGTACATGCCCGCGAGCATGGCCAAAACAAAGGCCAAGGCTTTTGGACTGCCCGTGCCCAGGGCCACGAGCGCGGGCCCAGGACAAAAGCCTCCAATGGCCCACCCTGCGCCAAAGAGGATGCTGCCAAGGATCAACTTTGTGTTGATCCCTTGGGTACTGGGCATCTCCAAATCGGTGTTGAAAAAGGTTTGCTGTCTTTTCTCAGTGAAATGAAATCCAATCCATGCCACGGGGATGGCCCCTAGCATCACAAAAGCAAGGCTTGGATTCCAAGCCCCGGCCAAATCTAAAAAATCAATCACATTGCTCGGATTCGTCATCCCTGAGAGGATGAGACCGAGGCCAAAGACAAGCCCGCTGAGAAACACAAGAGTTTGAATCATGAATCGCTCACAGGAGATGGTTGACAAGGTAGGCGGTCAAAAAGCCACTGCCCATGAAGCTCAAGGTCGCGATGAGGGATCGTCTTGAGAGCCTGGCCAAGCCGCAAACGGCATGCCCACTGGTGCAGCCAGAACCCAGGCGAGTTCCAAAACCCACCAACAGACCTGCAGCAAGCAAGGTGCCGTACCCCTTTGAGACCTCTAAACTCTGGGACGCAAACATCCAAGCCCACAGCGGGGATGAAAGGAGCAGCCCCGAGATAAAAACCAAGCGCCAAGCTCGCTCACGCTTGAAAGGGGCCTTGGACAGCACGGCTGAGGCCAAGATGCCACACACCCCCATGATCCGTCCTTTGAAGGCGATGAGCATGGATGCGGCAAGCCCAATCAACAGTCCCCCCACAAGGGAATTGAGCGGTGTGAAATTCAACCCATTGATCTCGATGGACACA
>CAIOTD010000130.1 GCA_903861115.1 uncultured Burkholderiales bacterium
ATGAAAATTAAAAAATCAATTAAAGTAAATTTTTTATTGAGTTTAATGATGGGCGTTGTTGCTATGGGCGCAAGTGCGCAGACAACTCAAGATTTGCTCAATGATGGAAAAACATCGGGTGATGTGCTCGTATACGGCATGGGTTACAACGCTCAGCGCTTTAGTCCTCTGAATAAAATCAACAAGTCCAACGTCAAAAAGTTGGTGCCCATTTGGTCTTATTCCATGAACGACATGAGGGGGGCTGAGTCCTTTCCAGTCATTCGCGATGGCGTTATTTACGCGACCACACACAACTCAACATCGGCTGTCGATGCTTTGACCGGAAAACCCATTTGGCGCGTATCGCATGATTATCCGCCAGAGACGCTTCGTGTGGTCTGCTGTGGTATTGTGAACAGAGGGGCTGCAATTTATGAGGGCAAACTCATTCGCTCTTTGATGAACAATGTGACGATTGCGCTTGATGCCAAAACAGGCAAAGAAATATGGAGAACGGCTTCTCCAGCGCCCGCAACCATAGAAAATGGTTATGCCATGACGGGTGCGCCCTTGGTGGTTGGAGGGGTTGCAATTATTGGTGTTGCCGGCGCAGAGTACGGCCACAGAGGTTTCATCGAAGGCTACGATGCCAATACAGGACAGCATTTATGGAGGCATTACAACGTGCCTGCCGCCGGTGAAAAGGGATCTGAGACTTGGGACAAAGACTCCAACGTCACGGGCGGCGGCAGCTCGTGGGTCACGGGTAGTTACGATCCAGAGTTGGACTTGGTTTATTGGGGAACGGGTAACCCCTCTCCTTGGAATCCAAGAGGGCGCAAGGGCGACAATCTCTACACCAATTCAATCATTGCCATCAAACCCAAAACAGGTGAAATGGTTTGGCACTATCAAACATCACCCAATGATCCCTTTGATTACGATGCAGTACAAACACCGATCCAGGCGACTTTGAAGATCAATGGCAAGCCCCAAAAAGTTGTGATGCAGGCCAATCGAAGTGGATTTTTATATGTATTGGATGCTGCAACGGGCAAGTTGATCGCAGCCAACCCATTTGAGAAAGTCAATTGGGCCGATGGCATTGACTTGAAAACCGGCCGCCCCAATTACACCGATGTGTTCAATGGTGCAGTGGCGGGTCGAAATGTGACGGTGTGGCCCTCTACTTCCGGTGGCATCAATTGGCAACACGTTGCTTTTAGCCCCGTGACGCAAAAGTTGTACATGAACACATTGCACATCGGTATGACGTATCAGGCTCCAGAGCCTGAGCAATTCACGGCTGGAAAGCCTTCGGGTCCTGGCACGGTCAAAAGAACCACGGTTCTTGATGATCCCAATGTCAGAGGCTATTTAAAAGCGGTGGACCCTTTGACCGGTAAATCTTCATGGGAAGTGCCTTTTAAGAGCCCCAACTGGTCTTCTACGCTGGTGACGCAATCCAACTTGGTGTTCACCGGTGTGATGACCGGTGAGTTCCAAGCGTACGACGCCAACAATGGCAAATTGCTTTGGAGTTTCCAAACCAATTCAGGCATGTTGTCCCAGCCAGTGACCTGGGAGAAAAATGGTCGCCAATACGTCACGGTCCTAAGTGGCATTGGTGGTGTTTATGCGCTTAGAGCCGGCGATCCCAATTTAGAGAAGGTGGCTCCCGGTGCAACACTTTGGACCTTCGCATTGTTTGATAAATAAAGATTGATGGCGCCCCCTTTGCTTTGAGATTTCTTGGCTCAGGGGGTTTTTAGCTGAGGGGTTGAATAGATGTCCAACTTCTATTGACGGAAGCTTGGACATTTTTTTTGAAAGTCTTCAGATTGATGAGCACACGTTTATTAAAAATGAGTTTGAATTATTTAAAAGGCGCAGTGTTAAGCGCGTCATTCTTGGGTTGTGCATGGTCTGCAACCTGCAGTTTTGAGCCCGTTAAGAAAGAGATTGATTTCATCACGGATGCAAAAACGCAGCAGGGGCAAGCCTACAGTCAAAAAGTTCACGAAGGATGGGATTCGGTCAAAGTGTTGAGCGACATGAGTTCAGCAGATATGAAAAAATCTATTGACGTTTGTCGCTTCGAAGTAGCAGAATATTTAACAAAATTGGGCTTTGCGCCCGCGCATTAAAAAAGTAAGAAATGAAAAAGAATATTTTATGGGCTCTTGGAGCCGTAGCGTTTGCTTTGGCGATGCCCTCGTTGGCCCAAGACGACGCCAAGGCAGAAATGGGCGAGAAAATCTACACAACCTATTGCTACACATGTCATGGCGAGAACTTGGTCAATTCAGGACAAAGTTTTGACCTGCGGAAACTGAAAGTGACCGAGCGCCCAAGATTTGAGAACTCTGTCCAAAACGGCAAGGGTCAAATGCCGCCTTGGAAGGGTGTGATCACAGAAAAAGACATGGACTTTATCTGGGCCTACATTCGAACGAAAGCGAACGACCGCTAAATCTTTGGAGGGCTTAAGTTTTTTGATGCTTGGCAATGTCTTGCCAAGTGCTCACAACGCTGTCTGGATTGAGGGAGATGGAGCTGATGTTGGCGTCTACCAACCACTGGGCGAAATCGGGGTGATCGCTGGGGCCTTGGCCACAGATGCCCACATATTTACCGTGCTTGAGACAGGCATTGATGGCTTGCTTTAGCAGGGCTTTGACCGCTGGATCTCTTTCGTCAAAGTCGGCTGCTAGCAAGGCCAAGCCAGAATCTCGGTCAAGTCCAAGTGTGAGTTGCGTAAGATCATTGGATCCAATTGAAAAGCCATCAAAATACTCAAGGAAGTCTTCGGCAAGAATGGCATTGCTTGGGACTTCGCACATCATGATGATTTTTAAATCATTGACACCTCTTTCGAGTCCATTTTCAGCAAGCAGTTCTATGACTCGCTTGGCTTGATTCAAGGTGCGAACAAAGGGAACCATCACTTGTACATTGGTGAGTCCCATTTCGTTGCGAACGCGTTTGAGGGCATCACACTCCATGGCAAAAGCTTCGTTGAAGTCTGCGCTCAAGTACCTGGCTGCGCCCCTAAAGCCGAGCATTGGATTTTCTTCCTCTGGCTCATAGCGACTTCCACCAATGAGTTTGCGGTATTCATTTGACTTGAAGTCGGACAGTCTAACGATCACCGGCTTGGGCCAAAAGGCGGCCGCAATGGTGGCAACACCTTCGGCCACTTTATCCACATAAAACGCTTTTGGGGATGCGTGACCTCTGGCCACAGATTCAACCGCCTTTTTCAAGTCGGAGTCAATATTGGGATAGTCCAAAATGGCTTTGGGATGGATGCCAATGTTGTTGTTGATGATGAACTCTAAACGAGCCAGACCAACGCCTTCGTTGGGCAATTGGCAAAAGTCAAAGGCCAAATGCGGGTTGCCCACATTCATCATGATTTTGGTTTTGATCTCAGGCATTTCACCTCGAGTGACTTCAATCACTTCAGTCTCAAGAAGGCCGTCGTAGATCAGGCCTGTATCGCCTTCGGCGCAACTAACGGTCACCAAAGCGCCTTCAGTCAACACGTCTGTTGCATTGCCGCATCCAACGACTGCGGGAATCCCGAGCTCTCTGGCTATGATGGCCGCGTGGCAAGTACGTCCCCCCCGATTGGTCACAATGGCACTGGCTCTTTTCATGACCGGCTCCCAATTGGGGTCTGTCATATCCGTCACGAGGACATCACCCGCTTGCACGCGATCCATTTCTGAGATGTGTTGAACCAAGCGCACGGGACCCGCACCAATTTTTTGACCAATTGCACGCCCTTCGGCCAAGATGGCGCTTGAGCCATGGAGCTTGTAGCGCTGTTCAATTTGACCTTTTTGTTGGCTTTTGACGGTCTCCGGTCTGGCTTGCAAGATGAACAATTCACCTGTTTTGCCGTCCTTGCCCCACTCGATATCCATGGGGCGCGCGTAATGTTTTTCGATGGCCAGTGCGTAAGTGGCCAACTCTTGCACTTCGTGGTCTTCCAAAGAGTAGCGGTTTCGCAATTCAGTTGGAACGTCAATGGTTTTGACCAATTTGCCTGAAGCTTTGGTCTCCTCGGGCGAGCAAAAAATCATTTGTTGAAGTTTTGATCCCAATGTTTTTCTGATGATGGCCTTGTGACCGGCTTGGAGCATAGGTTTGTGCACATAAAACTCATCAGGGTTGACGGCACCTTGGACAACTGTTTCTCCCAAGCCTAGGCTAGAGGTGATAAAAACAATGTCTTCAAAGCCTGACTCTGTGTCGAGCGTAAACATAACACCCGCTGCACCTAAATCGGACCGGACCATTCTTTGTACACCCGCTGAAAGAGCAACGCTTTCATGATCAAAACCTTTGTGGACTCGGTAACTGATGGCGCGATCGTTGTACAGCGAGGCAAAGACTTCCTTCATCTTCAAAAGGATGTTGTCAATGCCAGATACATTTAAAAAAGTTTCTTGTTGACCTGCAAATGACGCATCTGGTAAGTCTTCGGCTGTGGCTGAAGAGCGAACGGCATAAGAGGCCGCCGCCTGGGCGTTGGCGTCAAGTTTTTGATAAGCCTCGTGAATGGCTTTTTCAAGATCTTTGGGAAAAGGTTGGAGCTCAATCCATTGGCGAATTTCATGACCCGCTTGGGCCAAAGCATTGACGTCTTCGATGTCGAGTGCTTTGAGTCGATTTTGGATGCGTTGATCCAAGTCTTGGTGTTTTAAAAAAGCCCTGAATGCAAAGGCTGTGGTTGCAAATCCGGTTGGCACTCGAACGCCATTGGGCAGCTGAGAGATCATCTCTCCAAGACTTGCGTTTTTCCCTCCCACCGATTCCACATCGGTCATTCTTAAATTCTCAAACGGAACCACTAAGTCGGTTGCAGCAAAAAGGGCGGACATGTTCGAAAACTCCTAGAGAGATACAAATTTTTGGCGGCTTTTCTTCAAAACTGAAGGTCAGAATCGGTGAAATATAGGGTTTCACTGGATAATGGTCCTTATTTTAGGGGGGTCCAAGCCAATATAGGTGCATATGGCCCATCTTATTTTCAAGTTCCATTAGAAAGAAGACGATGACCCACCGAAGTGTGTTTTTTATATCCGACGGAACTGGCATCACGGCTGAAACCTTTGGCAACGCCATTTTGGCTCAATTTGAATTCAAGCCCAGACATGTCCGCTTGCCCTTTATTGACACCGTTGACAAGGCGCATCAAGCGGTCCGTCAAATCAACCACACGGCAGACATTGAGGGGCAAAAGCCCATTGTCTTCACAACGCTGGTGGACATGGAGGTCCTCGGGGTGATCAAGGCGAGCTGTCAAGGCATGTTGCTGGACATGTTCAGTACCTTTGTCAACCCATTGGAAGAGGAGCTCGGCATCAAGTCCCACCACCGAGTGGGCAGGTTTTCCGATGTAAGTAAAAGCCAACAGTACCACGATCGCATTGAAGCCATCAATTACAGTCTGGCGCACGACGATGGGCAGATCAACCGCGATTTGTCCTTGGCAGATGTGATTTTGGTTGGGGTCAGCCGCAGTGGTAAAACCCCAACCAGTCTTTATCTGGCCATGCAGCATGGATTGAAGGCCGCCAATTACCCCTTGATACCGGAGGATTTTGAGCGCAAGCAGTTGCCGCCAGCCTTGAAGGCGCACATTTCAAAGGTTTTTGGACTTACCATCCATCCAGAACGGCTCAGTGAAATCAGGCACGAAAGACGTCCAGGCTCGAAGTATGCCGACTTGGTGAATTGTCGCATGGAGGTTGCTCAGGCAGAATCCATGATGAGGCGCGAAGGCATCAGGTGGCTGTCTACAACCACCAAAAGCATTGAGGAGATAGCGACCACCATTTTGCAAGAAATCAGGCCGCAGTCTTTGACCTACTGAGTGTGAGAGGGGACAAAAGCCATGGCGGATGGCTTTTGTCTGTGCGATCAGTCCCTGCTTCTAAATGTTAGGCTTAGAGACTTGGATCCGCCGCCCATCAAAGCCCAATCGCAGCAATGCCGGCTTTGGCAATCAATGCATCGTCGCTGGATTTAACGCCACTCACGCCCACCGCTCCAATGACTTGGCCCTCGGACACAATGGGGACGCCGCCTTCGAGCAAGCCTTTAAGGTCTGGGGCACTCAAGAATGAGAAGCGCCCACCGTTGATGACTTCCTCATAGGCCTTTGATTCTCTGCGACCCAAGGCCGCCGTGTTCGCTTTTGCAGGCGCCATGTGGGATGTCATGGGGGCGGCGCCATCAAGTCTTTGCAACCAAAGCAAATGGCCTCCATCATCGACAATCGCGATGCTCACGGCCCAATTGTTTTTAATGGCTTCTGCCTCAGCTGCGGCAGCAATTTTTTTGACATCGGCAAGTTCTAAGACGTGTTTGTTTTTCATTTTTCGTGATCTTTTTAAAAAGTAAACGGGTTGAAAATACCCAATTTTCTTAGGGGTATTGGTGTTCAAAGCCTTAAGACTTTAGACAATTTGAGTGTAATAGAGGAACAAAGGGTCTTTTGAATGTTTTTTTATAGAATAAAACCCTAAAAACTGGTGCTAAAAAGAGGGGAAAGTACCTAAGTCATTGAATGACTGCATTTAATTTACATTTTGGCTTGAAATTCTCTAGAATTACCTCATCTACTTTGTAGTAACTTTTGGGAGACGCAATTGAACGACAACCTGCAATCACTGGACTATCAATTTTTAAACACCTCGATGGTGGATAGGAATCGTGTATTGAGAAACACGTATTGGTTATTGGCCATCAGCATGGTACCCACTGTGTTGGGCGCTTGGCTGGGGGTTGCAACTGGTTTGAGCTATGCCCTGTCTGGTGGACTGGGGTTGGTGGTTTTTTTGGTGGGTGCGTTTGGTTTTATTTACGCCATTGAGCGAACCAAAAACTCCGCTGCTGGTGTACCCGTGCTATTGGCCTTCACTTTCTTTATGGGCATCATGCTTTCACGCTTGATCGCCATGGTCTTGGGGTTTAGAAATGGCACCGAGCTGGTCATGACCGCTTTTGGGGGAACCGCTGGTGTATTTTTCATGATGGCCTCCTTGTCCACCGTCATCAAGCGTGATTTAAGTGGCATGGCCAAGTGGCTTTATGTGGGCGCCATTGTTTTGATGGTCGGGAGTTTGATCAATGTTTTTGTCGGCTCTAGTGCTGGCATGATGGCCATCTCAATGCTCTCGATTGCAATTTTTAGTGCTTACATGCTTTACGATATCAAAGAGATCATCGACGGTGGAGAGACCAACTACATCAGCGCGACTTTGAGTTTGTATTTGGACATCATCAATGTCTTTCAAAGTTTATTGGCTTTGCTGGGTATTTTCGGTGGCGAAAAAGACTAAAAAGTCAAGCCAGTACAAAAGAAGAAGAGACCCGTTGACCACGGGTCTTTTTTTTATGGGAGATCAAAAACAGCCATGCTTTCCACGTGCGCTGTGTGCGGAAACATATTGATGATGCCTGCACTTTTGAGTTGGTAGCCTCCTTGAACCAAAACACTGGCATCTCTTGCCAATGTTGCTGGGTTGCAGCTGACGTAGACAATTCTGCTGGGTGCAGAAAAGTTTGCTGGCGCGTCTTGCATCAATTGAGCAAGCGCTTTGACCAGTTCGAACGCACCCTCTCTGGGTGGGTCAATCAACCATTTTTGAGCGGACTCTAAGTTGAGGAGTTGTTCTGGGGTGATTTGAAAAAGGTTTTGGCTTAAAAAAGTCACTGGGCACAAATTGATACCCCTTGAGATACCTTCGCCATTTGAGTCAATGCTGCTTGTCGTTTGATTCAACTCGCAGTTGTCTTTGGCTCTTTGGACCAATTGGTCGCTGCCTTCTATGCCGATCACCTTTGCAGCCTTGGTGGCCAAGGGGAGCGTAAAGTTACCCAATCCACAGAACCAATCAATGACGGTATCGCTTTTTTTGGGCGCAAGGAGTTTGATCGCCTTGCTGACCAAGACTTGATTGATGTAGGGATTGACTTGTGTAAAGTCAGTGGGCCTGTAGGGCATCACAACCCCAAATTCAGGCAAAGCGTAGGAGAGTGATTTTTCTTGCTCTGGATAATGTGTGGGTGAATCAGGTAAGGTCGCAGGCATCAAATGCACGCTATCAATGCCATGCGGTTGGAGCCACCACTGGATCAAATGCTGTGTGCCAAACGCCAAGAGTTTTCTTTGGTCATTCATACTTAAGGGGACCATGTGTCGCAAGACCATGGCCGTGACTTGGTCACCACAGGCCAATTCGATTTGAGCGCAATGCTCTCGACTTTCAAGCGACTCAATCAATTGTCTGAGCGGCATGAGCAATGCGCTGACATGCCTGGGCAATATAGGGCATGACTGCATATCGGCCACATAACGGCTCTTTCGCTCATGAAATCCAATGAGCACCATGTTCTTTTTTCTGACATCTCTGACCGACAAGCGTGCTCGGAAGCGGTAGCCCCAATCGGGTCCTTCGATGGGGCGAGAAATATTTTGCGGCTTGACTTGTCCGATGTGGGCGAGAAGATCTTCTAGCGCTCTTTGCTTGACCGCGATTTGTGCACTGGGCTCCAAGTGCTGCATCTTACAGCCCCCGCATGAGCCGGTGTGGTAGCCGGCATGTGGGCAAACGGGCTTGACTCTGGAGTAAGACTCTTTGTAGATCTCTTGCAAGGAGGCCATTTCCCAGTTGTTCTTTTTGCGGTGAACGTTTGGCCGCACACGCTCAAAGGGGAGGGCGCCGTCAACAAAGACCACTTTACCGTCTTCCTTGTGCCCAATGCCTTTTGCATCCAGATCCATGGATTCAATGTACAGAGATTTGTCTTCAAAAATGGGAGATTGCAATTCGTTTGACATGGTGGAGGCGGACAAAAAATTCATCGACGGGGCTGATAAACTTGACCCGAATTCGAGAGTGGAAGAATGGTGTTTGATTGGCTTGATGTTGCCCGCTCAACAGGGCTTCAACAATTGCGTTTTTTCAAAAAAAACGACATTCATTATCTGGGAGGCAACATCTTCACCGGATCGATGGGTTTGCCTTGTTTGCGAACCTCGAAATGCAATTTGACTTGATCTGCATCGGTGTTGCCCATCTCTGCTATTTTCTGGCCTCGCTTGATGCTTTGATCTTCTTTGACCAACAAAGTTTGGTTGTGGGCATATGCACTCAAATAAGTGTTGTTGTGCTTAAGAATGATTAAATTTCCGTATCCTCTGAGTCCGGAGCCCGCGTAGACCACTTTGCCGTCTGCTGCGGCCAAAACAGGGTCTCCCGCTTTGCCAACGATGTCAATGCCTTTGTTTTTGATTTCGTCAAAATACGCATTCAATGCACCGTTTGCTGGCCAAGAGAAGACAATCTCATCGGCGTTGTCGCTGCTTGGGGGCTTGTTGGCTTGGACGGTGTTTGAGGCCGGGGGTGGCGTGCCGCTGGCATTGGCTTGGGGCGAGGTGCTTGCAACTGGTCGGACAACAACAGCATTGTTCTCTGCCGTGCTGGCGCTGATGGTTGCAGTCGAATTGGGCGCTTGAACGCGCAGGACCTGACCCACTTCAATGTTGTTGGGGTTGTCTAAGTTGTTCCATTTAACAATATCGCGCCAGTTTTGACCTTGATCGAGTCCAATGCGAATGAGTGTGTCGCCTTGCTTGACCGTGTAGTAGCCCGGTTTGCCAGCGTTCTCTGCACCCAAAGCACTCGCTGAGGAGGTGCCTATTTTAGCCACGCCCACACTCATCCAAATGCCTTGGCTGTTGACGCCCTTTTTGTCTTCGACGGGGGCAGGGGAGGAGCGCGTGGTCGAGCATGCATTTAAAATTAAAACAATACTGGCAACCAGCACCAAACGCATGCCTGGGTTAAAGAGGTTGATCAAGCGAAGCATACGGGTCCTTGTTTTTTGGGAGCTATTTTTTTCATGCGATGCCAGATTTTAGAGGAACAAAGTGAACGGGCTCGAGAATTTGTCTTTCCAAACCTTTATTGGTTTTATCAATGACCAAAAGACTTTGGGAGCCATCTTGTGCCCAAGGCGCAACGATTCTGCCTCCCACATCCAATTGATCGATCCAAGCTTGAGGCAGCGTGTCTCCCCCTGCTGCTGAGATGATGCCTGAGTAAGGAGCGGCGCCTGGATGGCCAAGCATGCCATCTCCAAATATCAAATGCACATTTTCAAGCGACAACTGAGCCAGGTTGTTCAAGGCCTTTTCATGCAGTCCCTTGAGTCGCTCAATGCTGTAGACCTCTTTGCTCACTTCAGCTAAAAGTGCGGCTTGGTAACCACAGCCTGTTCCAATTTCTAAGACGCGGTTCAGTTTGCCTGTGATCAATAAGTTGCGACCTTGGCGAAGCAAGGAAATCATTCGAGCCACGACATTGGGTTTGGAGATGGTTTGACCCAAGCCAATAGGCAGGCTGGTGTCTTCATAGGCTTGATTGACCAAAGCAGTGTCAACAAATCTGTGTCTTTCAACGGTCCTAAGGGCTTTTAGAACCATCTCGTCTTCTAAGCCTTGAGCCATTAATTTATCGACCATCCTCTCCCTGACAGCCTTGGAGTCAAGCCCCAAGCCACTGGGCTTGTTTTGTGGGATCAATGGTTTTGGGGTTTTGTCCATCCCCCTTTGGTTGGAGGGGGTCATCACTTTTGTAGCGGACAAGAGCACCTCGGGCGGCGCGTTGTCGCGACCAAAGTCGATGCGTGCAGGAAAAGCGGGTCTTTTTTTCATCAATTGATTTTAAACAGAGGCCGCTAAATTGTCAGCCCATGGGGCCATTGCTTTGTAGTCGGTGATGTCTATTTGTATGGGGGTGAGGGATGCAAAGCCTTGTTGTGTCGCGTAAAAGTCTGTTCCCTCAGACTCGTCCTTGGCCGGACCGGCAGCCCCGATCCAATACATCGTCTCACCTCTGGGGTTGACTTGCGTGATGACTTTTTCTGCTGGGTGACGCCGTCCCAAGCGACAGACTTTGATCCCCTTTTGATCGGACAAAGGCACATTGGGGATGTTCACATTCAGCAGCCAAGGTTGTTGCTCATGGGCGGTTTGGTTTTGTGGGAAAGGCCTAATCAGGCCTTTTGCCATCAACTTGTCAACAAAGGATCTTGCAAATTGAGCGGCATCATCAATGTGTTTCCAGCCTTTATCTACTTGTGAAAACGCGATCGCTGGAATACCCATCAAGTAGCCCTCCATGGCCGCGCCCACTGTACCCGAATAGATGGTGTCGTCTCCCATATTGGCGCCATTGTTGATGCCAGAGATGATCAAATCTGGGCGAAAGTCAAGCAGCCCCGTCAAAGCGATATGGACACAATCTGCAGGTGTCCCGTTCACATATCTAAAACCATTGTCCCCTTGGTGCACGTACAAAGGCGAGTTGAGGGTCAAGGCATTGGACTTTGCGCTGTTGTTGAGTTCGGGGGCCACGACCTCAACATGGCCGAGGTTTTTAAATGCCTCAAAAAGAGCAACGATGCCAGGGGCACGGTAGCCGTCGTCGTTGGAGATAAGAATATTCATAGGGGAGTTGGGTATGCAATGAAGGGGATTGTATGCCTTGCACACGAAGGTGGTGGTGGCGTGCTTGCGCGCTCTTGTCATTTTGGCCAAAGATCATCCGGGTCGTTGAGGCGGGCTGAGAGGGATGCCTGTTAATCCAAAAGCATTCATTATTGCGATTTTGGGGCGGCTCTTGTGATGTGAATGTTGTTTGCTTGTCCTTAGAGCTTTGCGCCGGAAGATGAAAAAGGGCTATAATCTTGGGTTTTCCCTTGCTACACCACAAATGAGACGCCGTGGGTAGCTACAACCACAAGGAGTGTTTATGCGTCATTATGAAATCATACTCATGATCCATCCGGATCAAAGTGAGCAAGTCCCAGCCATGATGGAGCGATACAAAAGCCTCATCACCAATGGTGGCGGTGCGATCCATCGAATCGAAGATTGGGGCAGACGTCAATTAACATACATGATCAACAAGCTTGCAAAGGCTCATTACTTGTGTGTCAACATTGAAGCTTCTAAGGAAATCGTTGCAGAACTCGAGCATGCTTTCAAATTCAACGATGCTGTTTTGCGTCATTTGACCGTGCTCAAGAAAAAAGCCGAAACAGGTCCCTCTTCAATGATGAAGTCTGTTGAACGCGAAGAAGCACGCAAGACACAACAAGCTGAATTCCAAGCTTAATCTATTGAAACTGACACCGAGTGAATCGTCTGGTTTTAACTGCTTCGTTGGTTGAAATCGCACCTCTTAGGTATACCCCAGCAGGCCTTAGCGCAGCAGATGTCCTTCTAGAGCATGAGTCTGAGCTAAAGGAGCATGGAGTCACCAGGCAAGTCAAGGCAAGTCTTAGAGGTAGAGCATTGGGTGAGTTGGCTGAAAAAATGATCAAACTTCCTCTGGGTACGCAGTGTGAATTTGAAGGTTTTTTAGCTTCCCCTAGGAATTCAAGAAGTGTTGTTTTTCATTTGACCCAATTTAATCAAATTTCATAGGAGGCCCGAATCATGGCCACATTTAAAAAATTTAACAAAGACAAGCGTCCAAAGCGCAATACGCAATCCTTGCTTTTCAAGCGCAAGCGTTTTTGCCGCTTCACAGTCACTGGTGTTGAAGAGATTGACTACAAAGACATCGATACATTGAGAGACTTCATTGCCGAGAATGGCAAAATCATTCCAGCACGCCTCACGGGTACTCGTGCGATTTTTCAACGCCAGTTAAACACCGCCATCAAGCGTGCTCGTTTTCTAGCCATGTTGCCTTACAGCGACCAACACAAGATCTGAGGGGAGTTGACATGCAAATCATATTGCTAGATAAAGTTGTTAATTTGGGGAATTTGGGAGAGATCGTCCGTGTTAAAGACGGTTATGCCCGTAACTTTTTGATCCCATCTGGACGTGCTCGCAGAGCCACAGATGTTGCTATCAAAGAGTTTGAGCTTAAAAGAGCTGAACTTGAAAAAGCAGCGGCTGAAAAGCTCGCTGAGTCTCAAGCCTTGGGCGAGAAGTTGGCCGGCGTGACTGTGAAAATCACCCAAAAAGCGGGTGTTGATGGCCGCTTATTTGGCTCGGTGACCAATTTTGATGTGGCAGAAGAGCTCACCAAATTGGGCTTCAAAGTCCTCAAGGCGCAGGTTCGCATGCCCAAAGGTCCTATCAAGGTGGTTGGTGACTCAACAGTCAGCGTGTCTTTGCACACCGACGTTGTGGTTGAAATCACCGTCTCTGTTTACGGAGAGACCGCTTAAGACTTCTTTTCTTAAGTTCTAGGCCAAAAGCCTCCTTGTTAAAAGCTCGGAGGCTTTTTTATTGGTCAAAGCGACTTGTAGACAACTTGTCCCCAGCATATACACACACTTACCCAATGACTTATCGTGGAAAAAGGATTAGCATGGGCGTTTTAAAGGTGAGAGATGTCAGCCGTTTTATCCAGTTTACAAGAAGATCAATTTCCTGACCAAGTGGTTACTCAACTGAGGATTCCACCTCACTCATTGGAGGCTGAGTCCAGTGTGCTTGGTGGTTTGTTGTTGGATAACACATCTTGGGACAAGGTAGATGACTTGCTCAACGAAAATGATTTTTATCGCTACGAAAACAGAATCATTTATGCTTGTGTTCAATCTTTGATCAACGCCAATAAACCCGCTGACGTCATCACGGTTTATGAAACGCTACAAAATCAAGGTAAATCCGAAGAAATAGGGGGTCTTGCGTATCTCAACTCTTTGGCGCAGTTTGTCCCAAGCAGTGCCAATATCAGGCGCTATGGAGAAATCATTCGTGAACGCTCCATTTTGAGAAAGCTGGTGAGTGCAAGCGATGATATTGCAACCACGGCCTTTAACCCCAAGGGTAAGCGAGTTGATCAAATCCTAGATGAGGCAGAGCAAAAGATCTTCAACATTGGTGAAGAAGGCTCTCGCATGAAGCAAGGCTTCCAGAACATGGACAACTTGGCTTTGGAGTTGATGGACCGCATTGAAGAGATGTCGCAAAATCCCAATGACATCACTGGTGTGCCCACAGGATTTTATGACTTTGATCGAATGACCAGCGGTTTACAGCCTGGTGACTTGATCGTACTCGCCGCAAGACCTTCGATGGGTAAAACGGCGTTGGCGATCAACATCGCAGAGCATGTGGCGATCAAAGAGCAGTTACCTGTTGCTGTGTTCTCGATGGAGATGGGCGCTTCACAATTGGCCATTCGTATTGTGGGCTCCATTGGTCGCATTGACCAAGGTCATTTGCGAACTGGCAAGCTGTCCCCTGATGAATGGCCTAAGTTGACAGAGGCCATTGAGCGCTTGAGAAATATCTCTTTGCACATTGATGAGACCCCAGGCGTATCGCCTACAGAATTGCGAGCCAATGCTAGGCGTTTGGCCAAAAAATGCGGCAAGTTGGGCCTGATCGTTGTCGATTACATTCAATTGATGTCAGGGTCCTCAAGTGACAGTGACAATCGATCGACAGAACTTGGTGAAATTTCGAGGGGCTTAAAAATGTTGGCCAAGGAATTACAGTGCCCAGTCATTGCCTTGTCTCAGCTCAATCGTGGTGTTGAACAAAGAACTGATAAGCGCCCAATGATGAGTGACCTGAGAGAGTCCGGCGCGATTGAGCAAGATGCTGACATCATCATGTTCATTTACAGAGATGATTATTACAACAAAGACAGCAAAGAGCCGGGCGTTGCTGAGATATTGATTGCAAAGCATCGCAATGGACCCACTGGGGTCGTGAAATTGACGTTCCTCAAATCAATCACCAAGTTTGAATCCATGGCATCTGGCGGCGCAGAGTACTAAGGATGCTGTAGAGCTAAAAAATAAGTCAGTTTCAGATCAAGCAACCTTGAAGAAGGCCTCTTAGAGGCCTTCTTGAGCTTTTTGCTCAGCCGTGTGCGTCCAGCGGTTTTCCGTTGACCTGCACGGGGTTGGAGCTGATCAGAGAGAATGCAACGATGCAGGGCTTGTCTGTTCGATTGAACCAGTTGTGTACAGTGCCCCTTTGCACCAAAACATCTCCTGCTTTGAGTGTAACCATCACATCGTCGTCCAATGTCATGTCAATTTCACCAGAGATCACGACCGCATAGTCAATTGAATCGGTGCGGTGATTGCGAGGCGTAACGCCTGGTTCGAATTGAACCACCCTAAAAACCGTACCGTTGTCTACGGTTGTTTTAAATGAGGCCTTGGTCGGGTCGGTAAATCCATCGTTGTCGACTGGAAAACCTTGTGATGACCAAATCACGGATGAGGATGCACCTGGGCGGTTTGATATCACATTTTGAACGATTTCATCGACCTCAACGATGGCTTTGCCATGCTCATTGTGGCCAGTGACGACACGTCGAATTTTTAAGCTCATGGGATTTCCTTGTACTAGGGTTAAATAATTATTGAATGCCGTGCTTTTTTAAAAAAGACGTAAAAATTTGCGCAAGCTTGGGTTCTGCTTCTCTCCACTCCTGTCGATCCCACTCTTTCAAAAGTTGGTCGTCTGGGTATGGCGTGACAACATTTTCATGAATCTCACAGTTGGGCAAAAGTTTTGAGGCTTTCCTTGCCGTGACGGGTGTATGTATGACGTCATTGCCAGCAATCAGGCAAGTTGGTGCTGACGTGTCTCTCAATTGTTGCTCGGTCGCACCTACGATGGGCAATAAGGCCGATGCCAAAAAGCATTCTCGCCAGTGTGACATCACGCGGATGAACTCATCAACTGGGGTTTGGAGCAATTTTTCTAAATTGCTGGGGCGTGCAGCAATCAATGACTTAAAGTGATCGCTTTGAGTGATGGCTTTCATGCCCCCATTTTCTGCAAGGGTGATGAACTGTCCATAGTACTCTTGGGCCAAATGATTGACGGCATCTTGGCCGCCTGTCAGGCGCCACAAAAGCAAACCTTGAGTTGCTTTGGGGTGACGAATGGCAAAGAGGATGGCCAAGCGTGCTCCCGCCGAGGAGCCGCCCACAATCAATGGCAAAGCATTGAGCTGTAGCGCCAAATCATACAAGTCGTCAGCCCACACTTCGTGCTCAGAGGCGCTGCCATCAAAGCCAACCTCTGAGGATCCGCAATTTCTTCTGTCATGAAGCAAGACTCTGTAGCCTGCATTTGCAATATCTCTTGCTAAATTCAGCAACTCGTTGTACGGACGTCTACTCCCCGGCGTTAGAGCAATCCATGGCCCTTCTTGCCCGATGATTTCGTAATTGATGGCAATATGTCTAACTATGGCTTGTGGCACAGCTTTACCTTTTAAATTGAATGGGATAAAGGGCAATTTAACAGAAAATTTTGGGTTGTATATTGCCTAAATCCCTAGTTTACGGGGTTTGATTTTATAAAAGTATGTAATCAAAGCCACCAAATAGTCGAGGGCATCAAAGCGGAGATAATGGAACGAAGGTCAATCTTCGGATCTTTATCTTTCCAAGGGGGGGATGGGGATTTTTACGCATGGCTATTCTGTCTTGAATGCCTTAAGATGACTGAAATTAAAGGTTGGAGCTTGTGATGATTAAAGCGATAGAAGTTATTTTTTTTCTGAGTTTATTTCTCAGTCAATGTGTTCAAGCTGAGAGTGTCACTGTCAATGTAAAAGGCGAAGTTGAACTTGAAAATTTTAATTGTTCAAAAACCAATAGTGTTTTGATCAAAAGAGTTTGTTATAAAGCTGAAGATGCTTATCTGATTGTTCAAATCAAAGACAATTGGTTTCAGCATTGTGCAGTGGATCAAAAAAAGTACGACGCATTGATGGCTGCCAAATCCTTCAACAAGTACTACAACGAAGACATTAAAGGGCAATTCAGTTGCTATCGCTGAAGCGCTTAAAGATCGGGTATTTTTAAAGTTTTATATTGTTTAAACGAGAGATTGAAAAATGCAAGAAAAAAAACTAACTGGAAAAATAGCAAGAGAAAACATCAAACACATGAGTGTGCCGCGAGCGCCTCAGGGTATGCTGGAGGGCTTTAGAAGTCTTGGCGATGCCTCTGGTGTTTTGTCCGATGTCATGGACGAGTTGGGCATCACAGGGGTCATTGGTGCGAGTGTTTTAAAGCCAACCATGTCCAACGAATGCCGTGTAGGTGTGGCTTTGACGGTCAGGAACATCATGCAGCGAGCTCACGCTTATGAGGCAGCAAAAGCAAAGGTCAATGGGATGGCTGAATTTGAGGCGCATAATTTGGCTCAGCCCGATGATTTCGTTGTCATTCAGGGTGTCCCTGGCATCTCAAACATGGGTGGTATCTCATCACAGACAGCCAAACGGCAAGGCGAGGTTGGGGCCATTGTTGAGGGTGGCATTAGAGATGTCGCACACTCTCGCTCCATTGGGTTTCCTGTGTGGTCAACAGAAGTGACTCCCGTCACGGGCAAATGGAGAATTCAAACTGTTGAGATCAATGGAGACATTCAAATTTCAGGAATCAGAGTTTCTTGTGGCGATATTGTGTTTGCCGATTCAACGGGCGTTTGTTTTATTCCCATTCATAGGGCTGCAGAAGTGCTGACTTTGGCCAAAGCGGTTGTTTTGGCTGAAAAGAAAAAATGCGATGCGATTGATGCGGGCGTTCCAGTGCCTGACTTACCCAAAAACGCTTGAACAAACAAAGCTAAAAAGGAGCGAAACAATGAAGGCCATATTTTTGAGTTTATTGCTTGTGCTGCAGTGCTCATTTTCCTGGGCAGCTTATCCAGATAAGCCCATTGTGATCATTGTGCCGTTTCCTGCGGGCGGCCCAGCTGATGCGATGGGCCGATCTTTGGCCCATGCGATGGGTGTGAAGCTTGGCGCCACAGTGCTGGTTGAAAACAAGGCCGGTGCAGGCGGTTTGTTGGGCGTCTCCTTTGTCGCCAACGCCCAACCGGATGGTTACACATTGGGCATGGCGGGTACGGGTGCAATGGTCTATGCACCATTCATCACAAAGAAAATGCCATTTGATCCCATCACCGGACTGAGCTATTTAACGACCTTGGTCAGAACACCCAACGTATTGGTTGTCAATGTCAATTCGCCCTACAAAAACTTGGCTGACCTTGTGAGCAAGGCCAAAGCGCAACCAGGTGTTTTGACCTATGCATCAGCTGGTGTTGCCAGCAGTGCCCATGTGGTGGCTGAATTGTTTCAAAAACTCACTGGCGTGAAATTTATTCATGTGCCCTATAAAGGGGCTGCACCCGCACTTCAAGATTTAATGGGCGGGCATGTCGATTTGATGATCGGTGAGGTTTCGGGTCTGGTGGGGCAGATCAAGGCGGGGACCATTCGTGGATTGGCGTTGAGTGACTCTCAGAGATTGTCTGCCTTAAAAGAGGTGCCCTCGGCTCCAGAGGTGGGTTTGCCTGGGTGGGTGGCCGATGGTGCGTATGGTTTGGTTGCACCTGCTGGCTTGCCTGCCGACTTGAGCAAGCGTTTGGTCGAGGCAGCCAATGAGGCCTTGTTGACGCCGGAGGTGACCAATAAGTTCTCCGAGCTGACCAGTTTGCCTCAACCTGGCAATCCAGCGCAGTACAAAAACCTTGTTCAATCCGAGCAAGCCAGGTGGTCTTCGGTCATCAAGTCGGCTGGCATCACTGACGAGTAAATGATGGACTGGAACAAGCATTGTTTGGCAAGGGCTTTGCAGTCTTGCGTAGATCTAAGAGGGCACGAGCCAGCGCTCATTACCCCTAAGGTGCAAAGGACCTGGGCGCAGGTGCAAGAAAATGCACAACTCGTTGCCAAGGCTTTGATTCACTCAGGTGTTGCAAAAGGGGACCTGATAGGACTCATGTGTGCAAACGATGAGAACTGGGTGGATGTGTTTTTTGGCTGTGCCTTGATCGGTGCAATCACAGTGCCTGTGAACACACGTTTCAAATCGTCAGAATTGCAGTACTGTTTAAAGCAAGCAGATGTGAAGATTTTTTTCACAATGGATTCGTTTTTAGGCATTGATTTTTTGAGTTTGCTAAGAGATGCTGAGCCTCAAATTGATCATCAATTGCCCGGCGTTGATCTGCCATTGTTGGACGAGGTTGTGGTCCTTGGTGGTGTTGCACCCAAGGGCTGTCTTGGCATCGCTGAATTTTTGGCCAGGGCGCAGCACATCTCTGACCTTGATTTGTCCACACGCATTGAAGACGTCCAAGCCGATGATGTTTTATTGATTCAATTTACCTCCGGCACCACTGCATATCCAAAAGGTGTGATGCTAACGCATGAAAATATGCTTCACAATGCAAATGCAGTCTCCCATCGAATTGGATTAACCCATTCGGACCGCTACTTCAATTGTCGACCTTTCTTTCATGTCGCTGGCTCCACGCTTTCGCTTTTGGCTTGTTTGGAGATGCAAGCCTGTTTGGTGACCTTGCCGACCTTTGAGCCTGGCGCCGCGCTTGAAATGTTGGCCTTAGAAAAATGCACGTTCATCTCTGGGAACGACACCATTTTTCAGTTGCTCATGAATCATCCAAAGTTTGATCCTTCAAAATTGGTTCTTCGTGGTGGCTGGGCTGCAGCTGGTCCACAAACCATGCAAAAAATTGTCAATGATTTGGGCATCAAGACCATTTGCTGGTCGTATGGTTTATCTGAGGCCTCGCCAAATGTTGTCAAAAGCGATTTTCGTGATGATGTTCAAGGACGCATTGATGGCTTGGCAAAACCGCTTCCTGGTATTGAGGTCAAAATCATTGGCACTGACAAATTGAGTGCCTTAGAGCCAAATGTGCAGGGTGAGATTTGTGTGCGTGGCTGGAGTGTGATGAAGGGTTATTACGGCAAGGCAGAGCTCACAGCTCAAACAATTGATGCCGAGGGTTGGTTGCACACAGGCGATTTGGGCTTTTTAACCGAGCAAGGACATTTAAGATTTGTTGGTCGGTTGAAAGACGTATTTCGAGTGGGTGGAGAAAATGTAGCACCGGCAGAGGTTGAGGAGATTTTGCTGTCTCACCCCTTGATTGCAATCGCACAAGTCATTGGTTTGCCTGATGAAAAATATGGAGAGGTGTGTGCAGCCTATGTCACATTAAAAAACCATCAAACATTATCGCAAGATGAGTTAAGCATGTGGCTTAAATCAAGAATTGCTAATTTTAAAATTCCGAAATATTTTGCTGTGGTTGAAAACTTTGAAAAATTAGGGATGACCGCCAGTGGCAAAGTTCAAAAAAATAAATTAAAAGAAGATGCCTTGACGCGTTTTAATTTTAAACACTAGAAATTATTAAATTTAACCATGACTTCTGATTCAAACAATCCGCTCGCTGGCTCGCAGTTCATTGAAGATCTTGGCGTTAAATTAATTGACTGGCAAGACGGACGTGCCTGCATTGAACTAGAGATCGTTAAGCGATTAAGCAACCGTCTAGGGATGGCGCATGGCGGAGTAATTTCAACCTTGTTGGATCAAGTCATGGGACTGGCTTGGAGAAGCATGGGGCAAGACCGTGTGCCGGGTGGGACGATTAATTTAAATGTCAATTTCATTGCGCCAGGTAACGGGATGCTAAAAGCCAACGGGCGATTGATTCGCTTTACCAAGAGCAGTGCATTTTGTGAAGGCGACATCACCGACTCAAGCGGAAGCATCATTGCTTCCGCGCAAGGTGTCTTCAGTGCAAGGCTAAGCGCCAAGCCAACTGTTCAAAACTAAGCCCATGAATTGCTTCATGAAAAATCGAATTCAAACAAGTAAAACAATTTTCTTTTGTGCCGTTTTCTTTGCATTTATCGGTGTTGGCTTGCCCTCGCTTTTTGCGCAGACGTATCCCAACAAGCCAATTAAATTGGTGGTCCCGTTTGCACCTGGTGGAGGTGCAGACATTGTTGCCAGAACAATTTCGCAGCCCTTGTCTCAATTGTTGGGACAGCCCCTGGTGATTGAAAACAAGCCAGGAGGCGGTGGTACGCTGGCTGCAGACTATGTTGCGAAATCTCCTGCAGACGGGTACATACTTTTGTATACAACACCTGGCCCTCAAATGACCAATCCTTATTTGATGGATAAATTACCCTACAACCCCGTGACCGATTTAACACCCGTTAGCCAGGTTGTCTTTGGTGCAAGTGTTTTGGTTGTAAACAAAAACTTGCCTGTGAACAACATCAAGGAATTGATCGCTTATGCAAAAAGTAATCCGGGGAAAATAAGTTTTGCAAGTTCTGGTATTGGTTCCTCGAGTCATTTGGCCGGTGAACTTTTCAAATCACGCGCAGGCATTGAAATTTTCCATGTCCCGTATCGTGGAAGCGGCTTGGCTCTGCAAGACATCATAGGTGGCAACGTTTCCATGGCCATTGACTCTTTGGGTGCATATCGCTCAAGCATAGAAGCGGGTTCTTTGAAGGTGTTGGGCGTTGCGACCTCTAAGCGATTAAGTGTTTTGCCAGGCGTGCCCGCTATCTCAGAAGAATTACCCGGTTTTGAGGGCTCTCCTGTGACCTACATCAGTGTGCGTACAGGCACCGCTAAGAGTACGATTGATCGACTCAATAAAGAGGTTAATCAGGTTTTAAAAATGCCAGAGGTGAGGTCTCAATTAACGACGTTAGGCTTAATTCCTCAAGGCAATACCAGTGAAGAGATGCTTCAACTGATCAGGTCTGAGTCTTTGAAATGGCAGCATGTCATTGAGCATTCTGGCGCAAAGGCTGAATAAGCGGCTTGTTTTAATATGAGTCAAAGGTGAACGATTGAGTCCTGAGTCCTTGGAAAAGTTGGTGACTTGGAAAATGCCTTTTGGTAAATACGCTGGTCGCTCTTTGGCTGAACTGCCGGGGCATTACTTGGCTTGGTTTGCAAGGGAAGGGTTTCCTAAGGGCGAATTGGGTGAGTTGTTGGAACTTATGTATACCATCGATCACAATGCGCTGCGGCATTTGTTGGGTCCGATTAAAAATATGCGTTGAAAAATGGATAAATTGGTTTCATCAATTCTGGATTACAGTGATCTTTTTTACGAAGGTGACTTGCCCCAAGATGTGCTCCATGAATGCCGAAGAAGGCTTATTGATGTGATGGCTTGTGGGCTGGCTGCTTTCAATGAGCCATCAACCGTTATTTCAAGAAAACTTGCGACACGCTTTGAGACCAAGGCTGAGGGATTGTTTCCCAACGTTTTAGGTGCAACTTTGAACGCGTCGCTTGACATGGCTGCCTTTACCAATGCACTCGGTATTCGCTATTTTGATGGTGCGGACACGTACCCAGGGGGGGGAGGGCATCCAAGTGATTGTTGGGCGGGATTGATCGCCGTGGCACAAGATATTGACGCCGATATGAACACGCTGTTTAAAGCGGCTTCATTGGCCTATGATGTCTACCACGCACTGTTTAAATCTTCCAATTTAAGAGATAAGGGAATTGATAACGCT
The DNA here is from genome assembly GCA_903861115.1 of uncultured Burkholderiales bacterium. GTDB lineage: Bacteria > Pseudomonadota > Gammaproteobacteria > Burkholderiales > Burkholderiaceae_C > Limnohabitans. The sequence continues at coordinate 22,398 of CAIOTD010000130.1, forward strand.
TTTTATGTAACGGTTTCAACGGCTGTGGGGGCCTCTTTTTTGCTGGGTTTGAGTCGTGAGTCCTTTGCGCATGCTGTGTCTTTGTCCGTTGTGCCCAATATCAGTTTGGGTGTTGCTAGAACAGGGCGGCTTTCTATGTGGAAGGCGGGTGCATCAGCCAATGCAGCTAGAAATGGGGTTTTTGCCGCGATCATGGCCAAAGAGGGATTGACCGCACCAGAGTTGCCCTTTTCTGGGGAACGAGGACTTTTTCAGTTGAGCTCTATGTTTGATCTAAATTTTGAAAAAGATCAACCAAAAATATTTCAGGCGCACATGAAAAGTTACCTTTGTGACTATCACTCACAAACCGCGATCTCTATTGCGATCAAGTTACACTCAAAAGTTGATCCCGCACAAATTGAGAAAATATGCATATCAACATATTGGTTTGCATGGAATGAAGTGGCAAGCGATCCTTCTAAATGGCAGCCGAGCAATCGTGAAACGGCAGATCACAGTTTGCCTTGGATTGTGTCAGGTGTCTTGTTGGATGGTGACTTTGGCGAAGCTTTGTTTACGTCCGAGCGATTCAATGATCCTTTGATCAAGGACTTGTGTTCACGTGTAGAGGTCAAAGAAGATACCGAATTAACAAGCCTTTTCCCAAATCGTATGCCTTGTCGAATAAAAATTTTTTTGAAAAATAAACAAACAATTGAAGAGTACTTGGACTTACCCAATGGTCATCCTGACTTTCCAATTTCCGATGGTGACTTGAACCAAAAATTTCTTAAACTTGCAACTCAAACCGTTTCTAGTTCACAAGCTATCAATATATTAAATCATTTACAGCACATGGATTTGATGCAATCTAGCAGGAAACTTTTTGATGGTTGCTTGGTAACTTAAAGGGCTGAATGATGAAATCGTATTCTTTTCTATACCGTCTTTTGCTTTTATTTATTTGTTTTCACTCCGCAAGTGCACAAAATTATCCGGACAAAGCAATCACCGTGATTGTGCCGTTTGCTGCTGGAAGTGGCACCGATGCCATTGCGAGAGTGATTGCGCAGCGATTGAGTGAGAAATTAAAACAACCAGTTGTTGTCGACAACAAGGCTGGTGCGAATGCCTTAATTGGCGTCGAGTACGTTGCCAAAGCGCCAGCTGATGGATATACACTTTTAATCACTACCGCAACTTCGCATTCAGCCAATCCTTGGCTTTTTAAGAACCTTCGCTACGATCCGGTGAAAGACTTTACGCCAATATCCAGAACTGGCGTCATGCCTTTTGTATTGGTCAGCAAGGCGACTTCAAGTGTAAAAAGTTTGAAGGATTTGATTGATTACGCTAAATTAAATCCGGGTAAATTGTCTTTTGCATCTCCCAACGCCACATCCATGTTGGCTGGAGAGGCCATAGGAAAATTGGCCAATGTAGAGTTGATCAACACGCCCTACAAATCTGCACCTCAAGCCATGAACGATTTGCTGGCGGGTCATTTGGATTTTTATGTGGTTGATTTTGCAGTTTCATTGCCCTACATACAAAATGGGATGGTCAATGCCTTGGGTGTGACGAACCTCAAGCGCTCGTCCCTTATGCCTGATGTCCCTTCTTTTTCTGAGACCATTCCCGGATTTGATTTGAACGCTTGGAACGGCTTATTCGGTCCGGCTAATTTATCACCAGCGATTGCAGACAAATTGGCGTTGACGACGCGTCAAATACTGACTGAAAAGGATACGATTGAAAAACTTAGCAAACTTGGTTTTGAAGTTCAGCCCACGCACTCAACTGAGGAGTTCAGTAAATATATTGTTGAGCAATTGGCTTACTGGGGGAAAATGATGAAACTGGTAAAAATTCAGGCCCAGTGATTTTTTCAGTGAGTCGATGACAATGATTTTTCTAGTTTTAAGGGAGAACGACATGAAGAGTTTATTCAATCATACAAATAGAAAATTTTGTTTTCATTTGTGCCGAGGAATTATTAAACATTTAGGCCTCGCACCAATGGTGTTGTTTGCCTTGAGCACCTTGAGTCATGCGCAAGATAGAAAAGACTATCCCGATAAGCCGATCAAAATGGTCGTTCCATATGTGGCTGGAGGCGCAGCAGACATCACGGCGAGACTTTTGGCTCAAAGCATTTCACAAAGCATGAATCAAACGGTGATTGTTGACAACAAGCCTGGTGCCAATGGCAATATCGGTTCAGAATTTGTGGCCAAGGCTTCTCCCGACGGCTATACGCTATTGCTCACGGCCAGTGGACCCTTGGTTGTCAATCCCGTTTTGTACAAAAAGTCTCCCTTTGATCCTATCAAGGATTTCTCACCCATCAGCCTGGTCATCAGTTATCAATACGCAGTCGTGGTTCCGACTGCATCTGGCATTAAAAATTTAAGTGATCTCTTGTCTGAGGCGAAAAAAAATCCGAAGGCCGTGAGTTACGGCTCTACAGGCATTGGTGGGGGAGGGCATTTGGCCGGTGAGCTTTTGGGTTTGTTGGCCAAAGTGGAGATGACGCATATTCCTTACAAGGGGGCTGCTCCAGCATTGGCTGACCTATTGGGTGGACAACTGTCCTTTACTTTTGAGCCCTTGGTGACAGCTACGCCCCTCATCAAAGCGGGTAAGCTCAGGGCTTTTGCAGTTTCAAGCAGCAAGCGCAGCAAAGCCTTGCCCACTTTACCGACTCTCGCTGAGATGGGGTACGACGGATACGATATTTCCCAATTCCAAGGTCTCTTGGCACCGGCAGGAACGGATCTTGCAATAATAAATCGACTGCATTCGGAGGTCTTAAAGGCCTTGAAGCTGCCCAACGTGATCAAAAGACTGGTTGAGGACGGTGGGAACGAAATTGTAGGGAGCACTCCACAAGAGTTTACGCACCAAATTCAAGCGGATTTGAAGTTGTATGGGAAACTCATCAACGACGCGAAAATTCAATCTGATTAAAAAGCACTCAATGAGTGCATAGAATTGAGGTTCGTGATGATCGGACGAATACAGAAGATTTTTAAATTTAACATTTAGGCCCTTTAAGCTTTGGGCAAGGACTCGCGTTTTATGAACATTGTTGACAGTTTTTTAGACGTTTCTCGATTCATTGATTTGCGCCGTGATATTCATGCTCACCCTGAGTTGGGATTTGAGGAACACAGAACTTCAGAAATTGTTGCTCGACTTCTAAAGGAGTGGGGCCTGACAGTGCATACGGGTGTTGCTGGGACAGGTGTGGTGGGTGTCCTCAAAAGAGGGGAGAGCACGCGTTCGATCGGACTGCGGGCAGACTTGGATGCTTTGCCGCTTCAAGAAGACAACCACTTCCCTCATAAAAGCATCCATCCAGGCAAAATGCATGCTTGCGGTCACGACGGGCATACCACCATGCTTTTGGCTGCAGCGTGGCATTTGTCCCAAAACGGTCAATTTGACGGCACGGTTCATTTCATTTTTCAACCGGCAGAAGAAATGGGAAAAGCCGGTGCCAAAAAAATGATTGAAGAGGGGCTCTTTGATCGTTTTCCATGTGATGCTGTGTTTGCTCTTCATAATTTTTCAATTGGAAACGTAGGGCACTTTGCGCTCAATCATGGCGCACTCATGGCCTCAAGCAACACTTGGCGTGTCACCATCAAAGGACAAGGTACTCACGCCTCCTTGCCTCACACAGGCGTTGATCCAGTGGCCGCAGTCATAGATTTGGCGCAGCAGTTGCAGTCCTTGGTGGCCAAAGTGATCAATTCAAATGAGCGTGCTCTTTTGGCCGTGACTCAAATACAAGGCTCAGGTGCGCCCAACGTCATACCGGATGTGGCTTTTGTTGGCGGCACGATCAGAACTTTTTCTGATAACGCCACAGATCTATTGGAGCGTGGTTTGAATCGTCTTGCAGGCGGCATTGCGCAAGCCCATGGGTGTCAGGCAGAGGTGAGTTTTACTCGCGCGTCTCCGCCGGTTGTCAATCACGAAAAAGAAGCTCGGTTTGCAGCCCAAGTCATGCGTGAGATTGTGGGTGAGAATGCTGTCAACGATCAATTTCCAGCCATCATGAGTGCGGAGGATTTTGCGCACATGCTGAAAGTCAAGCCCGGGTGCTATGCCTTCATTGGCAACGGGGATGGTGACCATCGCATGCCAGACCATGGTCCAGGTCCTTGCATCATTCACAATACATCCTTTGATTTCAATGATGAAATCATTCCGATTGGTGCCAGTTACTTTGTTAAATTGGCTCAGAAGTGGTTAAGTCTTTAAGGAAAAAATGATGCGTACCAAACTTTTAAGAAATATAGCGCTGTTCTCTTTTGTCTTTTTGAGCGCAAGTGCAATGGCTCAGAAAGTGATCAAAATGATTGTTCCCTTTGGGCCTGGTGCAGTTCAAGATACGGTTGCAAGGACCTTTAACAATGAGTTGGGTGTGCTCTTGGACGCCACGGTGATCATTGAAAACAAGGCGGGTGCAGGGGGAACCATTGGAACAAACTTTGTCGCCAAGTCGGTGCCTGATGGATCGACGCTCATTTTGGCGGCTGCAAGTCATACGCTTGCAGGGCATTTGTACGAAAAGCTGCCCTATGATCCGATCAAAGATTTTTCTCCGGTCTCTTTGATAGGGTACTCGGGTTATGTAATTGGTGCGCCAAGCTCATTGGGAGCCAACTCGCTTAGAGATTACATTCGTGTACTCAAGGCCAAGCCAAAAGAATACAACTACGCATCTGCCGGCAATGGCAGTGCATCCCATCTTGGAATGGCTTCATTTTTATCCAGAGCTGGCATTGAAATGCAACACATACCGATGAAGTCTACGGGAGACGCTGTCAATGAAGTGCTTGCCAATCGGGTGCAAGGCGTGACGTCCGCCACGATTGGTTTAGTGGGTTTTCGCCAAGATGCAAGGATCAAATTGTTGGCCTACACCGGCAAGCTGCGGTCTAAATTCTTACCTGAAATTCCCACGGTTGCAGAGTCTGGTTTGCCAGGCTTTCACTTTGATTCTTGGATGGGCTTGCTGGCTGCTGCCAATACACCCAAAGCTGAGGTTGAGAAAATCAACCGAGCGATGATCAAAGTCTTGGCCGACCCTGTGGTTCAAGAGCGACTGATTAAGTTGGGTCTTGAGGTGCAAACTGCATCCCCTGAAGAGTTTCAGCAAATATTGCTCAATGATTGGCAAAACGCCGCAGTCATTGTTAAGTCCTCTGGCGCGAAGTTAGAGTAAGACGAAAAAAAAGCAAGGAGAGCGGATCTCTTTGCTTTTTTTATGTTGAGCATCAAGCGCTGCTTTGATTAAAGCGCGTCGCTCGCAAAATCTGCAAGCCTAGAGCGCTCACCTCGTGCCAAAGTGATGTGTCCACTGTGCGGCCATCCTTTGAATTTATCAACGGCATAGGTCAAACCTGACGATCCTTCAGTTAAATAAGGGGTGTCAATTTGAGCCAAATTACCCATACAAACAATCTTTGTTCCCGGGCCTGCTCGGGTGATCAAAGTTTTCATTTGTTTGGGCGTTAAGTTTTGAGCCTCATCGATGATCACATATTTGTTGAGGAAAGTCCTTCCTCGCATGAAGTTCAAACTTTTAATTTTGATCTTGCTTCGAATGAGTTCATTGGTCGCGGCTCTGCCCCATTCACCTGCGCCTGTGTCCGTTTTTGCAAGAACTTCTAAATTGTCATCAAGTGCGCCCATCCAGGGGCCCATTTTTTCCTCCTCTGTGCCGGGGAGAAAGCCAATGTCTTCGCCCACACTGACCGTGGCCCGTGTCATGATGATTTCACTATAACGCCTCTCATCAAGAACTTGCGTGAGTCCAGACGCCAAGGCGAGCAAGGTTTTCCCCGTTCCCGCTGTTCCGGTGAGTGTTACAAAGTCAATTTCTGGATCAAGGAGTAAATTGAGTGCAAAATTTTGTTCTCGGTTTCTAGCCGTCACACCCCAGATGGCATTTTTTAAGTGGTTGAAGTCTTTGAGTGTTTTGAAGACGGCTGTTTTTCCTCGGATTTCTGTCACGCGAGCATACAGACTAGGTTCGCCGGGTGATTCAAAATAAACGAATTGATTGATGTGCAAACTGGGCACAATGGGACCGCTGATTCTGTAGTAGGTGTGGCTGCCAGATTGCCAGCTCTCCACGGTCTTGCCATTTTTGACCCAAAAGTCTGAGGGCAAAGACAGCCAGCCGCTGTATAAAAGATCACCATCTTCTAAGGTCTTATCATTTTGATAGTCCTCTGCTGCGAGACCCAAGGCTCTGGCCTTGACGCGCATGTTGATGTCTTTGGAGACCAAGACGACCTCTCTAGAGAGGTGTTTGTTTTTAAGTGCTTGAACAACACCTAGGATCTGGTTATCCGCTTTACCTTGAGGAAGGCTGATCGGCAAGCTGATGTCAAGGGGCTCGGTTTGGAAGAACAACTTACCACTGACGTGTTTGTGTCCTGTGCTGTTGAGCAAAAGGCCTTTGGTCATTTCCGCTTCGTTGGAAGCGGCCAAAGCATCCAAGGATCTGCTGGTTTGGCGAGCATTGCGTGCAACCTCGGTCATGCCTTTCTTGTGTCCATCAAGCTCTTCGAGGACGATCATGGGCAAGAAGATGTCATGCTCTTCAAACCTAAAGAGACACATGGGGTCATGCATGAGCACGTTGGTATCGAGAACGAACAATTTGCTCAAACCGGAGGAGCTCCTCTTTGTGGACCGGGGTTTAGGAGAGGGTGCTGGCTTTTTGTACTCTACTTTGCTTGCTCGGTAATTTTTGAGCTGCTCATGGTCTTTGTCTAGAGGCAACTCACTGAGCTTTGGATTTTGCACTTTAGAGTCCATCGGCTTGTCATGAGCGGGCGGTGGACTGATCGGAGAAGCTTGTTTTTTGAGTGGTTTTGCACTGCTGGGGGATTCAAAGACTTCTTGCCCTAAGAGGCTGGCGCGTTTGGATGGAGCGGGTGGCAGTGGCATGTGCTTGTATTGAAAGTGTTGATGGATGATTTAAAAGGAAAGGCAGTTTTGGGCAAGTTTACGGGGGAACTTAAAAATCAAGTGGACAAATGAAAAAGCCGCCAGGCAAGCCAGGCGGCTGTATCAAAGGACTTCGAACCCAAAAGCGAGAAAGACAATTGACCAATGTTCATGAGAACATCATAACCCAATCAAATGACAATAATTGTGATTTAAGCGGCAGACGTTGCGGGTTTTTTTAGGGCTTTGACCGCTTTTAGGACCTCATCGACATGACCCGGTACTTTCAGTCCACGCCATTCTTCCTTTAACAGGCCATCAGCGCCGATTAAAAAGGTGCTTCTTTCAATGCCTTTGACCTTTTTGCCATACATGATCTTGTTCTTCACAACACCAAACATGTGGCACATTTTTTCTTCAGTGTCAGCAATCAGCTCAAAGGGGAGTTCCAATTTTGTTTTGAAATCGTCATGTGACTTCATGTTGTCTCTGGACACGCCAAAGACAACAGCGCCAGCCTTTGTAAAGTCTTTGTATTTATCCCTGAATTGCATCGCCTCTGTGGTGCAACCTGGGGTATTATCCTTGGGATAAAAATAAAGAACCACGGTTTTACCGACATGGGTGTGATTTGTTACTTTCACGCCCCCAGTGGCGTTTGCTTCAAATTCGGGAAGGGGTTTGTTTATAACAATCGCCATAGATCTACTTGTCCAATGTAACAAAGGGGCCGCTTTAAAAAACGGCAACCCCCTATTTTAGCTTGAAAATCCCCCTCGAGATAGCCCAGAAACTCTTATTTAAATGCTCACGATCGGTGGGGTCTTCGAGACTTCGAGTCGTTCGAATGGGCATTGAATTCATTGAAAAATAAGGGTTTACCCTTATTCTGAGCGATTGGGTTTGGATCATGCCGTGGGTGGCTCGATCAATAAAAGCGCGGCGACCTTTCGGCCTTCTCCTGCCAAGATGTTGTAAGTCCTGCAGGCCGCTGGCGTGTCCATGGTCTCAAAGCCCAGCTTGGCGTTGTGGAATGCGGTCAGCCATTGTTTTGGCAGAAATTTCAATTTTTGACCGCTTCCTAAGAGCACGAGCTCGATGCCTTTGCCTTTCAATTCAATCAACTGCTCCAAATGCGAAGTTGTCAGATGTTCGGGTTTAAGGAGGCCCAAGGGATCCCTTTGGCCCTCTGAGCTGATCAGCAGGGATTCAAAGTGTTTTTCACCATTGATCGCGATCCAATCCTTGGAATACGCCGTCACGGCTTGAACGTCCATTTGGTCGGGTTGAAGTTTCATGGTGTTTTGAGCTAAAGAGGGCAATTATGTGTTCAAATTATAGGTTTTCATCACAAAAGACCCCAAAGGAGGGACTTTGAAAGCTGTATACAAATCCAATAAGTTGGCCAACGTCTGTTATGACATCCGAGGTCCTGTGCTTGACCGCGCGCGTCAAATGGAGGAGGAGGGGCACAAAATCATCAAACTCAACATCGGCAATTTGGCTGTTTTTGGTTTCGATGCCCCCGAGGAGATCCAGCAAGACATGATCAGAAATTTGCCCAATGCTGCCGCTTACTCCGACAGCAAGGGTATTTTTGCCGCCAGAAAAGCCGTCATGCATTACACCCAACAGCAGGGCATTGCGGGCGTTTTGCTGGACGATATCTATTTGGGCAACGGGGCGAGTGAGTTGATTGTCATGGCAACCAATGCTTTGCTCAATGATGGCGATGAGATGCTGCTCCCTGCCCCTGACTATCCACTGTGGACTGCTGCGGTCAGTTTGTCGGGAGGAACGCCTGTTCATTACATGTGCGATGAACAAAACGGTTGGATGCCTGACTTGAAAGACATCCGGTCCAAGATCACACCCAATACAAAAGGGATTGTGGTCATCAATCCCAACAACCCAACGGGAGCACTTTATTCCAATGAATTGCTGCTGGGCATCATTGAGTTGGCCAGAGAGCACGATTTGGTGATTTTTGCTGACGAAGTCTACGACAAAGTTTTGTACGATGATGTCAAACACACGGCGATGGGATCTTTGTCGGATGACGTTTTGACGCTCACCTTCAACTCCTTGTCAAAAAGCTACCGCTCGTGTGGTTACCGTGCGGGCTGGATGGTCGTCTCGGGAGACAAAAAGTCAGCCAAAGATTACATCGAGGGCTTGAACATGCTTTCCTCAATGCGTTTGTGTGCCAATGTACCAGGCCAATGGGCGATTCAAACGGCCTTGGGTGGTTATCAAAGCATTCAGGACTTGGTCAAAGAGGGCGGGCGTTTAAAGCGGCAAAGAGATTTAGCGTATGAGCTGATTACGGCCATACCGGGTGTGACTTGTGTCAAGCCCAGTGCAGCTTTGTACATGTTTCCAAAGTTGGATCCCAAAATGTATCCAATTGAAAACGATCAAGACTTTATCAACGAGATGCTTCAAGAGACCAAAGTGCTGTTGGTCCAAGGCTCTGGATTCAATTGGCCGCGCACAGACCATTTTCGCATTGTCTTTTTGCCCCACGAAGATGATTTAAGGGTTGCAATCAATCGAATCGCGAAATTTTTAGAACTCTATCGACACAATAAAGCAAAATGAAAAGTATCAAAGTTGGCCTTTTAGGCATCGGCACCGTTGGAAGAGGAACGTTTGAGGTTTTAAAAAGAAACCAAGAAGAGATTGCCAGGCGCGCTGGGCGTGGGATTGAAATCATCATGGTTGCTGACTTAGACGTGGCCCGTGCACGTGAGATTGTGGGTGCAGATGTGCAAGTTGTTGCAAACGGCCAAGACATCATTGACAACCCACAAGTCGATGTGGTGGTCGAGCTCATTGGCGGATATGGCATTGCAAAAGAACTGATCCTGAAGGCCATTGCCGCGGGCAAACACGTGGTGACTGCCAACAAGGCCTTGATTGCAGTGCATGGCACGGAGATTTTTGCGGCGGCAAAACAAAAAGGTGTGATGGTTTCATTTGAGGCCGCTGTTGCAGGCGGTATTCCCATCATCAAGGCCCTTCGAGAAGGCCTAACGGCCAATCGCATACAGTGGATTGCAGGGATCATCAACGGGACGACCAATTTCATTCTCTCTGAAATGCGTGACAAGGGACTTTCATTTGAAGCTGTCTTGGCCCAAGCCCAAGCTTTGGGTTACGCAGAGGCCGATCCTACGTTTGACATTGAAGGCATTGATGCAGCCCACAAGGCAACGATCATGGCCGCGTTGGCCTATGGCATTGAAGTACAGTTTGACCGAGCCTATGTTGAAGGCATTACCAAGCTTCAGGGACAAGATATTCGTTATGCTGAACAAATGGGATACCGTTTGAAGTTGCTGGGTATTTCTAAGCGCGTCAAAAACGGCATTGAACTTCGAGTTCATCCGTGTTTGGTGCCTAGCAAATGTTTGATTGCCAACGTTGAAGGTGCCATGAATGCGGTGATGGTCCACGCAGATGCAGTTGGGACAACGCTTTATTATGGCAAGGGAGCAGGCAGCGAACCCACAGCCAGTGCGGTCATTGCAGATTTGGTCGATATGGCTCGCATGCAAAGTGCAGATCCCTCACACCGGGTACCGCCTTTGGCCTTCCAATCCGATCAAATGGGGGATGATCCCATTTTGGACATGTCTTCTGTGGTGACCAGTTATTACTTGCGCTTGCGTGTGGCCGATCAAGCCGGCGTTTTGGCCAAAGTCACGGGTCTCCTTGCTCAATGCGATATCAGCATCGATGCGGTCTTGCAGCGTGCTGCAAGCGAAGGCGAAAGTCAAACGGATTTGATCATCTTGACACACAACTGTGTGGAAAAAGACATGAATCACGCCATTGCCGAGATCCAAAAACTGTCCTCCATTTTGGCGCCCATTGTTCGTATTAGAAAAGAAGAACTCAGCTGATGAAGTATTTGTCGACCAGGGGCTTGCCCCAAAAGAGATCCTTTTGTGATATTTTGCTTGAAGGCTTGGCGCCCGATGGAGGCCTTTATTTGCCTGAGAGTTATCCGCAAATCAATGCACAAGAGCTTAAGAGACTTGAAGGGGTGTTCTTTCAAGAAGGCTATGCTGCATTGGCGTTTAATATTTTGAGTCTCTTCATCGATGACATTCCTAGCCAAGACCTCAAAAATTTGTGTGAAAAGACCTACACGCAGAAAACTTTTGGTACCCAAGAAATTGCACCTGTCAGGGCTTTGGATGATGGTCTCTTTATTCAAGCCCTGTCAAATGGTCCCACCTTGGCGTTCAAAGACATGGCCATGCAGTTGCTTGGCAATTTGTTTGAGTACGAGTTAAATAGAAAAGGCCAAGAGCTCAATATATTAGGTGCCACCTCTGGGGACACAGGCAGTGCGGCCGAATACGCCATGCGAGGAAAAAAAGGAATCCGGGTCTTCATGACCAGTCCTCATGGAAGAATGAGCCCGTTTCAGCAAGCGCAAATGTTTAGCTTGCTTGATGACAATATTTTCAATATTGCGATCGAAGGCGTATTTGATGACTGCCAAGACATTGTCAAAGCGGTATCCAATGACTTGCCCTTTAAAAAGCAATTAAAAATTGGGACCGTTAATTCCATCAACTGGGCAAGGCTATTGGCTCAGGTGGTTTATTATTTCGCGGGGTATTTCCAGGCAAGAAAAATGAGTCAAAAGAGCCGCATCAGTTTTGCGGTCCCCAGTGGCAACTTTGGCAATGTGTGTGCTGCACACGTTGCGCGCATGATGGGACTACCACTTCATCAATTGGTAGTTGCCACCAATGAAAACAATGTGTTGGATGAGTTTTTTAAGACCGGCGTGTACCGAGTGAGATCCAGTACAGATACGCATGAGACTTCTAGTCCATCCATGGATATTTCCAAAGCCAGTAACTTTGAGCGATTTATTTTTGATTTGTTGGATCGAGATGGCGCTTTGACGAACAAGCTTTTTTCGACCGATATCGATGCACAAGGTTACTTTGATTTAAGTGCTGATCCGCGCTTCAAGTCAATTCGAGAAAAATTTGGCTTTACCAGTGGCTCTAGCACGCATCAAAACAGACTCGATACCATCAAAGATGTGTATCAAAAATACCAAGAAATCATCGACCCTCATACTGCCGATGGCTTGAAAGTGGCCAAAGAGTGTACACATCAAGACGAAGCCATTGTTGTTTTAGAGACCGCTTTGCCGATCAAATTTGCGTCCACCATCACTCAAGCCTTGGGCATTGAGCCGTCTCGACCCCAAGCCTTTGAAGGCATTGAGGCTTTGCCAAAGCGTGTGGTGTTGATGCCTGCAAATGTACAAAAAATCAAAGATTTTTTATTGGAAAATGTGAAGTGAGGCTTTGGGGCTTGGGCCTTTGGGCGCGTTAAGCGAAGCCCAAAGCGCAAAAGATTGCTAGCGTCTTTGTTCACACTTGCCAATGATTTGACACCGAAGGCTCGCTCACCATCTATGAATGCATTGAATTTTTTCCCAAATCACCAACAAGGTGTTCTTTCATGAAGAAAAGCCCATTGATGAGCTTAGAGTCGGCTTTGGAGGTTGTGATCTCTCAGGCACGTGAGGCACCCATGAAGGCTGAGGAGGTGTCGACGTTTGAGGCAGACGCCCGAGTGCTTATGACGGATTTGATGTCTCCCTTGGATGTGCCCGCAAGAGACAACAGCGCCATGGATGGTTACGCTTTGAGGTCTGCCGATTTGCTGGATGTGAACACGACGCTTGAGGTGACTCAGCGCATTCCTGCAGGTACAACGGGTCAACCCCTTTTGGCTGGACAAGCAGCACGTATTTTTACGGGTGCGTGGGTGCCTGAGGGTGCAGATGCTGTTTTGATGCAAGAGGCCTGTGAATTGGTGGGCGATCGACTCAGGCCTCAAGGACCTGTCTCCAAAGGACAATGGATCAGAAAACAGGGGGAGGACGTCAAGCTGGGCGACGTGGTTCTAAAGGCCGGCGTGCGTTTGAATCCTGCATCCTTGGGCTTGGCGGCCAGCATTGGTCAAGCCAAATTGCTTGTGGCCAAGAAGCCCCGTGTTGCCTTGTTCTCAACGGGTGATGAACTCGTCATGCCTGGCGACACAGCTCCAAACGACATGAAGCCTGGGGCGATATATAACTCAAACCGTTTCTTTCTTCGCGCACTGTTGATTCGTCTGGGGTGTGACGTGACCGATCTGGGTAACGTGCCCGATGATCGAGACGCGACCCTGGATGCGTTGTCTTTTGCCGCTCAAGGTCATGATTTGATTTTAACGAGTGGCGGTGTATCTGTGGGTGAAGAGGATCACGTCAAACCCAGTGTTCAGGCCTTGGGCGCATTGAATTTGTGGTCGCTATCGATGAAGCCTGGAAAACCATTCGCGCTGGGTCATATCGATGCAAGTTCGCCGGGCGGGACAAAAACACACTTCATGGGTTTGCCTGGCAACCCTGTTTCAAGCTTTGTCACCTTCTTGGTTTTGGTGCGTCCCTTTTTGTTGGCGCTTCAAAATGCAAGCCTTGTGTTGCCGCAGGTACAGTCCTTGCCTGCTCATTTTGATTTGCCCAAAGCAGACCCAAGAAGAGAGTTTTTGCGCGTCAAAAGGAATGATCGTGGCGGACTGGATATTTTCAAGAATCAAAGCTCAGGGGTTTTGACTTCTTGTGTTTGGGGTGATGGCTTGATTGACAATCCATCTGGACAGACGATCAAGCATGGCGACTGGGTCACTTACTTGCCCTTCGCGGAGCTGCTCTCTTAGCCTTTACATTTTTAAATGAAAATCAACATCAAATATTTTGCTTCTATTCGCGAGTCCATGGGGCGAAGCGAAGAGCACTTTGAAACCAGTGCCAGTACCATTGAGTCTTTAAGGGTCGCCTTGATATCCATGGGAGAGCCCTACGCTCAATCTTTGGCACTTGGTAAAGCCATTCGAGTGGCGTTGAATCAGGAGTTGGTCAGCTCAGAGGCTTTGATCAAAGAGAACGATGAAATTGCGTTCTTCCCACCCGTGACCGGAGGCTAAAAGTTTTGAGTTATTCGGTTTCTATTCAAATTGAAGACTTTGATCTTTCCCAAGAAGTTGCCAAACTTCGCCAAGGAGATCACCGTGTGGGTGCGGTGTGCAGCTTTGTCGGGACAGTCAGAGCGCAAGCCAGCGGTGAGGATGTCACCGCTTTGGCGCTAGAGCACTATCCTGGGATGACCGAGCGGTCCATTGAAAAAATGATGTCACTTGCGCGTGAGCGCTTTGACATTTGGGGGGCACGCGTTGTGCACCGCGTTGGGGAGCTCAAAGTTGAGGATCAAATAGTTTTGGTGGCTGTGACCTCTGCGCACAGAGGTGAGAGTTTTAAGGCGTGCGAGTTTTTGATGGATTACCTCAAAACGCAGGCCCCTTTTTGGAAAAAAGAGACCACGGCCCATGGCTCACATTGGGTGGATGCGCGTGTGTCTGATGATCAAGCTTTGGCAAAGTGGGGCATCGATTCTTGCAATGCTGCCTGAGCTCGAACCCACTTGGCGGGCGTATCAGTTGAGATAGCCGCTGTTGGATGTCCAGCCCTCTAAAACATCTGCACCATAGGTGCCCTCTTGACGACTAGTGGGCTCGCCAGGTACTTTCCACTCCGAGTTCTCGACGGCTTTGGTGAGCAAATGCTTAAACCCTTGGAGCAAGTCTTTGTCCAAGGTAAGTTCAAGCAGTCTCTCGTTGTCACTGAGTTTTTCACTCAAGTCCAACTTCAATCCAGCGTTGTCCAACAGCGTGGCTTGAAGGTGGGTGACCAAGAGCGGACGTGGACCAGTGAGGGGGTCTTTGAGCAGCTCAAAAGGCGTCGAAAAATTTGAGTTATCAAGCGCTTGTTGATGGATCAAGTCGGCCATGAGGTGTTTGCTGTGTTCATCATGGAGGGGGCGATTCATGTCCTTTTGACGATTGAGCAGCTCCACATTCAACTTCTCTAAGGCTGGCAAGAGTTGAAGGGAGATCTTTCTTGTGAGCCAAATTTCAACCAACTCTTTGTTTTGCGTATTCATGCGCACCAAAACACGATCCTCTAAAGGATCGTGATCGATGCTGATTTGATGAATATTTGTCATGAGGCCAGTGTTTTAAGTGTTAGACCGTACGCAAGCGCACAAACTTTGTGAAGCTCCCCCCTTGAAAATGGGTGAACCAGCCTCATTTGTAACGGTAATTGAACCTTATTATTAATCAAAAAAAGAGTAAAAGCCATGCGTATAGATAAACTCACGACTAAATTGCAAGAAGCGTTGGCCGATGCGCAGTCCTTGGCGCTCAAACACGACAACGCATCCATCGAATGCGCCCATTTGGTGTTGTCCTTGCTTGAGCAGCATGACAGCGTCACGCCCTTGCTGCAGCGAGCAGGCGTGGACACCAAAGCCCTTTCAAAAGGCGTTTCAGCCTTGCTTGAGCGTTTGCCTAAAACGCAATCCAGTGAGCAAGTTCAAGTGGGCCGGGAGGTGGTGACTTTATTGCAATTGGCTGAGAAAGAGTCCATGAAGCGTGGGGACCAGTTCGTTGCAAGCGAGTTGTTTTTCTTCGTTTTGGCTGATTACAAAAGCGATTGTGCTCAAATCTGCCGCGATCACGGCTTGAGCAAGGTCTCCTTGGACGTGGCAATCAAGGCCATTAGGGGGGGCGAGAGTGTTCAGTCGGCCAACTCTGAGGGGCAGCGTGAAGCGCTTCAGAAGTATTGTGTTGATTTGACAGAGCGTGCACGAAAAGGAAAATTAGATCCAGTCATTGGCCGCGATGACGAAATTCGCCGTGCAATACAAGTTTTGCAAAGAAGAACAAAAAACAATCCTGTGCTGATTGGTGAGCCCGGTGTTGGTAAGACCGCAATCGTTGAGGGCTTGGCGCAGCGCATCGTGGCTGGCGAAGTCCCTGACTCTTTAAAAGGCAAGCGTGTACTCTCCTTGGACATGGCCGCTTTGTTGGCTGGCGCAAAATTTCGAGGCGAGTTTGAGGAGCGTTTAAAAACTGTTTTGAACGAGTTGGCCAAAGATGAAGGGCAAACCATCGTTTTCATTGACGAGCTCCATACCATGGTAGGCGCAGGAAAGGCCGAGGGTGCGATGGATGCCGGCAATATGCTCAAGCCCGCTTTGGCGCGGGGAGAGTTGCATTGTGTGGGAGCGACCACGCTGGATGAATACAGAAAATTCATTGAAAAGGATGCGGCGCTTGAAAGGCGCTTCCAAAAAATCATTGTGGGTGAGCCCAGTGTCGAGGCCACCATTGCAATTTTGCGAGGCTTGCAAGAAAAATACGAAGTGCACCATGGCGTGGAAATTACCGATCCTGCCATTGTTGCGGCTGCCGAGTTATCGCATCGCTACATCACGGACCGTTTTTTACCCGACAAGGCCATTGATTTGATTGATGAGGCCGCAGCGAAAATTAAAATTGAGATCGACTCCAAGCCCGAGGTGATGGACAAGTTGGACCGCCGGCTCATTCAATTAAAAATTGAGCGTGAGGCGGTGAAGAAAGAAACCGATGAGGCCTCTAAAAAGAGACTGCTCCTTTTAGAGGAGGAAATGCAAAAATTAGAGAAAGAGTTGGCCGATTTAGAGGAAATTTGGAGAAGCGAAAAAGCCTCTGCCCAAGGCGGGGCATTGATCAAGGAAGAAATTGATCGAATTCGTTTTCAAATTGAAGAGTTCACAAGAAAAGGACAGTTTGACCAAGTCGCTGAGTTGCAGTACGGTAAATTGCCGGAGCTGGAAAAGCGGCTCAAAGAGGCCAATGCAAAAGAAAGTCTTGCGCACCAATCCGAGGATGGTAAAAAACACCGTTTGTTAAGAACTCAAGTCGGTGCGGAGGAGATTGCCGAGGTGGTGGCGCGCGCCACGGGCATCCCTGTGTCCAAGCTCATGCAAGGCGAGAGAGACAAGTTGCTAAAAATGGAGAGCTTCCTGCACCAAAGGGTTGTTGCCCAAGAAGAGGCGATTTCGGCCGTTGCAAATGCTATCCGCCGCTCCAGAGCCGGACTTGGGGATCCCAATAGACCGACGGGCTCATTTTTGTTTCTTGGACCAACGGGTGTTGGCAAAACAGAATTGTGCAAAGCGCTGGCGGGCTTCATGTTTGACAGCGAAGATCACCTGATTCGCATCGACATGAGTGAGTTCATGGAGAAGCATTCCGTCAGTCGCCTGATCGGTGCGCCTCCCGGTTATGTTGGCTATGATGAAGGGGGCTACCTCACGGAGGCGGTTCGCAGAAAACCTTATTCCGTCATTTTGCTCGATGAAGTTGAAAAAGCACACCCCGATGTCTTTAACATCTTGCTGCAAGTCCTTGATG
>CAIOTD010000131.1 GCA_903861115.1 uncultured Burkholderiales bacterium
CAGGGTGCGCAAAAGCATCAAAGGGCATCGAAGCCGGCGCCAAATTAAAACCCTCTTTGAGCCAGGAGGGCTCGTACTGAAAAAAGATTTGACCTAGGGTGTTTTGTGCCAACTGTCCCACACAACGCAGACCATAAAAAACCCTCAGATGGGTGATCATCGAGTGCCCCTTTGCCGCACAGGCGCCACAAAGTCTTCAATGCTTTTGATGCTTTTTGGCGCAAACACCTGGGTGAATTCGTCCAAACATTCCAAGGCTTGGGCCACCTGCAAGAGAGACACCAAGCCAATCGCTCCAGAGGTTTCAAATTTCCTTAAAGTCGACGCTGGCACCCCTGACCTCAAAGACAAGGTTTTTCTGCTGAGGTTGGCTGCCAAGCGACGAGCTTGAGCACGCTGACCCATTTGCGCAGCCAAGTCTTCAGGAAGCAAAAAATTTAGCGGTCCTTCAAATGACATCAGAGTATTCTTTAAATTGAAATATATGCTATTAATTGACATTATTATATCAATTAATTCATGATCAATGTATTTTAAATAGACCCACAACAAAGGGTTTGGCTTTTCAGATCAGCAGGTCTTGCAGATTGATGATTTGAATCTCTTTACCCGGTGAAAAACCCGCGTCATTGGTCAGTATGAATTGACTTGGCCTTTTTCCCTGAGCTTGACTTCAGACATCGATCACCCATCTAGTAGGAATTCATAAAAATATTCCTACCGCTTACTTTAATGTTCTTTTTAAGAAAAGCAAGACATGCAGTGCTTCAAGATCGCCATGAAAATTCCTCAAGGACAGTCCCTGCTATCAGTGGTGTCGAAGACTGAGGACGAATAATACCTTGGGAGCGTCAAGACGTTTTGAAAAGGCATGAACAAGGTGGACTGCATTGAACTCAAAATCTTCTTCCAATGGGCCTTGAAATTTAAAATTAAGCCCCTATAATTAGCACTCGACTAAAGTGAGTGCTAACAATATGTATGGCAACATTTAGCGATTGAATGGCAGATAAACCCATGTTTATCCAACATTTTTAACCTTTTAGTATTCTTTTGGAGATGCAATGAAACTACGTCCTCTGCACGATCGCGTGATCGTCAAGCGTTTAGAACAAGAAACAAAGACAGCCTCAGGTATCGTCATTCCTGACAACGCAGCTGAAAAGCCTGATCAAGGCGAAATTTTGGCCGTGGGTCCTGGCAAGAAAAACGACAAAGGCGACTTGGTTGCCGTTGGCGTGAAAGTCGGCGACAAAGTTCTGTTTGGCAAATACAGCGGCCAAACCGTCAAAGTTGACGGCGAAGAGTTGCTCGTCATGAAAGAAGAAGACCTCTTCGCAGTGGTTGAGAAGTAATTTTTTAAATAAGTATTGAAGGAGCTATTCACATGGCAGCAAAAGACGTAATTTTTGGCGGCGAAGCCCGCGCACGCATGGTTGAGGGTGTGAACATCCTCGCCAACGCAGTTAAAGTCACCCTCGGCCCCAAAGGCCGCAACGTGGTGCTCGAGAGATCCTTTGGTGCCCCAACGGTCACCAAAGACGGTGTCTCTGTCGCCAAAGAGATTGAACTCAAAGACAAGCTCCAAAACATGGGCGCACAAATGGTCAAGGAAGTGGCGTCTAAAACCAGCGACAACGCGGGTGACGGTACAACGACCGCAACCGTTTTGGCTCAGTCCATCGTTCGCGAAGGCATGAAGTATGTTGCCGCTGGCATGAATCCCATGGATTTGAAGCGCGGCATCGACAAGGCCGTGACGGCTTTGGTTGAAGAGTTGAAAAAAGCCACCAAGGCCACTACAACCTCTAAAGAAATCGCTCAAGTCGGTTCAATTTCTGCCAACAGCGACCACAGCATTGGTGAGATCATCGCCAACGCCATGGACAAAGTGGGCAAAGAAGGCGTGATCACCGTTGAAGACGGCAAGTCTTTGAACAACGAACTCGACGTGGTTGAAGGCATGCAGTTTGACCGCGGCTACCTCTCACCTTACTTCATCAACAACCCTGACAAACAAGTCGCTTTGCTTGAGAACCCCTTTGTTCTCTTGTTCGACAAGAAAATCAGCAACATCCGTGACCTCCTGCCCACCTTGGAGCAAGTGGCCAAAGCGGGTCGTCCCTTGTTGATCATTGCCGAAGAAGTTGAAGGCGAAGCCCTTGCAACCTTGGTGGTCAACACCATCCGTGGCATTTTGAAAGTGGTCGCCGTCAAAGCCCCTGGCTTTGGAGACCGTCGCAAAGCCATGCTTGAAGACATCGCCATTTTGACAGGCGGTAAAGTGATCGCTGAAGAAGTGGGCTTGACACTTGAGAAAGTGACCTTGGCCGACCTCGGACAAGCTGCACGCGTTGAAGTGGGCAAAGAAAACACCACCATCATTGATGGCTCAGGTGCCTCTGCCGACATCGAAGCCCGTGTCAAACAAGTTCGCATCCAAATCGAAGAAGCCACCAGCGACTACGACCGTGAAAAACTCCAAGAGCGCGTGGCCAAGTTGGCTGGCGGTGTTGCAGTGATCAAGGTCGGCGCTGCGACTGAAGTCGAAATGAAAGAGAAGAAAGCCCGCGTTGAAGACGCATTGCACGCAACCCGTGCAGCGGTTGAAGAAGGCATCGTGGCCGGTGGTGGTGTTGCACTCTTGCGTGCACGTCAAGCCGCTGGTGTGATCAAAGGCGACAACGCCGATCAAGAAGCTGGTATCAAATTGGTCTTGAAAGCCGTTGAGTCCCCCTTGCGCGAAATCGTCTACAACGCAGGCGGCGAGCCCAGCGTGGGGGTCCATGCTGTATTGGCCGGTAAAGGCAACTACGGCTGTAACGCAGCCAACCACACCTATGGCGACATGATCGAAATGGGTATTTTGGATCCCACCAAAGTGACACGCACAGCGCTTCAAAACGCTGCGTCTGTGGCCTCTTTGATGTTGACCACAGAGTGCATGATTGCTGAAACACCCAAAGACGACGCACCCGCCATGCCTGGCGGCGGCATGGGTGGTATGGGCGGCATGGGCGACATGGGCATGTAATCCCCATCGTCTCTTGAAGAGACCCAGGGTTTCAAAAATCTTGGGGCTCTTCAAAGACCCCAGGAGAAATCCTCAAAGCCCAAGACTTCGGTCTTGGGCTTTTTTAATGCATCAAGCAACTTGACAGCACACAACGCATCGTTATACTGAAGCAGGATGTTTTGAGTCCTTGGGCGTTGATAGCCCTCTAACTTTGAGAAGACCCGTGGCACGTTCGTGATGACGGCTCCAAAAGTCTTCATAGAACAAAACAACTTGCGTGAAGGACACCCCGTTGAGCTTCAACGGATCGGCCAAAAAAGACCGCCGCCGCACCTTGATGCAAGCCTTGTCAACCGTCTGATGGGTTCGCTGAAATGATCATCCTTGGTTTTGAGAGGGGTGGATGGCCGACAGACTGCGCCCGAGCTGAAATCGTTCATCATGGCGTTGACCCTTTCAACGGCAAAGAACACACAAGGTGTCGTGCAGTGTCATCCATTGAGTTCTCTCGACTCGCGAATTCGACAGGTTCGATGCAATCCGTTGGCCCAGCCCTTGGGGGTTGACGATGTGCTGGCCTGGGTTGAATCCATTTTGTTCGACTAAATTTCTTCTCATCCTCCCCTTTCACTTGATTGTCCTTTTTTCTTTTTGCCCACTCATTTCAAAGATCTCATGAAAAAAATACTCGTTCTCGGTGGTTCCGGCTTTGTGGGGCACCACTTGTGTGAAGCCTTGAACCGTCTTCAATACCGTGTCACCGTACCGACGCGTCGATTGCCCGCCCGAAGCATTCAAACGCTGCCCTTTGTGGACGTGGTGCAAGCCAATGTGTACGATGAAAAAGTGCTCCAAGCCTTGGTTCAGGACCAAGATGTGGTGATCAATTTGGTGGCCATCTTGCACGGCAGCGCTGAAGCGTTTCAGCACACCCATGTTCAACTGGCAAGCCAAGTCGCCAAGGCCTGCGCGAAGATCAATTCGGCGCACTTTGAGCTCCAGGCCCATCAGGGCTCAAGCAGCGAGAGCCAGACGGACCCGCGCATGCGGCCCATTCACTTCCTTCAAATGAGTGCCTTGGGCGCGGACCACGAGGCCTTCAAAAGCGCCCCGTCCCTTTATTTGAAAAGCAAAGGCGAAGCAGAAAACGCGATCATTGGCATCTGCCAAGCGTCAAAGACGCCTTTGAGCATTCTTCGCCCAAGCGTCATCTTTGGTGCGGATGACCAGTTCATCAACTTGTTTGCAAGCCTTCAAAAGATATTTCCTGTGGTGCCCTTGGGTTGTGCCGATGCGCGCTTTCAGCCCATCTGGGTCCAAGATGTGGTGAGCGCCATGGTCGCTTGCATTCAAGGCACGCAGCACTTGAGTGGCAGGGAGTCAAACCCTGAAATCTTTGAGCTCGGTGGACCCGACGTCTTCACGCTCCAAGGCTTGGTGCACCTGGCTGGACGCTTTGTCGGCCATGAACGCCCTGTTTGGCCTTTGCCCCTGCCCTTGGCCAAGTTACAAGCTTTTTTCATGGAACATTTGCCCGGCAAGACCCTGATGAGCCTGGACAACGTGGCGTCCATGCAAATCCCCAACATCTTGAGTGGCAAGTACCCAGGACTCAAAGCGTTGGGTCTCACGTCCCCCAAGTCCATCAGCTCAACTTTTATGCCGAGTGCCTGATGGACTCACAGCAAAGTCTGGCCTCTTTGACCCCAAAGACTTGAGAGGCCTGACCATGCACACCGGATCGGCTCTTGCTGACTGCAGTGCAAGTGGATCGCCCAGCGTGATGGACGGAAGACCCCCTCCCTGACCATTTGACCATTTGGCCAATTGGCGGGCTAGCGTGGTTTTATCCACTTGGCAAGGACCTGACCAAAGAACAAGGGGCGTATCTTGCATGGCCTGATCCATCCGCCATTCAATCAGTCGGGGGCAGTGAGGTGGGGTCTTGTCCACGCTCAAGACTTTCGTAAAATTTGGAAATCCATCTCTTATTTTTTGGAAAATTAACTTCCAAAAAAC
>CAIOTD010000132.1 GCA_903861115.1 uncultured Burkholderiales bacterium
GCGGGCATCTTGTGCAGCACAAAGCGCGCACTCGTGATCAGGCCATCGCACCCCTCTTTTTGTACACCAGGCAAGCCACTCAAGAACTTGTCGGTCACGTCTTTGCCCAAGCCCTCTTTTCTGAACTTGTGTCCAGGAATATCCAGCCGCTCACGCCGAATCAACGTGGTGCCATCGGCCTCAAAATAAGCCAACTCAAAGCAAGCCAGAGCGGCGTCGTGAATTTTTCCCAAGTTGTGATCAATTCGAGTGACCTCCAGCCACTGCGCATCAGGCGTGACCATCCTCCAACTGGCCAAATTGTCCAAAGCCGTCCCCCAAAGAACGGCTTTCTTGCCCCCCGCGTTCATCGCAATGTTGCCACCGATGCACGAGGCTTCGGCAGAGGTTGGGTCCACGGCAAAGACAAAGCCCGCCTCCTCCGCGGCATCGGTCACGCGCTGCGTGACAACACCCGCCTCACACCAAATCGTTGGCGTGCTTTGGGTGTGCCCGGGTAAGACCACGTGCTCCAAGGCATGCAAGGTCTCGAGTTTTTCGGTGTTGATCACCACACTGCGCCACGTGAGTGGAATGGCGCCTCCCGTATAACCCGTCCCTCCCCCCCTGGGTACGATGGTGAGGGACAACTCAATGCAAGCTTTGACCAAGGCCGCCATCTCACGCTCAGAGTCAGGGGTCAACACCAAAAAGGGGTACTCCACGCGCCAATCGGTGGCATCGGTCACATGGGAAACCCTGGAGAGCCCATCAAATTTGATGTTGTCTGACTGGGTGTGCTTTTTAAGGGCCTTGAGCGCTTTTTTGCGCAGGGCATGCACACAGTCAAACTGCTCTTTGAACTGCTCAATGGCTTTCTTTGCCGCGCCCATCAACTCTTGCACCCAGGCGTCTCGCATGGGGTCATCGGCAGGCGTTCTGCGTTGCTCAATTTCATGCAAACGATGGTACAAAGCATCCACCAACAATTGTCGGCGCTTGGGATTGTCGAGCAAATCGTCTTGCAAGTAGGGGTTCCGTTGAACCACCCAAATGTCACCCAGCACTTCGTACAGCATGCGTGCTGAACGGCCCGTTTTTCTCTCTTGTCGAAGTTTCTCAAGCAAGGACCAACTGTGCTCGCCCAGCACTCGGGTCACGATCTCTTGATCGGAGAAGGACGTGTAGTTATAGGGAATTTCTCTGAGCCTTGGACCCTCTTGGGCCGCTGTCAACAAAAATTCCTGCGCGATGGGTGCGTTCATATGGTGTTTGTGTCTGTGACTCTAAGAGAACTAGAGGGAACCCTAATATTACTCTAGGCCTTCAAACCTTTTATTTCCTGTGTGATTGTTTTTGATCTTTGAGCTCAAAAAAATGTGCTCATCTCAAGCCCGACCGACCCTCCAAGCCCGGGTCAAGCAGAAATGTCCAAGCCCCATCACGAGGCAAATCCATGCATAACCGAGCACTGTACCGTCTTTTTGCATGGCAAAAAGCAAGGCCAATTGGGCCACCAAGCCCAAAAGGAGGAGGGACAACGCATACAAGGGCAATGGGGGTGTGGTATTTTGTCTACCCCTGAACACTCGTTTACCCCCCTCAAACAACACAAATCCCAGCCCCAGGCACACCGGGAGGGAGAAAAGATGCAAGAGGTGGTTGATAAGGCTTGTCCAAGTCATGCTTGAATTTTATAATCGAAAGATGGCAGTCTGGGCTTTGGGCCTCAATCACAACACAGCTCCTCTGGATTTGAGGGGTAAATTTGCCTTTGCGATTGAACACATGCCCCCCGTGCTCTCTGGACTCCAGCGCATCATCAAGTCGCAGGGCGAAGCGGCCATTTTATCGACCTGCAACCGCACTGAAATCTATTGTGCCGCCAATCAATTGGCCTTGGCTGAAACTTTTCAGTGGCTGGCCCATTCTGGCGGGGTGTCCCCAGAGATCTTGCAAGCACACACCTACACCCTCCAAGACGCTGGCGCTGCAAGGCACGCCTTTCGGGTCGCGAGCGGCCTGGATTCAATGGTCTTGGGGGAGCCTCAAATTTTGGGGCAAATGAAGGATGCGGTCCGAGTGGCCTCTGAGGTTGGTGCCTTGGGCACCACCTTGCACCAATTGTTTCAACGCTCCTTCTCCGTGGCCAAAGAGGTCCGCACATCGACAGAAATTGGCGCCCATTCCATCAGCATGGCCGCGGCCGCCGTTCGCTTGGCGGGCCAACTCTTTGAAGACCTCTCCAAGGTCCATGTTCTTTTTGTGGGTGCTGGCGAGATGGTTGAGCTTTGTGCCACCCATTTCAACGCCAAAACCCCCAAATCCATCACCATCGCCAACCGAACGCAAGAACGAGGCGAGAAACTGGCCGAGCAATTCAAGGGGCACGCCATGCGACTGGCGGACTTGCCCGAACGACTGCATGAATTCGATATCGTGATCAGTTGCACGGCCAGCACCTTGCCGTTGATTGGCCTGGGCGCCGTAGAAAGAGCCCTCAAAGGGCGAAGAAACAGACCGATGTTCATGGTCGACTTGGCCGTGCCGCGAGACATTGAGCCCGAAGTCAAATCCTTGAGTGATGTGTACTTGTACACCGTTGACGACTTGTCGGGGGTTGTACAAACCGCTCAAGCCAACCGACAAGCGGCCGTGGCTGAGGCCGAGTTGATCATTGATGCGGGCGTGCAAAGTTTTGTCAAATGGTTGGATCAAAGAAGCTTTGTCCCAGTGATCCAGCAACTCAATGCACAAGCCGAGCAGTGGCGAGCTGCGGAGTTGCAAAAGGTGAAGAAACTCATCGCCAAAGGACAAAGTGTGGATGAAGCGCTGGAGAGCTTGGCCAAGGGCCTGTCACAAAAGATGCTGCACGGCGCCATGGCCCAACTCAATGCCAGTGACCCCGTCCTCAGAGAGCGCGCCAAGGAGTCGGTGGAGCACTTCTTTTTAAAGCAGACCCATTAGCTGCCTAGACCTTAGCGCACGCCCCCCTCTCGTCGTCCCACCCCATGGACTTGACGTCTTGCTCAAAGCTTCATGCGTGCACATCCACTGAACCCATGAGGGTCCACAACGACTTGAGTGGCCCTGAGGCCTCCAAGACTTTGAATACATTGCCACTTTTTCCCTTTTTGCCGACTTGATTGCCCATGAAACCCTTTATGCACGCGCAACTAGAGCGCTTTACACAACGACTCGCCGAGTTGGACTATTTGCTCTCCAGAGAAGACATCATGAAAGACATGACGCAGTTCATGGCCCTTTCAAGAGAACACGCCGAGGTGAGCGTGATCGCCTCTCGCTGGCAACGCTTTCAAAGTTGCCAGTCGGAGATCAGCGCTTCACAAAAAATGGTTGAGGACTTTCAAAAAACACTCAAGGAGGGCGCCAACGCTGAGGCGCAAGAGATGCTTGAAATGGCCCAAGAGGAATTGACTGAACTGCACAAAGAGACCGAGCAGCTGGAGGTCGAATTGCAGCGCCTGCTCTTACCTAAAGATCCCGATGATGCCAGACATGCTTACCTGGAGATCAGAGCTGGCACCGGGGGCGACGAGTCGGCTCTTTTCGCTGGCGACTTGCTCAGGATGTACACCCGCTATTGCGAGCGGGTGGGTTGGCGCTGTGAACTCATCAGCGACTCGCCCAGTGAATTGGGGGGTTACAAAGAAGTGGTCTTGAGGGTTGAGGGCACCAACGTTTATGGCGCCCTCAGGTTTGAATCCGGCGGCCACCGCGTGCAGCGTGTTCCAAGCACCGAGTCTCAAGGTCGCATTCACACCAGCGCTTGCACCGTGGCGGTGATGCCCGAGCCCGACCCCCATGCCAGTGTGGAGATCAATCCCGCTGACTTGAGAATTGACACCTACCGTGCATCCGGCGCGGGTGGCCAGCACATCAACAAAACAGACTCCGCCGTTCGCGTGACCCACTTGCCAACGGGCATCGTGGCCGAATGCCAAGATGACCGCTCACAGCACAGAAACAAAGCCAAAGCCATGCAGGTCTTGCTCGCTCGCATACAAGAAAAGGACCGCTTAGAGAGATCCTTGAAGGAAGCGGCAACTCGCAAAGGCCTGATCGGCAGTGGGGACCGCTCTGATCGCATCCGGACCTACAATTTCCCACAGGGGCGCTTGACCGACCACCGGATCAATCTCACACTCTATAAACTGTCGCAAATCATGGAAGGCGATTTAAGTGAAGTGCTTGAAAGCCTAACGCACGCCCGTGAAAGCGAGCAATTGGAGGCGCTTGAAGTTGGAGGCCTGAGTGCGTAAAGACAGCCATGGCTTTGACTTTTTGGAGCCCAAGACGCCATGACACCAACGATTGATCAAGCCTTGCAGGGGGTCAAACAGACGGCCTTGAGTGCGCTTGAAGGACAGCTGCTGATGCTGCATGCATTGGGTCGCTCAAGTGAGCAACGGGCTTGGCTGATCGCTCATGGCGACGAGCATTTGTCTGAAAAAGAGCACGCCGACTTTGAGCGCCATGTCAAAAGCCGCTTGAACCACATGCCTTTGTCCTACCTCACGGGTTACAAAGAATTTTATGGCCTGAGGTTGAGTGTTGACCCACGGGTGCTGGACCCGCGAGCGGACACCGAGACCTTGGTGGACTGGGCGCTTGAGTGCCTTGAGGCCCCAGGGCCTGGCTCAAGCAGCCTGGGCGCCCACGTGCTGGACATGGGCACGGGGAGCGGCGCCATTGCCTTGGCACTCAAAGCCAACCGCCCTGCGTGCTCCATTTGGGCCTTGGACAAAAGCCAAGAAGCGCTTGAGCTTGCAACAAAGAACGCCCATGATTTGGCGCTTGATCTGAACTTTCTTCATGGCCACTGGTTCGACGCCTTCAAGCACGTGCAGGACAAAGATGCGCTCGGGCCCTTTGATTTGATCGTCTCCAACCCCCCCTACATTGCACCCAACGACCCGCACTTGGCACGCTTGCACCACGAACCCAGCGAAGCCTTGGTGGCGCAAAACGAGGGCCTGTCCGACCTGATTGAAATTTGCACCCAGTCGGTGTCCCACCTCAAAGATGGGGCCTGGTTGTTGCTGGAACACGGTCACGATCAGGGGGCTGATGTGCGCGAGATTTTGACGTCTTTGGGCTTTAGCAACACCCAAACCCGCCATGACCTTGCGGGCATCGAACGCTGCACTGGCGCACAGTGGCTAAAGATGAAATAATAAGCCCCAACACATCCTCTTCAAGGCCGCCCTTCCAAGTGGCTTTCTTACACACCGAATGGAGTAGACACCGATATGGATCCCGTACATCAACAAATTGACGACTTGGTCAAAAGCAACGACGTGTTGCTCTTTATGAAGGGCAACGCCAGTTTCCCCATGTGTGGATTTTCTGGCCGTGCCATTCAATTGCTCAAGGCCAGCGGCGTTGACGTCAAAAACCTCAAAACCGTCAACGTGCTCGATGAGCCTGAAATTCGTCAAGGCATCAAAACGTACAGCAATTGGCCCACCATTCCACAGTTGTACATCAAAGGTGAATTCATTGGGGGCTCAGACATCATGACGGAGATGTTCGACAGCGGCGAGCTCAAACAATTGATTGAAGGCTGAGCGCTCAAAACCCCAGGGCACTGAGGTGCACGGCGCATGACAAAGCTTCTCCATGGGCCTAAAACACCCGCCGTGTTTTAGGCCTGCGCTTCAAGGGGGAACGGGTGTCTAGTGACCCAACACGCGCTCCAAGTGCGCGATCACACCTTGCACCTGCACCTGCGTAGGAGCCGCATCTCTTCGGTGCTGGTACTCAAGCATCCCGTCCTTTAGACCTCGGTCTCCAATGACCAAGCGATGGGGCACCCCGATCAACTCCCAATCGGCAAACATCACCCCAGGACGCTCGCCCCGGTCGTCCAAGATCACATCCCAACCTCGGGCCATCGCCAGATCGTAAATCTCTTGCGCTTTGTCTTTGACCGCTTGACTGCGATCGGCGCCGATGGGGCAAATCACCAACACAAAGGGGGCAATGGCATCGGGCCAAATGATGCCTCGCTCATCGTGGTTTTGCTCAATGGCCGCCGCAGGCAAGCGCGTGACGCCAATGCCGTAGCAACCCATCTCCATGGCTTGGGGCTTGCCGTTTTCATCCAAGAAGGTGGCGTTCATGGCCTTGGAGTATTTGGTCCCGAGATAAAAAATATGTCCCACTTCAATGCCGCGCTCAATGCTCAAGGGTCCTTGACCATCGGGTGACAAGTCGCCCGCCACGACACATCTGAGATCAAAGATCTGCTCGTTTGTGGGCTCGGGCAGGTCGCGCGCCCAATTCACCCCCACCCGGTGGTGGTCTTTCTCATTGGCACCGCACACCCAGTCGGACATGAGCGCCACCTCACGGTCGACCAACAATCGAATGCCCTTGGCTTGCACATCCAGACCCACAGGCCCCAAGAACCCTGGGACACAGCCAAACGCGGCTTGAATCTCCTCTGCATGGGCCAATCTCAAGTTGCCGTTCATGCCGGGCACTTTGCCAAGCTTCACTTCATTCAAGGCGTGGTCGCCGCGCAAAAGAATCAAGACCAGTTGTTCCTTGGGGGCTTGAGCGGGGGACTTCGACGTGCCGGGCGTGGCCTCTTGTTCCGGCTCCAAGACCCAGACCAACGATTTGACGGTTGTGTTCAAAGGTTTCTTTAAAAAGGCACTGACCTCCTCACAGGTCTGCGTGCCGGGGGTGAACACCTTTTCAAGCACCTCCACCCCTTGGGCACGCGGGCCTTCGGGGGGCAAACTTTGGGCTTTCTCCATGTTGGCCGCATAGTCGCTGTTCGCGCAAAACACGATGGCATCCTCACCCGTCGCAGCGATGACTTGAAACTCTTCGCTCAGGTCCCCGCCGATGGCACCCGAGTCAGCAGAAACGGCTCTGTACTGCAATCCAAAACGATCAAAAATACGACGGTACGCCTGCGCCATGATCTGGTAGCTTGCCTTGGCGTCTTCACTGCTTTTATCAAAACTGTAGGCATCTTTCATCACAAATTCACGCCCCCTCATCAAGCCAAATCTGGGGCGACGCTCATCTCTGAATTTGGTTTGAATTTGATAGAAATTTTTCGGCAGCTGTTTGTAACTTTTGAGCTCTTGACGTGCAATGTCGGTGATCACTTCCTCGCTGGTGGGTTGGATCACGAAGTCTCGCTCGTGGCGATCTTTGATCCTTAAAAGCTCTGGGCCCATTTTTTCAAAACGCGACGTCTCTTGCCACAATTCAGCCGGTTGCACGACAGGCATGGACAACTCAATGGCGCCCGCGCGGTTCATCTCCTCGCGAACAATGGCTTCGACCTTCTTGATGACCCTCAGTCCCATGGGCATGTAGTTGTAAATGCCTGCCCCCAACTTCTTGATCATCCCAGCTCTTATCATGAGCTTGTGGGAGGCGATTTCAGCGTCAACAGGCGCCTCTTTGAGTGTGGAGATGAAAAATTGGGAGGCTTTCATAAGAGAGTGGGTCCGTTCTTAAAAGGAAAAATTAAAAATAAATCTGAAAAGTTTTATGAAAAATGCGCACCCACCCCCTTGAAACATCAAAAGGACTGTGCATAATGAACTCAGTTGTAAAAATTGAGAGTTGATTATGCTTGACAGAGATGGCTTTAGGCCAAATGTGGGCATCATCTTAGTGAATCAAAAAAATCAGGTTTTTTGGGGTAAACGCCTTCGTTCTCACAGTTGGCAATTTCCCCAAGGCGGTATCGACCGGGGTGAAAATCCCGAGCAGGCGATGTTTCGTGAGTTGCATGAAGAGGTGGGTCTTCAGCCCGATCACGTGCGCATACTTGCCAGAACCCGAGATTGGTTGCGCTATGAGGTGCCAGATCGATATATTAGACGAGATGCGCGTGGTCATTACAAGGGACAGAAACAAATTTGGTTTTTGTTGCAACTCGTGGCACAAGACTGGCACTTGAACTTGCGAGCGACCGATCACCCCGAGTTCGATGCTTGGCGTTGGAACGATTACTGGGTGCCATTGGATGTGGTGGTGGAGTTCAAGCGCGGTGTGTACGAGTTGGCTTTGACGGAGTTGGCCAATTTTTTGCCACGTGTTGAATTCAAAAATCGACTCATTCGCCCCAAGTTGACACGCCATTCTTTGGACATGACCAGCTTTCAAGCCAGCGACAGGCCCGAGTCCCCTGAAGGCATGGAATTGGCCCCTTCAAAACAAGCCCTTCGCGTGCCCTACACGACACCAAAAAACATGGAGTTGCCACCCGACAGCAGCTTGGAGTTGTGAGGCCGAGCGACGCACAACGGGCTCAGCCTCTGAGCAGCACCATGTTGTCTCGGTGAACCATTTCAGGCTCTCCCGTATAACCGAGCAAGCGCTCAAATTCACTGGAGGGCTTTTTGCACAAGAGCCTGGCCTCGGCCGCTGCGTAATTGGCCAATCCCCGCGCGACCTCTTGGCCCTGGGGGTCTTTGATCATCACGACGTCCCCGCGCGAGAACTCCCCATCCACGTCAAGCACGCCAATGGGCAGAAGGCTGCTGCCGGTGTCTTTGAGTCGCTTGCAAGCGCCTTCATCGATGGTGAGCGAGCCTTTCATTTGCAAATGGTCGGCCATCCATTGTTTTTTTGCTTGTTGTTTCAAGGTGCTGGCCCACAGCAAGGTGCCCAGCGATTGACCACCGGCCAGTCGAAGCAAGGCATCGGGCTCGCGACCCCATGCGATCACGGTGGAGGCGCCAGAGCCTGCAGCCCTTTGCGCGGCCAAGACCTTGGTGATCATGCCACCCTTTCCAATGCTTGAACCCGCTCCTCCCGCCATGGTCTCCAAACTGGGGTCCAAAGCTTTTGCCACTTCAATGAATTTGGCTTGTGGGTTCGATCTTGGATCGGACTCAAAGAGCCCCTTTTGATCCGTCAAAATGACCAGCGCATCGGCTTCAACCAAATTGGCAACCAGCGCCGCCAAGGTGTCGTTGTCACCGAACTTGATCTCATCGGTGACCACGGTGTCGTTTTCATTGATGACGGGCAAAACACCCATTTTCAACAAGGTCAGAAGCGTTGATTTGGCATTCAAATAGCGCTCTCGGTCGGCCAAATCTGCATGGGTGAGCAAGACCTGTGCACTGCCCAAGCCGTTTTCTCTGAGTTTTGTTTCGTAAATATGCGCCAAGCCCATCTGCCCCACGGCTGCGGCGGCTTGAAGCTCATGAATGGCTTTGGGGCGTGCAGCCCAACCCAAGCGCTTCATGCCTTCAGCGATCGCGCCTGAAGAGACCATGATCAACTCTCGGGGAGGGGACTGTGCATCGCCTTTGATGAGAATCGCCATTTGACGGCACCACTCTCCAATGGCTTGCTCATCAAGGCCACGCCCTTCATTGGTGACCAAACTGGATCCGACTTTGATCACCCATCTGCGAGCATCTTTGAGTGCAGAGCGCGCTTTGCTCAGGGATGCTTCATCGCCCAGCAAGTTGACCTTGTGCAACTCAGGGACCAAAGGACTGCTCTGTTGGCTTGTCATAGAGATGAGAAAGAAGAGAAGATGGGGGTTGTCTTTGGATTTGGACCTAGAAATGTACGCGAAAACTACTCGTCCAAAGCGTTGGCTTTAGGCAACTCAATAAAACGCGGATCGACATACACCGGTTCTTGTTCAGCCGTTTGCTGCGCTTGAATGTGCTTGAA